>CAITQH010000165.1 GCA_903894475.1 uncultured beta proteobacterium
CGGTGACAAATTTGATTGAAGGTCTGTCCAGCCGGGCTGAGGCGGCACTGTCGCAAGGTGCCGACCCTTCGCCCGAGGCGCGCTACCGCACGCTGATTGAATGGACACCTGAGCCACTGGTCGTCCATGACGGCCAGAAAATCATCTTCGCAAACCCTGCCGCTATCAAAATGCTTGGCGCGGCGTTTGATGAGGAACTGCTGGGCAAGGCGGTCCTTGATCTGGTTCACCCCGATTCCAGAGACATCGTGCGTGAGCGGCTCAGGGCCGGTGTCGAGCAGGGCGTAAGGATGCCGTTCACCGAGCAAAAGTGCCTCAAGCTCGACGGAACCGCCATTGATGTGGAAGTGCACAGCAGGCCGATTGATTTTGCTGGCAAGACGGCGACTCTCATCTCGATACGCGACATCACCGAGCGCAAACTGGCAGACAAACTCATTCAGGCGCAAAGCGAGCGGCTGCGCCTGCTGTATGAAGCCAGCCAGCGATTGAGCAGCACGCTGGACCTGAATGAAATCTATCGGATCATCGACGATTTCATGTCCATCATAGCGCCCGATTGCGATTTTCTGGTGTCTGCGTTCGACTCTGAGACACAACTGATCACCTGTCGCGCCTTCGTGATGAACAGGCAGCCGCTCGATGTCAGTGCTTTTCCGCCGATTCCCCTGGAAGAAGAAGGTCGAGGCACCCAAAGCCTCGTCATTCGCAGCGGAAAGTCCCTGTTGCTCAACGACTACCAGACGACGGTCAAGACCGCACGCACCAGCTATTTTGTGAACGACCAGACGCATGAGCTGGTCGAACAAGTTGACCCGGAGGAAGAGGTCGCACAGTCGGCACTGATTGTCCCGCTCAAAGTCGGTGACCGGGTCACGGGTGTGGTGCAGGCGATGTCTTGTCGCCCGAACGCCTTTTCCCAGGACCAGTTGCAACTCCTGGAATCGCTGGCACTGCACATTGCCTCCGCCAAACAGAATGCACAGCTGTATGCCCGGGTGCAATCTGAATTGAATGAGAGAAAAGCGCTGGCAACTACCCTGCGCGAAAGCGAAGAACGCTACCGAGCCGCGTTCCGGGCCAGCCCCGACGCCGTCAATATCAATCGCGTGGCCGATGGGATGTACATCGACATCAACGAAGGTTTCACGCGCCTGACCGGATGGAATCGCGAGGATGTTCTGGGCAAGGGTTCGCTTGAGATTGGCATCTGGCGCGAGCAGGCAGATCGGCAAAGACTGGTCCAAGCACTGCAGCGTGACGGGTTCTGTGAAGCTCTGGAGGCCGACTTCGTCACCAAGAGCGGCAAGTTGATTGCGGCCCAGATGTCGGCGAGAATCATGATGATCGACGGTGCGCCCTGCATTCTGTCCATCACGCGCGACATCAGCCAGCGCAAGCTCGCCGAAGAATCCCAACGCATCGCTGCGGTCGCCTTCGAGGCGCAGCAAGCCATGTTCATCACCGATCCACAGCAGGTTATCCTGCGGATCAACAAGGGATTCACCGGGATCACGGGTTACACGGCCGAGGAGGCAGTGGGGCAGACACCGCGCTTGCTCAGTTCAGGCAGACATGGCGCAGACTTTTATGCCGCCATGTGGGAGTGCGTGTCCCGCACCGGCCAGTGGCATGGCGAAATATGGAACCGGCGCAAGAATGGCGCGGTCTATCCGCAACAACTCAACATCAGCACAGTGAAGGATGCACAGGGCTTGCTGACGCACTATGTGGGCACCTTCAGCGACATCACCTCCGCCAAGGCCGCAGAGGAGCAGATCGAGAGCCTGGCCTTCTCCGACCTGCTGACCGGGTTGCCAAACCGCCGGATGCTGGTCATTCTGCTGCAGCAAGCCATGATCGCCGGGGAACACGAGCAGCGCCAGGGCGCGCTGTTGCTGGTCGATCTGGACCGTTTCAAGAACCTCAACGACGCCCTGGGTCATGCGCGGGGCGACCAGCTATTGCAGCAGATTGCCATGCGTTTGAGCGCTTGCGTTCACGAGGGCGAAACCGTGGCTCGCCTGGGCGGCGACGAATTCGTGGTGCTTCTGAAGCAATTGGACCAGAGCAAGCTGGAAGCAGCCATGTACGCCGAAACGACGGCCAACAAGATTTTTGCCGCGATCAGGCAGCCCTACCAGATCGAGGGTGCCGAGGTGTCCTGCAATGCCAGCATTGGCATCGCCCTGTTCGGCGAACAGCACGAGGACACGGTCGAGCCCCTGAAGCGGGCCGAACTGGCCATGTACGAGGCAAAGGAGCGTGGGCGCAATACGCTGCGCTTTTTCGACCCCGGGATGCAGACTGTGGTCAACTCCCGTGTCGCGATGGAGGCTGCTCTGCGTGAGGCCATCGTATCCCATCAGTTTCTGCTGCACTACCAGGCGCAGGTGACCGCACAGGGTCGGATCACGGGTGTCGAGGCGCTGCTGCGCTGGCCCGATCCGAAACTAGGCATGGTGTCACCGGCAGAGTTCATCCCGCTGGCGGAGGAAAACGGGCTGATCCTGCCGATCGGCGACTGGGTGATGGAGACTGCCTGCAGGCAACTGACGCACTGGGCCAGCCAGCCCGAGATGGCACACCTGACGGTGGCAGTGAATGTCAGCGCACGGCAATTTCACCAGAGGGACTTTGTCGATCGCGTGCTGATGACGCTCGAGCGCACAGGCGCAAACCCGTATCTGCTCAAGCTCGAACTCACCGAGAGTTTGCTGATAGCGGATGTGGCAGACGTGATTGCCAAGATGGATGCCCTCAAGGCAAGAGGCGTGGGCTTCTCTCTGGACGACTTTGGCACCGGCTATTCGTCTCTGAGCTACTTGAAGCGCCTGCCGCTGGATCAACTCAAGATCGACCAGAGCTTTGTGCGCGACATCCTGATCGACCCCGGCGATGCTGCCATTGCCAGGACAGTGGTGGCACTGGCCGACAGCCTGGGGCTGGCAGTGATCGCCGAAGGTGTGGAGACCGAGGCACAGCGTGACTTTCTTGCCAGTCTGGGCTGCCATAACTACCAGGGCTATCTGTTTAGTCGGCCGTTGCCAGTTCAGGAGTTCGAGGCGTTTGCCATGCTCCATTGACGGAAATCAGGTGACTGATTTGGAGCGCTGGTGATTTTGCTTGGCACCGGGCTGAGACTTGAAGAGTTTCGTCTGTACAGATTACCAGCAGGGTAAGCACTCTGGTAACAAGAAATATGCAGGCGCACATTGCTTGACAGAACAAACATGGACCGGGCACGCCACCCGACTTTGGCGCAGGGAGATTTCAAATGAATGCCATTCACCGCCGTGTCTTGCTACGCGCTGTGTGCACAGCTCTGGCCGCAGCTGCACTGCCTTGCCAAGCTCAGGGGCAATACCCCTCCAAGCCGATCCGACTTATCGTTCCTGTTTCCGCGGGCGGATCAACCGACCTCATCGCGCGCGTTGGAACTCTCGCACATCAGAGGCGACTCACTCAGGAGAGTTGAAATATGCAAAGCAGTCCGGAAATCGACAATGACAATCATCGGATTCATGAAGTAGGGGTGCACATTCCCTATCGAAAGATCTTCAGACTCATTGCCATCACTTTGATATTGCAGGCAAGCGCAACGCTTGCCGTTGCTTCTTACTTTGGCAAGACCGATGCAGCACAGCTGGTTGATATCGGCACCATGCTTTCAATTGCCGTGTTCATATGTGGGGCGCTCATGTGGGGCAGGTTCCCGGGCGCAGAGGAGCATGTCAATTCGTCCAATAGCGGTGTGAATTGGCATCATTTCATTGCTCCACCCTTCGGACAAAATCGTCAGACTGGATTGATATGAGCCGAATTTCCTGTCATCGCTGAGCTTGGGTTGGCCCTCCCCCTCTGTACCGGACTGCTCGAACCATGAAGAAGTTCTTTAACTGGACCTCCCTCAGAACAAGAGTCACGGCTCTTACCTTGATTGTTTGTGCCATCTGTGTCTGGGCCTATACCATTTATGGCAGCCGGATGTTGCGCTCGGACATGCAGCAACAGTTGGGGAAACAACAATACTCTACTGTTTCACTGGTAGCCTCTCATATCGATGAAGGACTGTCTGAACGCCTAAGTGCCATCGAGAGAATTGCCGCCGAAGTCACACCGCAGATGGTGAGCATCCCAACGCAATTGCAGACTCTTCTTGATAATCGCCCGCTCCTGGAACTGCTGTTCAATGGAGGCGTGTTCGCCACGGATAGCCACGGCACTGCCATCGCTGATTTTCCAAAGACGATGAATCGGATCGGCGTCAACTACATGGACCGCGAGACCGTATCGGACCCACTGATGACCGGCAAGTCCATTATTGGCAAGCCCGCCATGGGCAAAATGCTGCAAGCCCCCATATTCAGCATCTCGGCCCCGCTTCGCGATGCAAGTGGAAACGTGTTTGGAACCCTGGTTGGCACGATCAATCTGGGCAAGCCCAACTTCCTCGACAAGATCACCAATGGCCAATACGGCAACACCGGCGGCTTCCTTCTGTTCGCCCCGCAGCACAAACTGATCGTTACGGCGACGGACAAGAGCAGGGTCTTGCAATCGTCCCCGTCTCCGGGTGCCAATTCGATGCATGACAAGTATGCGGATGGATTTGAGGGATTTGGCGTTGCAGTCAGTTCCCGTGGCGTGGAAGAGCTCTCTGCCGCCAAGCGCATCCCGACGGCAGGCTGGTTCCTGGTGGCAACCTTGCCAACCAAAGAGGCATTTGCCACGGTTGACACCATGCAAAGGCAATTGGGAATTGCCGCAGCGGCGGTTACCCTGGTAGGGGGTATCCTGATTTGGCTGTTCACCCGACAAATGCTGCGGCAACAACTTGGGCCAATACTTGTTGCAACCCGCAAACTGCAAACGACAGACGGCACGCAGCCTGTTCAACCCCTGCCCGTCACTCGGCTCGATGAGATAGGTGAGTTGCTTGTCGGGTTCAACCGACTTACTGACACCTTGGCACAGCGCGAAGACATGCTGAAGCAGATTCTTGACACCGCCAGCGTCGGAATCTTTCTGGTTGACAAGTCCGGTCGTCTTGCCAAGGTCAACAGGCAAATGGCCATCATGTTTGGACGCCCAATCCATGCCATGGAGGGGCAGGAATATGTCTCCTTGCTACCTCCACCCGAGCGCGAGGTCCAATCAACTGTGGTGATCAAGTGGCTCAATGGCACATCAAATTCAGCTGACCTGGACCGGTTGTACTGGCGCGAAGGCCAATCAACGTTTTTGTGTCATCTGACGGGAAACCGCTTTTTCGACCCCAATGGCGTCGATCGCGGCTTTATCGGCGTCATTTCCGATGTCACCGAGCGTCGAAGCAATGAGGAACGCCTACTTCTTGCATTCAATGTCTTTACCCATGCTCGCGAAGGCATCATGATCACGGACGCCAACGCCAACATCCGCGAAGTCAATGATTCCTTCAGCCGCATCACGGGCTATGCCCGCGATGAGGTTATAGGAAAAAATCCGCGCTTCCTCTCCTCAGGTCGTCAAACCAGGGAGTTCTACGGATCTCTGTGGCAGGAACTGACAGGGCAGGGCCATTGGAGTGGGGAAATATGGAATCGCCGCAAAAACGGCGATGTGTTCCCGGAGTCGATCACCATCAGTGCAGTGCGGGACAGCGGCGGCATCACGCAACAGTATGTCGGCCTGTTCTCGGACATTACACCAGCCAAAGACCATGAACGGGAACTCGAGCGCATCGCGCATTTCGACACGCTGACCTCACTGCCCAATCGTGCGCTGCTGGCTGATCGATTGCACCAGGCCATGGCGCATGCACAGCGGCGCAGGCAGGTGCTGGCTGTTGCATTCATCGATCTGGACGGTTTCAAGGCGATCAACGACCGATACGGACATGATCATGGTGACCTCATGTTGGTGGCAGTCGCTGGCGCCATGAAAGACACATTGAGGCAAGGCGATACCCTTGCCCGTATGGGGGGCGATGAATTCGTTGCCGTGTTGATAGATTTGGAAAGCGTGGCTGACGCATTGCCGATGCTCGATCGCTTGTTGGCTGCGGCCGCACAAGTTGTGCCGGCTGGGGATTTCAATCTTCAGGTTTCTGCGAGTGTGGGCGTGACTTTCTTTCCGCAGACAGACGACGTGGACGCTGATCAACTGCTGCGGCAGGCGGATCAGGGCATGTATCAGGCCAAGTTGGCTGGCAAGAACCGTTACCATGTCTTTGACTCGGAGCAGGATCGCAGCGTTCGCGGTCACCATGAGAGTCTGGAGCGCATCCGAAAGGCTCTTGCTGACGCTGAGTTGATGCTGCATTACCAACCCAAGGTCAATATGCGAACGGGTGAAGTGATTGGCGTGGAGGCTCTGATCCGTTGGCAACACCCCGAGCGTGGACTGCTCAGTCCTGCCGAATTTCTTCCGGTCATTGAAAATCACCCATTGGCGATCAGTGTTGGGGAGTGGGTGATCGGCACCACCCTGAATCAAATAGAGCGTTGGCGCGAGCAAGGTCTGGATATGCGCGTCAGCGTTAACGTTGGCGCCCGCCAACTCCTGCAACATGACTTTGCTGATCGTTTGCAGGCAATGTTGGCGTCGCACCCGGATGTTTTACCCGATCATCTGGAACTGGAAATTCTGGAAACCAGTGCTCTTGAGGACGTCTGGCGAGCGTCGGATGTGATTGAGGCTTGCTCCCAGATTGGCGTGACTTTCGCCCTCGATGACTTTGGCACAGGTTACTCGTCCCTCGCGTATCTGAAGCGTCTGCGTGTGAAGGTCATCAAGATCGACCAGAGCTTCGTCTGCGACATGATCGATGATCCTGATGATCGTTCCATTCTGGAGGGCGTGATCGGACTGGCTGCAGCCTTCAGGCGGGAGGTGATCGCTGAAGGAGTTGAGACCACAGAGCATGGCACCTTGTTATTGCACCTGGGGTGCGAACTGGCGCAAGGCTATTGCATTGGACGCCCGATGCCGGCCGGTGAGATCAGAGCATGGGTTGCCTCGTGGCAACCAGAATCAGCTTGGACCGACTTGCCTTGGCTGGGCGGAGAAATCAGCTTCTGAATTCTTACAAGGTACCGAGTCTCGATAGGCGTACCAACTGGCGTGTCCCAGCACAGAGCCTATCACCGCCATACCGGCCGCACCCGTCAGCGCATGAAGGTCACCAGAAATATCACGGCCAACAAGCAAACCGCCACGCCCAAGACGACCAGGGCCGCCGGGTCGGTGCCTTTGAATTTCTTGATGCCTTTGGCAAAATCTCTCGGAAATTCGTCTGTCACGGTGTTGTCTCCCCATGCAAAACAGTCTACCAACCGATTCATCCATTTACCGCATACGACAAATGGATGAGCTCAATCTACATCTATTGGTGCAGGACCGCAAGTGTCGTTTCCACCATGACAGCACAAAGTCGTAATGTTCAGCCTGGCTCTGCCCTATGTACTCACAGCGATACGGCCATGTCAAATCCTTAAGTCGATTCCCATTTGTTTTATGATGCGCGTCGTCCTGTCGGCGCTCTGGCGTCGGCGCCTGCTTTTGGAGAATCCTGGTGCAATTAGTTTGTCTTGATCTTGAAGGTGTGCTGGTTCCCGAAATCTGGATCGAATTTGCGCAGCGTACCGGCATTGCGGAATTGCGCCGCACTACGCGCGACGAGCCTGATTACGACAAGCTGATGAAATACCGGCTCGACCTGCTGCGCCAGCACAGGCTCGGTTTGCGCGATATCCGCGCGGTCATTTCCGGGACAGGTCCGCTGCCCGGTGCCAAGGAATTTCTCGACACCCTGCGGCGCGACTTCCAGGTGATCATTCTTTCCGACACCTTCTACGAGTTCGCTATGCCGCTGATGGAGCAACTAGGCATGCCAACGCTGCTGTGCCACAAGCTCCAAGCGGATGCCGCCGGCATGCTGGTGGACTACCACCTGCGCATGCCGAACCAGAAAATGGAAGCGGTGCGTCGCTTCAAGGAAATCAGGTTCAAGGTCGTCGCCGCCGGCGATTCCTACAACGACACGGCGATGCTGGCCGAGGCCGACGCCGGCATCCTGTTTTGTCCGCCGCAAAACGTGATCGACGAGTTTCCGAATTTTCCCGTCACGCGCAACTATGCCGAACTGCGCTCAGAAATCGACAAGGCGTGCGCGAGTTTCTGAGAGCAAGCTATTGAGTCTTCCATAAATCATGACAGTCCGGCTCGTCATTGCGAGGAGCGTAGCGACGCGTCAATCCAGGAAGTCCGGGGGCATGGACTGCCGCGCTACGCTCGCAGTGACGTTCTGCTCAGGGCCTCGCGATGACGAAAGTTGGTGTCTTGAATTCTGGAAAGATCAATAAGTTGGGGTGCCGGGCATCCGCCCGGCCATCGCCGCCCAGGCTCAGGCAGAATCGCGATATTGCGGAACAACTTTGTTGGCATCAACTTTGCGTGTGATTGGCACAAGTTCCCTGGTTTGACTCCCGATTTGAAATCATCAACTGCATGACGACCGCGCGCCTTCAGCTTACTGATATCAGCAAGAGCTATCCTGGCGTGCGTGCCAATGACGCGGTGTCCATGAGCGTCATGCCTGGCCAAATCCATGCGGTTCTGGGCGAAAACGGCGCCGGCAAATCGACGCTGATGAAGATCATCTATGGTGCGGTCAAGCCCGATGCCGGCAGCATCCTGTTCAACGGGCGGTCGGTGCAGATCCGCAATCCGCAAGAGGCGCGTGCGCTCGGCATAGCCATGGTGTTTCAGCACTTCAGCCTGTTTGGCACCGTCACGGTGGCCGAGAACGTCTGGCTCGGTCTGGATGGGCGCATGAGTCTGGCCGAGGTGGTGCAAAGCATCAGTGCCAAGGCGTCTGAGTACGGTCTCGATATTGAACCGACGCGGCCGGTGCACACACTGAGCGTTGGTGAGATGCAGCGGGTTGAAATCATCCGCGCCTTGTTGACCCAGCCGCAACTTCTGATTCTCGATGAGCCGACTTCGGTGCTGGTGCCGCAAGCGGTGGAGAAGCTGTTTGTGGTGCTGAAAAAAGTTGCCAACGCAGGCTGCAGTATTTTGTACATCAGCCACAAGCTGCATGAAATCCGTGAGCTGTGCGACGTCTGCACCGTGTTGCGCAGCGGCAGGGTGACCGGGGTTTGCCAGCCGGCGCAGGAGTCCAATGCTTCCCTGTCGCGTCTGATGATTGGCGCCGAGCCGCCCAAGCTGACGCGACGCCAGCCCCGGCTTGGTGCACCGGTGTTGCGTGTTTGTGCGCTGTCGCTGCCGCGCGAAGACCAGTTTGGCGTCGATCTCCATGACATCACGCTCGAAGTTCGGGCCGGCGAGGTGCTGGGCATTGCGGGCGTTTCCGGCAACGGGCAAAAGGAATTGCTCTACGCCTTGTCGGGAGAGGATGTTCGCTCGAGCGCCGGAACGATTCAGATCGGCGACCTTGACGCCTCGGGTTTGCGACCGAATTCGCGGCGTCGGGTCGGACTCCATTTTGTCCCCGAGGAGCGGCTCGGACGCGGCGCCGTGCCGATGCTCGGGCTCTCGCGCAACCTCTTGCTGACGCGCAGCGAAGCCGTCTCGCATCCGCGCTTTGCCGGTGGCTGGATTGGCGTCAAGCAGTTGGAAAGTCATGCCAGACGCATCATCGAACGCTTCCATGTCAAGGCTTCCGGTCCGACCGCAGTGGCACGCTCGCTCTCGGGCGGCAATTTGCAGAAGTACATTGTTGGGCGTGAGATTGACGCCAATCCCAAGTTGTTCATCGTGTCGCAGCCGACCTGGGGTGTCGACGTCGGCGCAGCGGCGCAGATTCGAGGCGAAATTCTGGCCCTGCGCGACGCCGGTTGTGCCGTACTGCTGGTCAGCGAAGAACTCGACGAGTTGTTCGAGCTCTGCGACCGCCTGCACGTGATGGCGCGCGGTCGCCTCTCGCCTGCCTTGCCCATCGCTCAGGCGACGGTTGAAAATGTCGGTGAGTGGATGAGTGGTTTATGGGATCTTGCGGGACAGACCGCAGTTACGCGAAGCGAACCAGCTCTGTCCCCAACTGGAAGCGGGATGTTGGAGGTCCCTCTTGCGGGACAGGCCGGGACGCGGCATGCTTAGACTCGAAGCCCGGCCCGCGCCATCCAGCCTGTGGAGCTATGCCTCTCCGCTGCTGGCACTGTTGCTGACCGTACTCATTGGCGTGGCGCTGTTTGCTGCCCTGGGCAAGGACCCCGTGAGTGGCTTGAGGGTCTTTTTCTGGGAACCGATCCGCAGCGCCTACGCGCTGGGTGAACTGACCGTCAAGGCGACACCCTTGCTCCTGATTGCCTTGGGTCTGGCGGTCTGCTTTCGCTCCAACGTCTGGAACATCGGTGCCGAGGGTCAGTATGTGCTGGGCGCCATTGCCGCCAGTGGTGTTGCCTTGCTGGCCGGCAAGAACAGCAGCGGCTGGATTGTGCTCCCCATCATGCTCGCGGGCATTGCCGGCGGCATGGTCTGGGCTGGCATCACGGCCTGGTTGCGTGACCGCTTCAATGCCAACGAGATTCTGGTCAGTCTGATGCTGGTTTATGTGGCTGTGCAGTTGCTGAGCTACCTGGTGTCGGGTCCCTGGAAGGACCCGCAGGGCTACAACTTTCCGCAGACCCAAACCTTTGCGCTGGTGACGCGCATTCCGCGCCTGTTCGACGGCTCACGCATCAGCATTGGCGTATTTCTTGCACTGCTTGGCGTGCTGGCGTCCTGGATTTTCCTGTTTCGCACGCGTGCCGGTTTTTCGCTGCAGGTGGGTGGTCTGGCGCCTGCTGCGGCGCGTTATGCCGGCTTTTCGTCGCGCAGCGCCCTGTGGCTGGCCTTGTTGATCTCCGGTGCCACGGCAGGCCTGGCCGGCGCGCTGGAGGTGGCGGGTCCGATCGGGCAACTCACGCCCTACGTGCCGGCGGGCTACGGCTTTGCCGCCATCATCGTTGCCTTTGTCGGACGGCTGCATCCGGTGGGCATGGTTCTTTCGGCCTTGCTGATGAGCATGTTCTACATTGGTGGCGAACTGGCGCAGTCGCGTCTGGGTCTGCCCAAGTCGCTGACCGGCGTCTTTCAGGGGCTCTTGCTGTTTAGTCTGCTGGCCTGCGACACCCTGGTCAATTACCGTCTCAAGTGGGGCAAGTGATGGAATCCTACGCACTGCTCGTTGCAGCCACCCTGAATGCTGGTACCGTGCTGGCACTGGCTTCGCTGGGGCTGCTGATCAACGAGAAGGCGGGCATCGTCAATCTGGGCGCCGAGGGCATGATGCTGTGCGCCGCGATTGCAGGTTTTGCCGCCGTGGTTCATTCGGGCAGTGACACGCTGGGTTTTGTTGCCGGCATTGGCGCCGGTGCCCTGCTGGCACTGGTTTTTGGTGGCCTGGTGATCTGGCTCAATACCAACCAGTACGCCACCGGTCTGGCGGTCAGTCTCTTTGGCGCGGGCTTCTCTGCCTTTGCCGGCATCAGCTACGTGCAGGAAAGAATTCCGCCACGTCCGAGCTTTGCTGTGCCCTGGTTGTCAGATATTCCCCTGCTGGGGCCGGCGCTGTTTCAACATCATCCGCTGGTTTATCTGACGGTGTTGCTGGCCTTGGGCATGATCTGGTTTCTGTACCGCACACGTGCCGGTCTGGTGTTGCGCTGCGTTGGCGAAAGCCCGGAAGCGGCACATGCGCTGGGCTATCCGGTGCGCCGCATTCGTCTGCTGGCGGTGCTCTGCGGCGGAGCTTTGTGCGGCTTGGCCGGGGCCTATGTTTCGATCGTCTACACGCCACTGTGGGTCGAGGGCATGGTCGCAGGCAAGGGCTGGATTGCGCTCGCGTTGACGACGTTTGCCACCTGGCGCCCGGCTCGCGTGCTGCTGGGAGCCTATCTGTTTGGCGGCGTGACCATGTTGCAGTTTCATTTGCAAGGGACGGGGGTAGAGATTCCAAGCCAGTTCCTGACCATGCTGCCCTACCTTGCAACCATAGTGGTGCTGGCGCTGATCTCGCGCAACCCGCTTTGGATCCGCATCAATATGCCGGCTTCCATGGGCAAGTCGTTTCACCCCGGAAGTTGAGATTTCCGGTCCATAATCCTGCTTTTCTCGACCCTCTCCCGCAACCTGTCCAACAATAAAGGAAATCACATGACCGACCTGCAAAAACGTTCCCTCCTGAGATTCGCTGCACTCACCGCCGTCGCTTCAGCCGCCCTGGTGGGCTGCGGCAAGAAGGAGGAGGCGGCACCCGCTGCGCCGGCCGCATCGGCACCCGCAGCCGCAGCATCGGCGCCCAAAGCCGAGCCTTTGAAAATCGCGTTTGCCTATGTTGGTCCGGTGGGCGACGGTGGCTGGACCTTTGCGCACGACAATGGTCGCAAGGCGCTGGAAAAGGAATTTGGCGACAAGATCAAGACTTCGTTTGTCGAAAGCGTGCCCGAGTCGGCAGATGCCGAGCGTGTCATCCGCGACATGGTTGGCCAGGGCAACAAGCTGGTATTTGGCACCACCTTCGGCTACATGGAGACCATGCTCAAGGTCGCCGCCGACAGCAAGGACGTCAAGTTCGAGCATGCCACCGGCTACAAGCAGGCGGAGAACATGCGCACCTATGACAGCCGCACCTACGAAGGTGCCTACATGGCCGGCGTGATTGCCGGCAAGATGACCAAGACCAACACGCTGGGCGTGGTGGCCTCGGTGCCAATTCCGGAAGTGGTGCGCAACATCAACAGCTTCACGCTCGGTGCGCAGTCAAGCAACCCCAAGATCAAGACCAAGGTCGTGTGGGTGAACGAATGGTTCAACCCGCCAAAGGAAACCGAGGCAGCTACCTCTCTGATCAACGGTGGCGCCGATGTGCTGTTCCAGAACACCGATTCACCCGCCGTGTTGAAGACCGCTGAGGCCAAGGGCAAGCGCGCTTTCGGTTGGGATTCGGACATGACAGCCTATGGCCCGAAAGCCCACCTGGCCTCTGCCGTGATCAACTGGGGGCCGTACTACATCAAGGCCACCAAGGAAGCGCTGGACGGCAGCTGGAAGGGTGGCACAGGCGCCTGGTGGGGTGTGAAGGAAGGCGCCATCGACATCGTCTCGATTGCCGAAGACGTGCCAGCCGAGACCAAGGCCAAAGTGGCTGAAGTCAAAAAGGGTTTGGCTGACGGCAGTTTCGTGATCTGGAAAGGCCCGATCACCGACAACACTGGCAAGGTGCAGGTGGCCAAGGATGCCGTCGCTGACGACAAGTTCCTCGGCGGCCTCAATTTCTTCGTCAAGGGCGTGGAAGGCAAGGTGCCGGGCGCGAAGTAAGCGCTCCAGCCTGACATCGGAGCCGCCTTCGGGCGGCTTTTCTTCTGCTTCCATGGAGGGGAGATTTCAAAAAACGAAGCGTATGAGCCCGGTAGCCGCCTCGCTCCCGCTGACCAGCCCAAAACGGGCAGTTCCCTACCTTCCATCCATACCGGTACGACGGGATTTAGCGCCAGTGACGGTGTCCATGTCCTTGACTGCCAAACCAGATTCCCATGCCCATCAAGGCCGCGATTGGCACGTAATTGGTTTGACTGTAGTAAGCCGGATAGCCGTAATAGACCTGGCGTTCGGACACCACGTACGTCGGCTCCTGATAGAGCGGCTGCGCATAAGTCACCGTACCGGCCTGCGCCGCCATTTGCGCGACATTTCCCACTGGAGTTACTTGAAGCTGCAGGGTAGGTCCCGGGTCGGAGGACATTTGCACCAAGTATTGTTTCCCACCAAATTCATAGATGACGTTGTAGGCAACGGGCCTGTTTTCAAAAACGTTTTGCGTTGTGCAGCGCTGGACGTTTTGGAGTTGCGAGCCTGGTACGCCTTCCACGCTGTCACCAAGGGCTGCACCGCCAATGATGCCAAGCACGGTAGCTGCGGCCTTGCCGGCGCCGCCACCTACGGCATTACCCATGGCACCACCCGCGATGGCACCCATCAGCGCACCGGCACCCGATTTGGGCTGTTGGGAAGCGATCTGCTCGGTCGTGCAGACCTGGCGAGGTACGCCGACCTGTTGAATGACCGGGGTGGCAGAAAGCACACGACCGACCTCCTGAGCCAGAGTGACTCCACCGGTGACGAGTGCCAAGGGCAAAAGAAACAGTTTTTTCATGATCGCCGCCTTTCGATGTTTGCTCATAGCTCAATCATGACGCATTCGTGTCGCAAATGCCAGAAGATCAGTTAATGGCTTGTAAAGATTGTTTTTCAAAAAAATGTGCTGATACCGTAGCAATTTCGTGTCGCTCCAGGCGCGGAACCGCAGTTGCAGCCACTTCTGCAGGCAACATGGTTTAGGATCAACGATTGGTTTGAATACCAGCCCAAGAACGAAATATGGGGAGGGAGCATGCATAGAAGACTGGTTTTGCAAAATCTCGGGGTTGCCGCCATCGGCGCCCCGTCCCTGGGCATCGCCCAGTCAGAGCGAGCAAGCGCGCCCTTGCCACTCGAATATTTCGTGCGGCGTCCCCTGATGGAGCGGGTCAAACTCTCGCCCGATGGCAAGCGACTGGCAGCGATCATCAACAACGGCAGCAACAGCCTTCTGATTACTCGGGGTGTGGGCGGAGGCGGTATTTCGACCGTCTTGCACTCGGACAATCTGGAGTATCTGTTCAACTGGTTTCAGTGGATCAACAATGACCGGCTGGTGGTCAGCCTGCGCTACCCGTATCAACGCAAGTTGCCCTACTCGACCAAGGTGGTGCCGACCATGGAAACGCGCCTTCTTGCAATCGACCCTGATGGCAGCAATGCCATCAATGTGCTTCGAAGCAAGGGGCTGTCCGGCTCAACCGGATGGGCGGTTGTGCAGGACAACGTCATTGACTGGCTTCGTGATGATGGAAAGCACCTTTTGTTGACACTTTCAGAGACCGATCAAGACAGTGACGGCTCAGTTTACAAGGTCAATGTCTACACCGGTGAACGGCAGCACTACCATGGGTCCCGTCATCAGGTCGGAGACTGGATCACCGACCATGCGCATCGGGTTCGGGTCGGTTTTGGCTACGGCGGCAAGTCGGAATCCGTAGTCTGGGTGTGTGATCCGGACGGCAACAACTGGCGTGAATTCAACCGCGCCGAAGCTTTCTCCAGTACGCGCCTGTCCCCGCTGGGTTTTGGTCTGGACCCCAATCTTCTGTATGTCTCAGCCCGATACGAAGGCCTGGAGGCTTTGCATACGGTGGATTTGCGTGAAAAGGCGCCCACCCCCAAGCTCAAGTTCAGTCATGCGCGTTTCGATCTCAATGGCCAACTCATCTTCAATTTTGCTGGCGAGGCGGTTGGTATGTCGATTGCGACGCCCAGCGAATCGTCGGCTCACTATTGGCATCCGTCGTTCCAAGCCTGGCAGGATGACTTAGACCGTGCCCTGCCTGACCGGAAAAACATGATTGCCCACATGTCGCGCGATGAGTCCCTGTGCGTAGTGGTGTCTGGCGAAGCCAGCCGTCCAGCTGAATATTTTGTGTGCACCAGGCAGGCCATCACCCCCAGGCTGATCGCCAGACAGTACCCGGAACTTCACGACAAGCCGGTTTCTGCCAAGGCGGACTTCAGCTACATGGCGCGGGATGGACTCAAGATTTATGGCTTCCTGAGTTTGCCCGGCGGCCGAGTACCCAAGAGCCTTCCCCTGGTCGTGTTTCCCCATGGTGGCCCCCAGGCTTCCGATGGGCCGGAGTTCGATTACTGGGCGGCATTCATGGCGGACCGGGGCTATGCCGTTCTGCAACCCAACTTTCGGGGCTCCACCGGGTACGGCAAACCGTTCATGGATGCGGGCTTGCGGCGCTGGGGCTTGGAGATGCAGGATGACCTCAGCGACGGCGTTGCAGAACTGATTCGCCTGGGCATAGCTGACGCGAAGCGGATCGCCATTGTGGGAGCAAGCTACGGGGGTTATGCCGCCTTGATGGGCGTTTGCAAGACGCCGCGGCTTTACTGCGGGGCCTTTGCCTTTGCGCCGGTGACCGACTTGGTCGAACTGACTGCCGAAGTCGGACAATTTACCCGTCGCGAAGCGGTACGCAAGCAGATCGGCGAGAGCCGCGACGACAAGGAAAGGTTGCTCGCCACTTCACCGCGCTTTCTGGCGGACCGAATTGAAAAACCGGTGGTCCTTGTGCATGGGACACATGACCGGCAAGCACAATACGAACACAGCGTCTGGATGGCAGACGCGCTGAAGACCAAAGGAAAGGCGTTCAAATTCGTCACACTGGACCGCGGTGACCATCAACTGAGTCATCTTCCCTATCGAAAGCAGGTCCTCGAACTTTTGGAGACATTTCTGGCCGAGACCGCGGGTGGCACGTCCTAGCTGGCTGCAGATGCTGCTCCCTATACTCGCGTCATGCAATTGCAGGACATTCTTTATTCACAGGGCTTTGGCACCCGGCGCGTTTGCGCGGGGCTGATTCAGCAGGGCCTGGTTCAGGTGTACCCATCGCTGGACTCCTCGGTGCCACTCAGTTGCACCGATAGCGCCGCGGAATTTGTTGCCCAGGACTTGCGGTTTCGGGTGCAGGGCGCGGACTGGCCATACCACGAGAAGGCTTACCTGATGCTACACAAGCCACTCGCCACAGAGTGTTCGCAAAAGCCCTCGACCTATCCCAGCATCTACACGCTGCTGCCTTCGCCGCTGCGCCTGCGCCCGCAAAAAGGGGCGGTGCAGGGGGTGCAGGCGGTGGGCCGGCTCGATCAGGATACGAGCGGCTTGCTGCTACTTACCGATGATGGAAAATTTATCCACCGCATGAGTTCACCCCGGCACCATGTGCCCAAGGTGTACGAAGTGACGGTCAGGCACGCACTCGACGAAAAGCAGTTGCAGAAATTGCTCTGCGGTGTGGTGCTGGACGATGACCCCAAACCGGTGATGGCCGCCGCCGCAGAAAGGGTGGCCGAGCACCACCTGCGCTTGACGCTCACGCAAGGAAAGTACCACCAGGTCAAGCGCATGGTGGCCGCCGTCAGCAACCGGGTGGAGGCCTTGCATCGCTCGCAGATTGGCGGCTTGCGCCTGCCCGAAGAGTTGGCACCGGGCCACTGGCGCTGGCTGAGCCAGACGGATCTGGCCGGCATCGCCGCATGAACCTGCTTCTTGATTCGTTCTGGCGGGCCGTGGCTTACTGCTTTCGTCCACGGGTTGTTGCGCTGTCATTTTTCCCCTTGCTCTTGACCATTGGTCTGGCACTGGGCTTGGGCTATTTTTATTGGGATGCTGCGCTTGACGGTGTGCGTCAGGCACTCGAGAGTTCGATGCTCGTGAATCGGGTCTGGGCCTGGTTGCACAACGCTGGCGCTGGCAGCCTGAAGATGGTGTTGGCGCCTCTGATTGTGATCTTTGCAGTGACGCCGGTGATCGTTGTGCTGTCGCTGTTGACGGTGGCGCTTCTGATGACACCCGCGCTGACCTCCCTGGTGGCCGATCGGCGTTTTCCGGCGCTTGAGCGCAAGCGCGGCGCTTCACTGGTCTTCAGCGTTTGGTGGACTTTGAGTTCGACCCTGCTGGCCTTCATGGCGCTGCTGATTTCAGTTCCCTTGTGGTTGCTCCCGCCACTGATTCTGCTGTTGCCGCCCCTCATTTGGGGTTGGCTCACCTACCGCGTGATGGCCTTCGATGCGCTGGCCGAGCATGCCAGCCAGGAAGAGCGCAAGGAGGTTTTCCGACGCCATCGCGGCTGGTTGCTGGTTATCGGTGTGCTGTCGGGTTACCTGGGCGCGGCGCCCAGCGTGATCTGGGCCTCGGGCGCCTGGCTGGCCGCAGCGTTTGTGATTCTAGTGCCGCTCGCGATCTGGATGTACACGCTGGTGTTTGCATTTTCCTCACTCTGGTTTGCCCATTACTGTCTGGCCGCCTTGCAGTCTTTGCGCGCGGAGCAGATTCTGGCCCAGAATCAGAGCGCGGTGGCGGCGTCGGCGCTGCCCGGCGGCGACACGCTAACATTGTCGAATGACAAATCGATCAACTTCTGAAACCCCGGTCGGCGCCGCGCCTTCTTTTGGCCTGATCATCATTGGCGATGAGATTCTCTCGGGCAAGCGAGCCGACAAGCACTTGCCCAAAGTCATCGAGTTGCTCAAGGCGCGCGGTTTGCAACTGGCTTATGCCGACTATGTCGGTGATTCTCCGGATCGGATCACTGCCGCCTTGAAGCGTGCCTTTGCCTGCGGCGATGTTGTATTTTCTTGCGGCGGCATCGGGGCGACCCCGGATGACCACACGCGCCAGTGCGCAGCGCGCGCTCTGGGCGTCGAACTGGCGCTGCACCCGCAGGCCGAAGCCCTGATCCGTGAGCGTATGCAGGACATGGCCAGAGAGCAGGGCGTCCCCTATGAGCCTGATCGCAGTGACAACATTCATCGCCTCAACATGGGCATGTTTCCGGTGGGTGCTTCCATCATTCCCAACCCGTTCAACAAGATCGCCGGCTTCAGTTTCGCTTCGGTTCATTTCGTTCCCGGATTTCCCGTGATGGCCTGGCCCATGATGGAGTGGACCTTGGACCAGTATTACTCGCAGTGGTACCGGGTTGCGGCCTGGATCGAGAAATCGGTCATCGTATTCGGTGCCATGGAGGCTACGCTGACGCCGCTGATGGAGCGCATCGAACAGCTTTACGCGGGCGTGAAGGTCTTCAGTCTGCCCAGTGTCGATCACCCGCAATATGGTCGGCATATCGAACTGGGGGTCAAGGGCGAGCCAGACCTGGTGGAGCAGGCTTACCCGGCCTTGTTGAGCGGGCTGAAGGCCTTTGACGCGAAATTGGGCCCTGAAGTGGTGCAAAATTGAGCTAGCCATTTTGGTGCACCAATTGAATGCACTTGATTGGTGCTCTGGTTTTCCGTAAAGCGTTGCATTGTTCGGTCGCAGCGGACAAAAATTTCACAAACTCAGGGCAAAATAGCCGGTTGAGCAGATTTGTCTTGTTGCCAGCCTTGGCACAAAAACTGCATCCGCTTAGATGTGAGCTTTTCAACAACGATTCAACCAGGAGTATTTGATGGCCAAGACCGTCGCAGACGTCATGAAGATGGTGAAAGACAACGAAGTCAAGTTTGTTGACTTCCGTTTCACCGATACCCGGGGCAAAGAGCAGCACGTGACCGTGCCGGTTTCCCATTTTGATGAAGACAAGTTCAGCTCCGGGCATGCGTTCGATGGCTCGTCCGTCGCTGGCTGGAAGGGCATCGAAGCGTCCGACATGCAACTCATGCCGGATCCGAACACCGCCAACATCGACCCGTTCTTTGAAGAGACCACGCTGTTCCTGAGCTGCGATGTCGTTGAACCCAGCGATGGCAAGGCCTATGACCGCGACCCGCGCTCGGTGGCCAAGCGCGCTGAAGCCTACCTCAAGGCTTCGGGCATGGGTGACACCGCTTTCTTCGGTCCGGAGCCTGAATTCTTCATTTTTGATGACGTGCGCTGGAATACCGACATGTCGGGCACCTTCTACAAGATCGATGAAGGCGAAGCACCCTGGAATTCGGGCAAGAAGATGGAAGGCGGCAACAAGGGACATCGTCCGACCGTCAAGGGTGGCTATTTCCCCGTGCCGCCAGTTGACAGCACGCAGGATATGCGGGCTGAAATGTCGCTGATTCTTGAATCGCTGGGCATCCCGGTCGAAGTGTTCCACCACGAGGTGGCGGGCGCCGGTCAAAACGAGCTTGGCACCAAGTTCAGCACGCTGGTGCAGCGCGCCGATTGGACACAGATTCTCAAGTACGTGGTGCAAAACGTGGCCCATGCCTATGGCAAGACCGCTACCTTCATGCCCAAACCCATCGTTGGTGACAACGGCAGCGGCATGCACGTTCATCAGTCGATCTGGAAAGACGGCAAGAACCTGTTTGCAGGTGACGGCTATGCCGGTTTGTCAGACTTTGCGCTGTACTATGTGGGCGGCATCATCAAGCACGCACGTGCCCTGAACGCCATCACCAACCCCGGCACCAACAGCTACAAACGCCTGGTGCCTGGCTACGAAGCCCCGGTGAAGCTGGCTTACTCGGCCAAGAACCGCTCAGCTTCGATACGCATTCCTTATGTGGCCAACCCGAAGGCGCGCCGCATTGAAGCGCGTTTCCCGGATCCGCTGATGAATCCCTACCTCGGCTTTGCAGCCCTGATGATGGCCGGTCTGGACGGCATCGAGAACAAGATTCACCCGGGTGAAGCAGCGACCAAGGATCTGTACCATTTGCCACCTGAGGAAAACGCAAAGATCCCGACCGTCTGCCACAGCCTGGACCAGGCGCTCGATTGTCTGGACGCCGACCGCAGTTTCCTGACCAAGGGAGGGGTCTTTACCGACAGCATGCTCGACGCCTACATTGAACTCAAGATGACTGAAGTGACGCGCCTGCGCATGGCAACGCATCCGATCGAGTTCGATATGTACTACTCTCTGTAATTCCTTGCAGTCTGTGACAAAAAGGACGGCCTGTGCCGTCCTTTTTCAATTTTGCTGCAATGGGCGCATACTGATGCTTATGAAACATGTCTTGATCGTGCCGCTGCTCGCCACTTTGCTGGCAACAAGCGGCTATTGCCAGGACCGCATCTATCGCTGCGGCAATGAATACACCAACACGGTTCCCAGCCCGCAGGCCAAGGGTTGCAAACTGCTCGAAGGCGGCAACGTCACGGTGGTGCAGGGGACGCGCACGGCTGCTCTGGCGCCGGTGCGCTCGCCTGCGGCGTCCGCCGGGCAGCGTGTGGATGCGGCCGAGCAGAAGGCCCGCGACGCCGATGCCGTGCAAATTCTCGAATCGGAACTCAAAAAGGCGCAGGAGCGCCAGCTTGAGCTGCAAAAGGAATACAACAACGGCGAACCCGAAAAGCGCGCTGACGAGTTGCGCAACACGCAAAAGTACCTGGACCGGGTGGCGGCGCTGAAAGCCAGTCTGGCGCGCAATGAAAGCGACCTGGCCGGCATTCGCCGCGAACTGGGGCGGGCTTCCTCAATCTCTGCGACAAAATAAGCGGTTTGAATCTGCCACCACTCCCCGTTGATTCGTCATCAGTCCTTGGTTCGGCCGAGCGTTTTCAGTCGTTCGACCTGCTGGCCACGCTGGTTGCTGTGGTGCACAGCAATGGGGCAGTGGTGTTTGCCAACGCAGCGCTGGAAGATGCACGGGGTCTTTCGCGGCGCACGATTGTGGGCTCGGTGTTTACCGACAGCTTTACCGATCCAACAGCGCTGAACAACGCCTTGCAGGGTATCGGGGGCAACGAGTTTGCAGCCGTGCGTTATGACTCATGGCTCAAGCGCCTGAACCGCGATCCGCTGCCGGTGCATGCGATCGTGACGCAGACCGAGCGAGTCGATGAAATCATCGTCGAGTTGTTGCCGCTGGAACTACAGGCACGGCAGGACCGGGAAGAGCGGCTGGCCGAGCAGGCCCAGGCCAACAAGGAACTGATCCGCAATCTGGCGCACGAGATCAAGAATCCGCTGGGTGGCATCCGGGGTGCAGCGCAACTGCTGGAGATGGAGATTGAGTCGATTGAACTGACAGAATACACGCAGGTCATCATTCACGAAGCTGATCGCCTGCAGTCGCTGGTGGATCGCTTGCTGGCGCCACACCGGCGCCCGCATATGGTGGGAGACGTGAACATCCATGAGGTTTGCGAACGGGTGCGCCTGCTGATCCTGGCCGAGTTCCCGAAGGGACTCAATGTGGTGCGTGACTTTGACACTTCGATTCCGGAATTTCGGGGTGACCGCGAGCAATTGATACAGACCGTGCTCAATATCGCGCACAACGCCTGCCAGGCGCTGACCGAACTGATTGCGCAAGGCGCTGCGCAGCTCACATTTCGTACACGAATTGCGCGGCAGACCACATTTGGCAAACAGCGCTATCGGTTGGCACTGGAATTGCATGTGATTGACAACGGGCCTGGTGTACCAGACTCGATCAAGGATCGCATCTTCTATCCGCTGGTTTCAGGTCGTGAAGGGGGTTCTGGTTTGGGGCTGACGCTGGCACAGACTTTTGTCCAGCAACACCACGGCCTGATCGAGTGCGATAGTGTGCCGGGCCATACGGATTTCAAGATATTGATCCCGTTGCCTTAGTCAGTTGGGGACAGCGCTGGCTCGCTGCGGTCTGTCCCGCAAAATGAGGAATATATGAAGCCGATTTGGATCGTAGATGATGACCAGTCCATCCGCTTCGTGCTGGAGAAAGCGCTGTTGCGTGAGAGCCTGCCAACCCGCAGTTTCAATAACACGCGTGATGTGCTGGCGGCGCTGGATGCAGTGACTGAGGACAATGGCCCGCAAGTGCTGGTGAGCGACATCCGGATGCCCGGCGGCTCGGGTCTGGACCTGCTGGGCAAGGTGAAGGAGCGCTTCCCGGCGCTGCCGGTGATCATCATGACCGCCTATTCCGATCTGGA
>CAITQH010000166.1 GCA_903894475.1 uncultured beta proteobacterium
CCTTCGAATCTGCGCCTTGACCTGCGGATCCCCGTCATTTTCCTTCTGCTCTTGACGCAGATCCTCGCGCGACATGCGCAGCTTGTGCGAGTGGCTCCAAAGCTGGTAGGGTACATCGATCGCCACCACCAGCAGCAGCGACGCAATGATCAAGGCGCAAGCGCCGGCCACCAAACGCAGCGCATGCGGTAAGGCGGCACTGACTGGCTCGCTCATCAGCGCCATGATGGAACTCACATTGCTGGCCAGGACCCACCAGGCGACGCTGCCGACCAGCAAGGACTTGACGATGGTCTTGATCAATTCCGCCAGCGTTTCCGTCGAGAACATGCGACCGATACCGGCCATCGGATTCAATTTTGAAAAATTGGGCGCCAGCGATTTGGTCGAGAGCAACCAGCCACCCAGCATCATGGGCGCCAGCAGCGCGGCCAGCATCATCATGACCAGAAGCGGTGCCATCGCCTGCAGCGCTATCACGACAATGGTTTGAGCATGCACCATCATGTGGGATGGGTCGAACGCCGATGTTCGCTCGAATTGCAGGCCGGTGCGCATCGCACTGCCAAAATGCCCGCTGATCGTCGCTCCCATCGTCCACAGACCACCCAGGGCCGTCACCAACATCACGAAAGTGACCAGTTCACGAGACCTGGCAACCTGCCCTTCCTGCCGCGCCTTTTCCAGACGCTCAGGCGACGCAGGTTCTGTTTTTTCGAGATCACTTTCTTCTGCCATCAATGCTCCGCAGCGTCAGGCGCATAGCGCCTCATCTGGAAGATTATTGTGGTTTCCGTCTCGTAACGATCAGTGAAACAAAGCAGGCTTAGCCCTGCTCATTAGGCAATTGGGAAGAGCTGGCTAGAAGCCCAGACTGGCCAGCAGATCGTCGACCTGGCCTTGATCGTCGAGCGTGTCTGGAGTGCCCACTTTGATTTTCGGTCCGTTGAGCAGGCTGCCACCTATTTCATGGCGTCTTTCGGCTGGCGTATTGTCGACCAGAAGCTGCAGCAACTGCGTTTCCATCTCCTTGATCACATCCATCATTTTCTTGATGACTTGTCCGGTCAGATCCTGAAAGTCCTGTGCCATCATGATTTCCATCAACTGTGCGTTGGTTGCCTGGACCTGCGTTGGCACGTCGGACAGGTAGATCCGGGTATCGGCCATCAGCTCACTCGCGTCGGCCGATGCCATCGGCAAAGCCGGGCAGAGATTCCAACGTGCCGTCAAGGCATTGGCCTGCGCCGCCAAGCCTTCCTGAATCGGCTGTGCGACATCAATCGCATTGAGGGCCCGCTCGGCTGCCCGTTCCGTCATTTGAGCAACATAGCCCAGGCGGTCCCTGGCATCAGGAATCGCCTGCGCGGCCATGGCAATGCCCTTGTCCAAGCCCAATTCACGCATGCTTTCAAGCATCTGGCGAGTGAGCTGACCGATGCGACTCACCAGCTGTTCTGCCGAGTCACCAAGGACAGCGGTAGATGGTTGCTCCTGCGTCATGTTAGACCCCTTCCCTTTCAATTTTCTCGAATATTTTTGTAATCTTTTCCTCCAGAGTGACAGCCGTAAACGGCTTGACCACATAGCCGTTGGCCCCGGTTTGCGCCGCTGCAATGATGTTTTCCTTCTTTGCTTCGGCAGTCACCATGAGAACCGGGATTTTGGACAACAAGGGATCGGCGCGGATTGCCCGCAGCAAGGCCAGGCCATCCATGTTGGGCATATTCCAGTCCGACACCACAAAGCCGTAGCGCCCCCCCTTGAGTTTTTCGAGACCGACCGCCCCGTCCTCGGCTTCGTCGACGTCGGTGAAGCCCAACTCTTTGAGCAGATTGCGGACAATCCGGCGCATCGTCGGAAAGTCATCCACGACCAGAATCTTGATGTTTTTATCGACCACGATGGCTCCAAGAAATAGTAATCACGTTCTTCCTCTCGCTAGCTTCGCGTGCTCTGTTCAGCAAGCGACGACAAGTGTGCCATGACACGTTGACTGATCTCCTTCAGTGGCGCGACGGCACTGGCAGCACCAATCGCAATGGCCTCACGCGGCATCCCGAACACGACACAACTTGCTTCATCCTGTGCCAGTGTATGGGCACCGGCCGCGCGCATGCGCAAAAGGCCTTCGGCACCATCTCGCCCCATGCCGGTCAACAACACGCCAACCGCATTTCTGCCGGCGTGTCTGGCAACCGAATCAAACAGCACATCAATCGAAGGACGATGCCGATTCACCGGCTCGTCCTGGTCGACCTGGGCCACGAAATTCGCGCCACTGCGCACCAAGGACAAGTGAAACTCGCCGGGCGCAATATAGGCATGTCCTGGCAAAATGCGCTCCCCGTTCACCGCCTCTGATACCGCAATGCGGCACAGGCCGTTCAGACGCTGGGCAAAGGAACGCGTGAAACCGGCCGGCATGTGCTGCGCAATCATGATACCCGGGCTGTCCGGTGGCAGGGACTGCAGTACCTCACGGATAGCTTCGGTGCCACCGGTGGATGCGCCAATCACGAGCAATTTTTCGGTACTCAATCGGGAGTTGTTCAATAGCGCAGTTTCGACCACCGCGGCCGGCTTGCCACTGACGGCTGCCCGCTTTGCGGGCAGCAGCTGGGCCGCTGCGGCAATACGAATCTTGCCGGCGATCAGGTCGGTGTAGGCCAACAAGCCATCGCGAATTCCAAGGCGCGGTTTGGTAACAAAATCAATCGCCCCGAGTTCCAGGGCACGCAGTGCCGCTTCAGATCCACGCTCGGTCAGGGACGACACCATGACCACCGGCATCGGTCTCAGACGCATCAGCTTTTCCAGGAATTCCAGACCATCCATGCGTGGCATTTCAACGTCCAATGTCATCACGTCCGGATTGTGTCGCTTGACCTGATCGCGTGCGATCAGGGGGTCCGAGGCCGTGGCAACCACCTCCATATCGGGCTGGCTATTGATGATCTCGGTCATCAGGCTACGTATCAGGGCTGAATCGTCGACGCAAATGACCCTGATCTTGTTGGTGCTCATGCGGTCCACTCTTTCTTGTTGACTCGTCGATCAGAGACGCAGGCATGAGAGCGCCCCGCCTGGCTGCCGGTGTGCTGACTTGACAATGCCTGTACCAGTGCCTGTTCGTCATGTTGCACCAGCAGCGTGTCCTCCTGCCGGCGTAGTTTGCGTACTGCCACCCTGCCGGTCAAAGGAAAGTAGTTGATGCGACGCGGCAGACTGCCACGCAAATCCTGAGCAACGACCCGAACCCCTTCCGTTTGCAGGTAGTGCAATACAAAATCGGCGTTGCGCTCACCAACGTTGAGTTTTGTCATGCTGCCCAGTACTGCGCCACCACCGAACACCTTGGCTTCGAGTCGCTCGCGCTTGGCACCAGCCCGGAACAGTTCGTTGATCAACATTGCCATTGCGTAGGCGCCATAGCGCATGGCGGCTGCCGTGTTGTGCGATGTCGGGTCCGCGTCGTCGGGCAACATAAAGTGGTTCATGCCGCCGATACCGGTGCGGATGTCACGCACACAGGCGGATACGCATGACCCCAATACGGTTGTCAACAGCATGTCCCCGGAGGTGACGTAGTACTCACCGGGCAACAACTTGACGGCCGGGATGGCGAACTCGCGGTCAAAGTATTGGAGCGTTGCAGTGGCTGCGATTTCGCCAGCTATCATTCTGTCGCCCTCGTCTGGCTCGATGCCAACTCATAAACCGTCTTGCCGCGCAGTCGGAAGGTCTGATTGGCAAAGGAAAAATTCTCGGAATGCCCGGCAAACAACAAGCCATGACGCTTCACCAGCGGGGCAAACCGCTGCAGGATTCTTTCTTGCGTGGACTTGTCAAAATAGATCATGACATTGCGGCAGAAGATGGCGTCGAACGGTTCTGCCAGGACCCAATACGGGTCCAGCAGATTGAGTCTCTGAAATCTCACCATGGTTGATACTTCAGGACGAATCCGCATCTTGCCGGCCTGGGCGCCGGCGCCACGAAAGAAGAAACGTTTGAGGCGTTCGGGCGTCAGTTTGCTGGCCTGCTCGATTGAAAAGACACCCTCGGATGCAGCTTCGAGAACGTGTGTGTCGATATCGGTGGCCAGCACGCTGGCGGTATCGGCACGCTTGCCCAGCGCCTCGATCAGTGTCATGGCGATGGAGTACGGCTCTTCACCGGTGGAGGCCGCCGAGCACCACACCGTCACTGGCTGAGGGCAGTTGCGCACATGTTCGGCCAGTACCGGGAAATGGTGCGATTCTCGAAAAAAGGAAGTGAGATTGGTCGTCAGTGCATTGACAAATTGCTGCCACTCCTGGCCATTCGGATCGGCTTCGAGAAAGCGCAGATAGGCGGAGAATTCTTTCAGTCCGAGTTTGCGCAAACGTCGCGCCAGGCGGCTGTAGACCATCTGCCTCTTTTGATCGCCAAGCGCAATTCCTGCATGCTGGTGTATCAGCGCGCGGATTTTCGAGAAATCCTTTTCAGTCAGAACGAAATCAGGGCCGACAGAAGGGGCATTTGTGCTGTTCAGGTTTCCATTCATACACTTTGGTGAGGTAGCGCACACCAATGTACACAGCCCGACCTGGAAGCTATGCCCTGAAGATCACGTAAAAAAGACCGCTCTTTTTGGGTATGGCGCGAACTCAGCGCGAGTTCCTGCACCGCAGTGCAGCGGCGATGCCAGGCCGCCGATGTCAATGCGCCAGACTTGCAGAAATGAAATGGAGGGCGACATTGAGCGACGAGAGGTCCGAGTCAATCGCGACGGGACCGCCGCTCTGCGGCTCAGTCAGGCTGGTCTGACCGCTCTCGGCAAAGGTGAACTGACCAATTTCGAGGTACCTTGATTCGGGATATTCCCTTTTCAGGAAACACTTTACATTGCCGATCAAATTACCGCTGTCTTGCGTGGTAGATGCAAAAACAAAGTGCAGGGTTCGACCCGAAAATGTGGTGCTAAAAAACCCGTGCTCCAGATGCAGCGAAACTGTAATGCCCTTGATATGAAACGTCTGCTGGGTAATCTGATCTTCGACGGACATGGCAAATGCATTGAACCGGGACGCCAGCAAGTGATGTTTGTGCGCCGCTGTCTCCAGATTTTGATGAAGTGTGGTCCACTCAAGCATGTTATTCCCCTCCACAGGTTTTTGAAGGTCCTCTCGGCCATTGCATCTGCATGCCAAGCCGCTTGCGCCCGAACAAACCGGGCTGCCAGCTGCTTTCATTGTTGTTCGCCTCCGCAATAATACAGGTGTTTGCGCTCGCGCGCTTGTTCAAATTGCCTCGCTCTCCTGCATTCGTGCTGGCGCACAATACGCATTCAAGACCCCTGCAAGTGAGGCAATGCGTGCGCCATTGTTTGACCTTGTACGGATGCGAGCACTACCCGAAAGTCGGACCATGTCAAGCACTGCTTTGCGCTTACTCAAATCCATCGCCGGTTGGCGCTTGAACTTGCTCGTCCTTGCGCTGGGAACCCTGATTTCCACGGCCGTGCTGATGCTGGTCGAGCGACTCGCGCTGGGCGCTGTCGGCCCCAATACCTGGATCACAGGCTCCGCCACGGGCGTGATCATGAGCGCACTGGTCGTCGGGGTCACGGTCAGTAGCAAGCAGGGCAAACTCGATGAACGCGCGCTGCGCGACGTTGACGCAAGGTTTCGCGCGATTTTTCAGATGGCCAATGTGGGTATTTCCATTGTCGAGCGCAGCGGCAAGTATCTGATGATCAACCCTCAGTGGGCACAAAGCCTGGGCTACGAGCTTCAAGAGATGCAGTGCCAGACCTATGAACAGGTGATTCCCCTCGATGAACTGGAAGAAACCAGGGCAAAATTCAGGGCCTTGCTTGACGGCAAGATCGAGAAGTACCGCATTGAGAAGCGCTTTGTAAAGAAAGACCGTTCCGTTATCTGGGCCGACCTGTCGACCTCAGCTCTCAAGGATGAGCGTGAACAAGTGACCCATGTTGTGAATGTGCTGGTTGACATCACCGAGCTCAAGCAGGCGCAGGACGTCGTCAGACAAAGCAAAGAGAATTACCAGATACTTTATGCTTATGCACCTGTCGGAATCTTGCTGGCAAATCATTCGGGTGAGATCACCGAAGTAAACAGCGCAGTTCTTCAAATCCTTGGCTCGCCCTCTATCGAGGCCACCAAGAGAATCAACATTCTGACATTTCCACCGCTCGTCGAGTGCGGGATTTCGGCTTGCTATCAACGCTGCTTTGAGACGGGCAAGCCCGAGGTCAGGGATTTTACCTACACCACCATGTGGGGCAAGACAGTTCAAGTGCTAGGGCGATTGAGTCCAATATTTGATTATCAAAACAGGGTCATCATGGTCCACTCCATCTTGGAGGACATCACGGCACGCCGGCAGACAGAGGAGAAAATTCAGCAGCTGTTTCATGCCCTGGAGCAAAGTCCGGTTTCGATCGTCATCACCGACACCAAGCCTTGCATCGAGTATGTCAATCAAAAGTTTCTCGATACAACCGGCTACAGCATGGCCGAGGTGAGCGGCAAGAACCCACGGTTTCTGCAGTCGGGGGAGACACCCCTGAGCAGGTACCTGGACCTCTGGAGCCATATTGCCAATGGCAAGGAATGGCACGGTGAATTGCAAAACAGGAAGAAGAACGGCGATCTGTACTGGGCCTCCCTGAAGATTTCGCCCATCACGAATTCCCAGGGAGCGACGACGCACTTTGTCGCGATCACCGAGGACATCACCCAGAACAAGAAACATGAGGATGCTCTTCTTCAGTCACAAAAACTCGAAAGTATTGGAACGCTTGCGGGTGGCGTTGCGCACGATTTCAATAATATTCTGAATGCGATTCTTGGACACTCAGCGCTGGCCCTGCGCAAGGTTCCGGTAGACAGTCCCGCGAAGAGCAACATAGAAAACGCCATCAAGGCGACCGAACGCGCCGCCGACCTTACCAATCAGCTTCTGGCCTATTCTGGCAAAGGCAAGTTGTACATACAGGACATTGATCTCAATCTCCTGGTTCGCCAAAATGTTGACCTGTTTCAGGTATCGGTTTCGAAGACCACTGAATTGGCCTATGAACTCGGGTCGCCTGCCCCTTGGATCAGCGCGGACATCGGCCAGATCCAGCAGGTACTCATGAACCTGATCATCAATGCCAGCGATGCAATGTCATTGAAGCCAGGGCGAGTCACGGTTCGAACCTCAAGCGTCAAACTCTGGCAAGAGAATGGTGATTATTCAAAATACACAGATATGCCTCTTGAATCTGGCAATTACGCCTTGCTGCAGGTAGCAGACACCGGCACCGGCATCAGCAAGGAAACACTGACCAGGATTTTTGACCCCTTCTTTACAACCAAGTTTACCGGTCGCGGACTGGGACTGTCAGCCGTGCTGGGAATTATCAAAGCACATAAGGGCGGTCTGCGCATTGACAGCACAGAAGGGGAGGGAACCCGGTTTGAAATCGTGTTGCCCTTGGCTTCGGCCAGCGCGGAAATTGATGTCTCGCAGAAGATGGATACCGCACAGAGGGATGGTGAGGGCAGGACCATCCTGGTGATCGACGATGATGAAGGTGTTCTGGAGTTGTTGCAGGATATTTTTTCTGGAGCAAATTTCCAGGTGGTGAGTGCATCGAATCCTCTGGAAGGAATCGAACTCTATCGACAACGGCAGGACGTGGCGCTGATCATTCTGGATTTTTCGATGCCGGTCATGAATGGCATGGCCGTTCTGGAGCAGCTATTGAAGATCAACAACGAGGCCAAGGTCCTTCTCTGCTCTGGCTACACCGAAGAGGCCACCATCCCGTCCTCGGGAAATTTGCGCCCTGCCGGCTTTCTTCAAAAGCCCTATGACCCAAACACCCTGCTGGACCGGGTAGGGTCCCTGCTTTCCGACCGGCGCAGCGCAGAACGGCGCTCTGGCTAATGCCTTGACAATGTCGCCAGTAGAGCGGGAACCGCGTTTGCCGCGAACCTGAGCTCTTTGCGTTCAGACTATCTGCGCAAGCCTTCGAGCGCGAGTTTCCAGCGCCGCTCGCTCTCTATGGCTGCATTGCTCGCGCGCTTGCTTTCGACAGACTCCCAGACCAGGTCGGCGATCAGTGCCACGATCTCCTGATCCTCTTGATCGTAAAGCGAGGCTTTGTTACCAACGCCCAGAATGGCGACGATGTTGCCGTTCCGAAATACCGGCACCACCATTTCCCGAACCAGCGCCGCGTGCCCGGGGGGCAAGCCTCGTCTATTCGGAAGTGAGGCATAGTCGTTGTGTATGACGGGACGCCTGAGGCGAACACATTCCACCCAAACACCAGCTTCGTCAATGTCATAGTGACGTCCTTCTCCGGCGGCAGTGCAATATTCTTTGGCGGTACGCGTTGACCACGCCTGTAGCGACAAAGTTTTTTGATCTGCCTCCAAAAAGTGATAAAAGCCGATCGGACTGCCGGTCAGAGTACCTACCTCATCCAGCGTTTCGACCAGCAATTCCTTCAAGGTATGGTTGCTGGCAAATTCCATCAAGCGAAGTCGAGCCGACTGAATGCTTTCAGTTCGTTTGCGCTCAGTGATGTTCGCAAGAACGACGTACTGCAGCACTTCGGCAGCTTCAGCCTTGACCGTCCTGATCTCCAGGTGTGCCCAAAACAGCGTACCGTCTTTCTTGACAATCTTTAACTCACACGAATGCGGCTCACCATCTTCGCTCGCAGCCTGGCGCGTCAGGTGGTAAATGTTTTGAAAGTCCGAATGAACGAATCTCGCGAACGACTGCTGGAGCACGAGGTTGCGCGCCAGTCCGAGCAGTTGCCCGGTAGCAAGGTTGGCTTGCAGGATACGCCCGGACTCGCCGACGGTGCAAAAACCAACCGGTGCCATGTCATAAAAATTGAAATAGCGCGTCAACAGGGCGTTGGTTTTCGCGAGCGATAGTCGCAATTCCTCGTTTTGGGCCTCCAGCTCGGCCAGGCGCGCCGCTGGCACCTGCGGCGATTGCTGCCCAGCAGGCAGACGCGGATCGGCCGCGCCCTGGGCGGCATCAACAATCGCAGATGGCTTTTCCTCACCGTGCACTGATGGTTTCCTTGTCCAGTCAAGATCCGGCGCCGCCTTGCGTTTGCATTGGTGCAAGGCGGATCAGGAATATTACCTTACTCTGGGGGTCGGAAAAAGCCGATGACGACTATCTGGCTTTGCGCCTTGTGCCGGCTGATTTTCTTGGTCGACGCGCTGCGACCGGCCGTATTTCAAGCGACTGCGTCAGTCTGAGCGCCAGAACGATGACGTGCTCTGCGTCAACCGCCAGAGTATCAATCAGATATTCAATGATTTCCGAACGTGGATGCATCAGGGTCGGCTCTATCATCATCACTGCTGCAGATATGGCAAGCGCACTTTCCCGACTGGCGGTGCTTGGCAGCATATGCTCCAGGGCATTCAACGCTTCCACGGGTGCAAGCGCTGTGATCCTGGCTTGCTCCTTCAGCAACTTGACCCAGTCTGTTTGCTCGGAAGCACCGTGGCGAAGCGCGTTCGGCAACTCAGTCAACAAGCGCGCCAGACGAAAGCTGCGCCGCTCAAATGCTCCAATCGAGGCCATGCCGGCCAGCACAATACGGCACACCGCCTCGGCAAAACCGCCTTCGGCGATCCCGCTCAAGACCACCTCCCGGACAGTCTGCAGTTCGCGCTGTGAGCGCTCGTGAGCGATCGCTGCATCGGTTGGGTCCGGCTTGAACCAGGCGCCCCAGCCGGTCGGGCCAAACATCTGACGTGTCCAGGCGACCGACCAGGCGTCGCGCTGATCGCGAAACCTGTCCAGGCTGTCGCTGATCTGGCTGGCCACCTTCTTTTCCATTTGAAGCAAGGGGTTGTCCTCGGCCGCGAGAACACGATTGCTGCGAGCAAGACTGGCCTGTTCGTGAATCAAGGGAGCCAGCGCAAAGCTGTCGGAAAACAACTGGCGTTGCAGGCGCAGCGAGTTGAACTGACCCAGGGCATCGGCTGTTTCGCGCGTCGCAAACAACTTTACCCATGGCCGCAAGCAAGTCTTGTAAATGTTGGCGTTGAGCTCGGACACCTTGCTGATCGTGGAAAACATGGCTTCTTCCTCGCGCCCTTCCGGATTGAGGGCGAGGATGTCGCTCATGGTGCGGTGTTCGTAGTGCACCGTGTAATCGCCAGGTTCGATTTGTTCCCAGCGCAAATGCTCCATGCCGGCCTTGGCTTGAAGTTTCATCTCATACAGGCCGGGAGGCAGGTTCTCTATGACATCCAGGGATGTCACCAGTTGGTCATGCTCCTTGCGCGCAACATCGGCGCCAACAAAAATTCCGAGATGGCCAACACTTTCGTGCAACACGTAGATGATGGTGCGCCCGGCCGCTGCGATGGCGCGCTCATCGCCCCAGGTGTCGATGATCCAGTTCAAAGCCTGCGGCGGTGGCGTGATGTTGTCACCCCAGGAGGCGAAAACAACGATAGGTGCGGTGATCTTGCGCAGGTCGATGGCGCTCCCGTTGACCATCATCGTGCCGCGTGCCAGACGATTGCCAACAAACAGGTTCTCGACGATCGATTCAATCTCGCTCCCCGTCATCCGGAAATAGCCACCCCACCAGCGTTCAAACTCAAGAAACCGTTCAGACTCGGTGTCTACCGCTGACCATAGCTTGTAGTACTTGTTCCACCAGGTGTTCGCCGGATTGAGTTTTTCGAAGTTTTCCACCAGATGCACGCCATCAAAGCGGTCTGCACCCATGTCTGCGCTGAGCGAGGCAAGCCAGGATCCCCCGAGCGAGGCACCCGCATAACGCATCGGGTTGAGTTTGGAACTGCCGGCCCAATACGATACCGGCGCACCCATGATCATGAGGGGGCCAAAGAGTTCCGGTCGAAGCGCGTTGAGTGCCATCATGGCCCAGCCGGCCTGGCAATTGCCGATGACGACCGGCTTGGCCCGACTTTCAGGATGTCTGGCAATGACAGCTTCCACGAAACGGGCCTCGGCCTGCATCACGGTGAACAGGGTCTGATTGTCCTCAGGCTCCGGACGGAAAGTGACGAAATAGACCGTATGACCTGCATGCATGGCCACACCAACCTCGGAGTCAAACTTGAAGCCACCAATGCCGGGTCCGTGGCCCGCTCGCGGATCAACCACAATCACCGGTCGTGCCTGCAAATTCACCGGCATGGTCGCTGGCGGTATCAAGCGGAGCAAAGCGTAGTTGCAGCGCTCCGGCATGTCCCGTCCGTCCATCACAAGTTCATGCTCGAACTTGAGTAGCGGTGGTGTTCCATCGTCCAGATGCTGGCGGTAATTGTTGCCCCGCTTGAGCAGCGTTTCCAGGAACAGGAAACTGCGTTGGCCGGCATCGGCGAAATAGCCGCGGGCTTCATTCAGGGAGACCGCAGTCACGCTCCGCGACAGCTGTCCAGCCTGGGGGTCTATCCTGTCAATCACCGTCATGAATCAGCTCCTCAACCATTGAACCACTCACGCGGCTACCTGACCAGAACCTGTGTTCAGTCGCTCAGTCGAAGCAAATGGGTTGCGCTCAGTCGCATGCATCGTCCAGCTACAGGATCTTCCATCAGGCGCTTGAAGCTGTTGTAGCGAACATTCAGGAAACCCGAACGACGATACAACTCGCGCGCCTTCGTCAACACCAACTCCTCTTGCACAGTCGGGTCGACTGGCAAGGCCAAGTGCATCTGCTGTGGCGGCGATGTCAGGGACTTCATCATGACATCGCCCCTTGGGCAACATTTGCTGCGTACGTGTGGATGTCCGCCATTTCAACACCTCCAACAATCTTTCAACGCATCAGAAGACAGGTCAAAGTTAACACGTGCCTTGCGCTTCAATTGCTGGATAAGAGATGGTTCTGTCTCCTTGTTTTCAGGTCAGCATGGCCTCCAGACCCTGTGTGAGCTCGCTCAGCGCAGGCATCACGTGGGCTCTTGTCATGTCGCCGTTCTGGGCCGCGATGGCCGCGACCCACGTAGGCTCGATGCCCAGGCGCTTGCCAACCGAAAACGGGTAACTGGCCACGACCTCCTGCTCGCTCATTCCAAGCACCTCGGTGCGCGCTCGCCAGGCTCCCAGATGCACCCATGCAGCGGCTGGGGAAAATGGCTCTGCAGTCAAGGGTTGCGGTATATCCCGAAGAGCGTCAATCAGGGGCAGCGGAAAATTCCAGATTCTTGCCAACTCTGCCGAGACATCACCAAAGTGAAAACCCAGCGTCTCTTTCTCGAGTTCGGCTCGGCCCGTCTGGAGCACATGGGTCTGCCTGTCCAGCGGGACCATGATCGATGGCATGGCGACATGCATCTGCAATTGGCCCAGCCCATGCATCAGACCCAGGGTGAATATAAAGTCCGTGTTGGCACCCGCCAGGGCCGCGAGCCAGCGCGAGGCACAGGCGGTATAGAGGTTGTAATGCCAGAATTGCTTTAAATTGATACCTGGCGTATTGCGAAAGGCCAGCACCAAGCCATGACTCAAGACCAGGTTGCGCGCCATCACAAAGCCAAGCATCTTGAGTGCCTCTTCGATCGTCCCGATCGCTCGCGAAAAATTGAAATAGGCCGAATTTGCCAAGCGCAGCAGCTTGGCGCTGAGAACCGGATCGGCAGCCAGCTGACGTGCGATTTCATCGATTGAAACATCTTCCGAACTAAAGCTTTCGATCAGGTGCTGCGTCACCTTGGGTATGGTGGGCAGCTTGCCGGGCTGGTCCAGTAGGCTCTTGAGATCCATCTATTGCCTTCTATTGCTCTTGCAAGTGCTCATCACATTTGCTGCATGATTTCGCGCCCGATCAAATTGAGGGGCACGGTTCTTTCGACACCGCCACGTTTGATTGCTTCCTTTGGCATACCGAATACAACACAGCTATCCTCATCCTGTGCCAAGGTACGGGCACCGGCGTGGTGCATTTCCAGCAAGCCGGCTGCACCATCGTCACCCATGCCGGTCATGATCACTCCCAGTGCGTTGGCGCCAGCGGTCTTGGCGACAGAGCGAAACAGAACATCGACGGAAGGGCGGTGCCGATTCACCAGTGGTCCGTCGACCACATCGACGAAATACTGGGCGCCGTTGCGCCGCATCATCATATGCTTGCCGCCGGGGGCAATCAGTGCCTGGCCCTGAACCACTCGGTCGTTGTGCTGTGCTTCCTTGACGCTGATCTGGCACAAACCATCAAGGCGTCGAGCGAACTCGGCGGTGAATTTTTCTGGCATGTGCTGCACGATGACGATGCCCGGACAGACGCGTGGCAAAACCCGCAGCACCACCTCCAGCGCCTGCGTACCTCCGGTCGACGTTCCTAGCGCCACCACTCGCTCGGTGGTCAGGGTCATCGCGCCATGACTTGGCGCCGCCGACAGCATCACGTCGGCATTCTGCTTTTCCACGACCATCAGTTTCTTCACGTTGGCAGCGGCTGCCGTTTTGACCGCCAGCACCAGGTCGTTCGAGCTGTCATTGAGGAATTGCTTGAGCCCGAGTTTCGGCTTGGTGATGATTGCCACCGCGCCTGCGGCCAGCGCCTCGATTGAGGTCTTGGTGCCAGCTTCGGCCAGTGTCGAGCAGATCACGACCGGCGTGGGTCTTTCGTGCATGATCTTTTTCAGGAAAGTGATGCCATCCATGCGCGGCATCTCGATATCCAGAACGATCACATCCGGCCATTGGGTTTTCATGCGAACCATCGCCAGCAAGGGGTCTGCCGCAGTGGCGATGACTTGAATTCCGGGGTCGACGCTCAGTAGTTTGCTGACAACCTCACGCACCACTGCAGAGTCATCGACCACCATTACCTTGATACGGCTCATGTCACTTGCTCCATTTGTTTCAGCATCGGATCTGACGGTCTGAGCTGGCGCGCCCAGACATCGCCGCTGCCGATATCAAAGATGATCTGCCGATGTCCGATGCCAAACAGGCTCTCGGACACCACAGGTATGCGATGCGTCATCAACATGGCGCGGGCCGCCTCGCCATTCTTCAAGCCGACATTGCGAACATCGTCCCGCGTTTGTCCTGGAAACATGTTGCCACCGCCGAAGATTTTTGCCACACACTGGCTTGGGTTGACACGCACGCTCTGCAGTTCCTGCGACATGATCAGCATGACTTCTTCGCCGTAGCGCCCATCGAGTGCACCGTCGCCGGGGGCGTTGCGGCTGGGCAGCAAAAAATGGCACATGGCACCGACCCGATGCGACGCGTGCCAGAGTGCGATCGACACACAGGAGCCAAGCAAGGTGCGCACCCGGTAATTCGCGTCGCCGACGAAGTGCTCTCCGGGTTGCAGGAAAATATCAATCCGATCATTGGCGCGGGCTTTGGGCATGACTGTGTGGTTTGCGATAAATGGCCGGAAACAAGGTTTCAACTGAATTGCTGATGCCGTTCAGGCTTTCCGAATGTCCGATAAAAAAATGGCCGCCCGGCTTGACGGTTGAAATGACTCGTGCGACCACTTGCCGTTTGGTCTCCTCACTGAAATAGATCAGGACGTTGCGCAGGAAGACAACGTCAAATTGGCCCATCTCGGGGAGCGCAGTATTCAGATTGACCTGGCTGAACCGGACCCGGCTGCGCAGGTTGCGATCCATCAGGAGTTGTCCTGCGTAGGTGCCGGAACCTTTGAGGCAGAAGCGTCTCAAGTAGGGTTCTGGAATGTGCCGCGCCCGCTCGCTGCTGTACAGCGCGCGCTCCGCGCCCTCGATCACTTTGGTGCTGATGTCTGTGCCCAACACCTCCCATGGCGTAGTTTCCATGCAGTCGGTCAGGACCATGGCAATGCTGTAGGCCTCTTCACCACTTGAACTTGCCGCACTCCAGACGCGAAACGGCTGCGAACGGGCACGCGCTGCCAGTGCCTGCTCGCGCAAAAAGTCAAAATGCTTCATTTCTCGGAAGAAATAGGTCTCATTGGTAGTCAGCTGATCCACCGCGATCTGTACCTCGTCGGGGGCCTGCCCGCTCGCCAGCAGTCTGAGATAGGCGCCGTAGCTGTCTACCTGACAGTGCTCCAGACGTCTGGCCAGGCGTCCGCTAACCAGTGCCTTCTTGGCTGTTGAAAGGGTAATGCCGGCATTATCGAAAATGAAACGCTGAAATTGGGCGAACTCTTGATCGGTAATGGGACGAAGACTCATAGGTGCATTTCAGATTTTGAAGAAGGACATGGTTTGCAACAGCTGCTCGGCCTGGCTGCTCATCTCTTCAGCGGTGGCGGCCAGCTCTTCAGAGCTTGATGCGTTTTGCTGTGTGGTCTGGCTGAGTTGGCTCACCGCTGAATTGATTTGCCCAGCGCCGCTGGACTGTTCGCTCGAGGCCGCCGAGATCTCCTGCACCAGGTCCGAGGTCTTGCGTATGCTCGGCACAATGGAG
>CAITQH010000167.1 GCA_903894475.1 uncultured beta proteobacterium
CTGTTGACGCTTTAGGCCGCATTGCGTGTGAAGCGCAATAGAAGCGCCTCTGGCGAGAGGTAGCCGAGTACAGCAGCGATGACAAACAGCGCGAGCACGTCTCCGTACAGATGATGAATGTGCTGCATGTTGAACGCAGATTGAAATGCCATGACAGCGCCGTGCACGATGCTCGACCAGATGGCAAAGGAGATCAGGCTCAGGTGTGCCTTCGGGTTCTTTGCCGCGATGATGAGGAAGACCCCCAGGGTCGCGTAGATTGCGATGATCATCTCCAGGTACTCTGACCGCCCACTGTGCCAGGCCCAACCTGATGGCCAAAACACGGTAAGCGGATAAACACCGAAGATGGCGATGGCACCGACGACGCGCAAGGCGAGCGTGAGGTACCTGAGGCGTTCAGCATCTGTCATGAGATAGCTCCCCTATTCCGCAGTGGTCACGCTTGTTGGATCAGCGGTGGCACGTCCTACGGTACGAACACTATAGCTTGCGCCCCAAAGAAAGCCACCCGCATTGGGTGAAATTTGTTGCCAGCTGACGTGGACACAACGGCCGGGTGCCTCTGCGGCATTCGTAAATCGATAAAGAATCAGACGGGCGGTCTCTGGCTCGCCGTTGAGAAACAGCGTGGCAGCCTGGTCCAGCAGCGCTTGTGCCAAGGTGGGATTGCCCTGTACGCGCTGGATGACAGTTTCTTTGGATTGTCGGGTCAGCGCATTCACGTGCCGGCACGCTCCAGCACCGCATGCAGCAGCACATTGCCACCGGCCGTGATGTGCTCGGGCGAGGCGTACTCAATCTCGTTGTGACTTATGCCGTCCTTGCAGGGGATGAAAATCATGCCGCTGGGGGCCAGTCTTGCCATGTAAACCGCGTCGTGCCCGGCGCCGGATACAGCTGGCATGTTGGAGTAGCCCAGCTTGTTGGCGGCGCGCTGCACTGCATCCATGCACTCGGGATGGAAAGCCTGCGCCGGGTAGCTCGACACCAGTTCGATTTTGATGTCAAGTCCGGACTCCTTTGCCAGTTGCGCGGCGAAGGCTTTGACCTCATCGGCCATGGTGTCAACCAGTGCGTCGGTGGCGTTGCGCAGGTCGATGGAAAACTTGACGCGCCCCGGAATCACGTTGCGGCTGTTCGGATGCACCTGCACCATGCCGACCGTGCCGCGCCCGTGCGGTGCATGGCGCCAGGCCGCTGCCACCACTTCCTGCATGATGCGGGTCGAAACCTGCATGGCGTCCTTGCGCAGTCCCATGGGCGTGGGACCGGCGTGCGCTTCCATGCCGGTCACGGTGCAGTCGAACCAGCGAATGCCGAGCACGCCCTGCACCACGCCGATCGTTTTGTTGTTGTCTTCCAGCACCGGACCCTGTTCGATATGGGCTTCAAAGTAAGTTCCGATCGGATGGTCCCCAGGCTCCTGTGGCCCGACGTAGCCAATGCGAGTCAGCTCGTCTTTCACCGACTTGCCCTCGGTGTCGGTGGCGGCGTAGGCGTGTTCCAGTGTGAAGACCTTGGCAAATACTCCCGAGCCCATCATCACCGGCACAAAGCGCGAGCCTTCCTCGTTGGTCCAGAAGGCCACTTCAATCGGCGCCTCGGTCTCTATCTTGTGGTCGTTGAGCGTGCGCACCACTTCGAGTGCCGAAAGCACGCCGTAGTTGCCATCGAACTTGCCACCGGTGGGCTGCGTGTCGATGTGACTGCCTGCCACAATCGGTGGCAGCGCGTTGTTGCGACCGGGGCGCCGCATGAAGCCATTGCCGATCTTGTCGATGGTGACCTCAAGGCCGGCTTCACGCCCCCAGCGCGTCACCAGGTCGCGCCCCTGGCGATCCAGTTCGGTCAGGGTCAGGCGGCAGACACCGCCCTTGGGTGTGGCGCCAATTTTGGCCAGTTCCATCAAGGAGTCCCAAAGGCGCTCGCCGTTGATGCGCAGCGTGCTGATGTCGATTGTGCTTGCAGTACTCATGATGTCTTCCTGAAAAGTGACGGGAGTCAGTCTCAAAGTTCGCCAGAGAGGATCACACCGGGGGCCCTCATACTGTCAAATGCCCAGAAATCGGTCCCCCGGTATGACCCTCTCTGGCAGTCTGCGGTGCGCGAACCACGATCCAACTTGTCGCCGGCTGGGTGTGTGCCGCGAGCCGATTTCTGTGTACCCACAGCATGAGGCGCGCGGCATACATTCAGCCGGCAGGCCGCAGTAGACATTTAACGCACCACAGGAGTTGACGCCAGCGTTTCGGTCCGCAATTTCGCCGCCGCAAAGTTGGAGCCAAACGCCGGCCGCTTGATGTAGCGTCCCACGCCGCGCTCGGCGCGCAAATCACCCTGCACATAAACCAGCTTTCCCTGACTCACCGTGTGGCTCGGCAGTCCGCGCACATAGCGACCTTCAAACACGTTGAAATCACCCTTGCTGTGCTGAGTCTTCGCGGACAGGGTCTTGGTGGCCTGCGGGTCCCACAGCACCAGGTCAGCGTCGGCACCTACCGAAATACTGCCTTTTTGCGGGTAGATGTTGAACAGTTTGGCAGTGTTGGCCGAGGTGATGGCGACGAACTCGCTGGGCGTCAGGCGCCCGGTGTTGACGCCGGCGTCCCAAATCACGGTCATGCGCTCCTCAACACCGCCGCATCCGTTCGGAATCTTGGCA
>CAITQH010000168.1 GCA_903894475.1 uncultured beta proteobacterium
CAGCCATCGTCGGTGAAGACCTCACGGCTCAGGTCTGGCTCCTTGTAGTAGCCCATCAGCAAGGCTTCGCTGCACATCTGGACTTCACCCGTCTGGGCATCAATGCGCGCCTGGACACCTGCGTAGGCCGGCCCGACGCTGCCTTCCTGATTTTTGCCTGGCAGCGTCAGGTGCGACAGCGCCAGGTTTTCGGTCATGCCATAACCTTCGTTGATCGGCAGACCCAAATTGCGGTACCACGCAAGCAGGGCCACCGGCATGGGCGCAGCGCCACCGGCAGCCAGGCGACACTGGTCCAGGCCCAGGGCATGCAGCAGCTTGCGCCGCAGCAAGCCACCTAACAACGGGATCTTGAGCAGAAGTTGAAGTTTGGCCGGCGGCACTTTCTGGTGTACGCCCTGCTGAAACTTGACCCACAGGCGTGGTACCGAGAAGAAGATGGTGGGCCGTGCGCGTTGCACGTCGGCCGTGAAGGTGTCGAGTGACTCGGCAAAAAAGACATGCATGGCGGTACGCAACCAGCCATGTTCCACCAGCACCCGCTCCACCACATGCGCCAGTGGCAGGTAAGACAGCATGCGGTCCTGCGCCGTCATCGGAATGCGTGCAATGCCCTGATCCAGCGCCCAGGAAAAGTTGCCAAAGCTGTGCATCACGCCTTTGGGAAGGCCGGTCGTACCTGAGGTGTAGATCAGCGTGGCAAGTTCGTCGCTGTCGCGCAGCGGCCTGCCCTGGAGCGGCGCCGTGCGAGCGCAGATCGCGTCCCAACTTTCAAAACGCTGGCGAACATCGGCTGGCGACAAGGCGTAGCTGATGCAGGGCATGTCGTCGGGCATACCGGCTTTCATGCTGTCCCAATCGTCAAGTTTGCCGACAAAGCAGGCGCGCGCCTCGCTGTGCGTCAGGATCTGGCGCACGGTGCTGGCGGCCAGTGTCGGGTAGAGCGGAACAGAAACGTAACCTGCCATCCAGATGGCCAGATCACTCATCAACCACCAGGCGCAGTTCTTCGACAGAATGGCGACCTTGGAGCCGGGCTCCCAAGCCTGGGACTTCAGGTGTGCAGCCATGCGCCGTACCTGATCTGCCACCTCGGCCCAGGTGAAATCCCGCACCACGCCCTTGCCCATCGGTTGCGTCAATGTGATGCTCGCCGGTGTTGTCTGTTCCCAGTGGTACAGACGTTGCAGGGCCAAAAATTCAGCAGGTACGGTGTTCATGATATTTATCTCCGTTGCCAAGGCATTGTTGCGCCGATCATCCTGCTGTTCATTGACATGGGGCAATCTGTCGTATATTCGTACTCACAAAAAGTCTTTGACTGAGGTCACACTGGAGGCAAATTTGAAATGACAAAGCGTTCAGTTACGAAAGTCCATTCCGAACTGGACCGGCCTGACGAAGTCTTTGAATTCGCTGCCGAGTTGTTCAAGATCATGTCGGCACCGATGCGGCTGAAGATCATCAGCTGCCTGTGTGACGGCGAGCAGAACGTGAGCTATCTGCTCAGCCATATCGATACCACGCAACCCAATATGTCACAGCACCTCAATGTGCTCTACAAGACCGGCGTGCTGGGACGGCGCCGCGAGGGCGTTCAAATCCTTTACCGGATCGTTGACGAGAGGGTTCCGGCGCTGTGCCGCGCAGTCTGCGCACAAGTGGAAACCAAGGGCAAGTCGTAGCACGACAGATGGATCACGTGACACCGTGATTGGACGGGCTTCTCTAACTTATATAGCAGCACATCAATATATGTTGATATAAATCAGTAAGCATATTCGCAGTTGGCAATAGGATAAACCCGTAGTGCAGATGAGCGCAGTGCGCCAAAGCACCAAGGTTTGTTTAGCGAAGGAAACTGTGATGCGAATTCGATACTTGATGGCTGCTGCTATGGCGGCCATTTTTTTTGTCGCGGCGGCGCCGGCAGTCGTGGCAACAGCTCCGGCCAAGTTGCCCAAGTCAACTGCTGACCACAGCAAGTTCAAGGAACTGGACCGCGAATTTGCCTCCGGCCCCGAGGTCACCAAAGCCTGCCTGAGCTGCCATACCGAAGCGGCCAAACAGATCCACCAGACGCAGCACTGGAAGTGGGAGTTCATCAACCCCGACACCAAACAGGTGCTGGGCAAGAAGCACATCGTCAACAACTTCTGTACCTCGGTCAAAACCAACGAGGCGGCCTGCAACAGCTGTCATATTGGCTATGGCTGGCGCGACGACACGTTTGACTTCAGTGTCGAGGAAAACGTCGATTGCTTGGTCTGCCACGACCACTCCGGCAAGTACAGCAAGCCTTCGGGTTTTGCTGGATCACCTGTTACCAAAGACACGGAATTTCCGGCTGGCTCGGGCAAGATTGTGCGTGGCATCAACCTGAAGGAAATTGCCAAGAAGGTCGGACCGACCACACGCAGCACCTGCGGTGCCTGCCACTTCAACGGCGGTGGCGGTGATGGCGTCAAACACGGCGATCTGGACACCTCCATGGAAAACCCGGGCCGGGAACTTGACGTGCACATGGATACCAAAGGCCTGAACTTCGCCTGTGCCACCTGCCACAAGACCGACGACCACAAGGTCTCGGGCAGCCGCTACGCACCTACGGCCAGGGACAAGGCGCCGGCGCATATGCGCGGTGCATTGGACAAAACCAATCCGGACACCTGCCAGGCTTGCCATGGACAGGCGCCGCACAAGGCAGCGCGGCTGAATGAACACACTGCCAAACTGGCATGCCAGACCTGCCACATCCCGGCCTTTGCGCGCGGTGGTCAGCCGACCAAGATGTCCTGGGACTGGTCCACCACCGGCAAGCTCGACAAAGACGGCAAGCCCATGATCCTGAAAGACGATGACGGGTACGACAAGTACATGACCATCAAGGGTGACTTCGTCTGGAAGGAAAACGTCAGGCCCGAATACGTCTGGTTCAACGGTGTCAACCACTACACCCTGGTTGGCGACAAGATTGAGAAGGGCGACAAGCCGACACAGATCAACCACTTCCAAGGCAGCGCGACCGACGGCAAGTCCATGATCTGGCCAATCAAGCTGTTCCGCGGCAAACAGCAATACGACCCGGTCAACAAGTCACTGGTCATCACCCACCTGGCCGGCAGCGATGGCACCGCCTTCTGGAAGAACCTGGACTGGGAGAAAGCCGTTACCGCAGGTATGGCAGCGGGCGGGGTCAAGTTCTCCGGCAAGGTCGATTTCATCGAAACCGAGAGCATGTGGGCGATCAACCACATGGTGGCACCGAAAGAAAAGGCACTGCGCTGTGTTGAGTGCCACGTCAGCAATGGCCGGCTCGAAAAGATTGACGGCGTCTACATGCCGGGCCGCGGCCGCGACCACGCGCGCTGGCTTGAGATCGGTGGCTGGGCTGTGGCCCTGCTGACCCTGCTGGGTGTCCTTGGCCATGGCCTGGGTCGCGTCGTCGCCCGCAAGCGCAACAGTTAAACCGGAGAACACTCATGTCACGCGTCTATCTCTTCAAACCTTTTGAGCGCTTCTGGCACTGGTCCCAGGCGCTGCTGGTCATCTCGATGCTGGTGACCGGCTTCGAAGTCCACGGTACTTACCGCCTGTTCGGCTTCGCGAAAGCGGTGGACTATCACACACTGGCCGCCTGGACCCTGGTCGGCCTGTGGATCTTTGCCATCTTCTGGCATGTCACAACCGGGGAATGGAAACATTACATTCCGACAACGCAGAACGTCGTGGCCATTGCCAAGTACTACTCATCGGGCATCTTCAAGGATGAGCCGCATCCGTTCCGGCCGAGTCTGAGCAACAAGCACAACCCCTTGCAGCGGCTGACTTATCTGGCGGTGCTGACGCTGCTGAGTCCACTGCTCTGGTTTACCGGCTGGCTCTACCTCTTCTATGCGAGTTGGGCCGCCTGGGGTCTGGGTGGGCTGCGCCTGGAGTGGATCGCCACGGGCCACACGCTGGGCGCCTTCCTGATGCTGGCTTTCCTCATCTCGCACCTGTATCTCTCGACCACCGGGCACAAGCTCACATCCCAGATCAAAGCCATGGTCACCGGTTGGGAAGACCTCGGTGATGAAGCAGCGTCGGGCAAGCACAGCTAGCCCCGTCGAACCGTTTTTTACTTCAACTTTCCAGGAGAAATTTATGAACAGAACATTCAAGATGAATTTGCTGGCGGCGCTGATTGCCGGCATGCTGCTGCCACTGGCAGCCAGTGCGGCCGAAGCGGATCTGATGAGCCGCATCGACTCGCTGTCGCGCGAACTCGAAGCATTGAAGAGCCAGGTCAAGGCCAATGAAGCCAAGTCGGCCCAGACAGCAGAGCAGGTGAAGGCGGTCGCTGCCAAATCCGACGCAGCAGCGATGGATGATCTGAAGAGTCAGGTCACGAAACTCGAAGGCAAGTCTTTGGGCAAGTGGCTCACGGTGGGTGGTGACTACCGCTTCCGCGTGGACTCCCTGCAAGGCGAGACCCGGACCTTCACGGACGTCAACGCCACCTTTGCCAACGTCCAGCAAAAACTGCAGGCAGACTTCTTTGGCAATCCGTCTGCCGTAGCTGGTTCATCGAGCTATTTCGGCGCACCGCAGGCGGGTGGCATGTCAACCGCCGGCGCCTTGAGTGGGCTGATGAATTTTTCACAGAACATGAACAAGGTTCAGACCTTCGATCAGGCCAACGCCTTCCTTGGTAACCCGATGAATGCCGGCATGGTGCAGGGCATCGGCGCCTTTGCCGCTACCGTTCCAGCTTACAAGCCCGAGAACAAGAGCCTGTACAGCAACCGCTTTAGTATCGATCTGAACGCCAAGGCAACGCAGGACGTCAGCGTCACCGCGCACCTGCAGATGTACAAGGTATTCGGTTCGCAGGATGAATCCTCCATCGTGAATTCGGGCAGCGCTCCCTTCTTTGCAGACCGTGTGGGTGTCTTTGACGGAACGCTCAGCCACATTCCATCGAACAGCTACCTGAATGTCGACCGTGTCTACGCGACCTGGAGCAATATTGCCGACAAGGAAATCTGGTTTTCTGTCGGTCGCAGGCCAACCACCAATGGCGCTCCGAGCAATCTGCGTCTGAACAATCCGCGCCCTGGCAATGGTGGTACACCGTCATTGCTGATCGACTACGCCTTTGATGGTATGACGCTGGGCTACGCGCCCGATATTGACAGTTTGCCTGGCGCCTATGGCAAGTTCTGCTATGGCCGCGGCTTTGAGAGCGGTTTCAGCAAGGCAACGGGCAACTCGCTGGTCGACACCGACATGGTTGGCTTCTCAGTCGTTCCCATCGATACCGACCCGCTGCGTGTCTGGCTGATGTGGGACCGTGGCATCAACATCTTTGATGCACCGACGATGAGCAATACCTATTTCGGCAACACTGCGGCCAAGGTGAATCTAGGCGACATTGACTGGTTCGGTCTGGGTGCGATGGGCACGATCAAGAAGGTCGGCCCTGGCGATCTGACTTGGTTCGGTGACGTGGCCATGAGCGTTACACACCCGAACAACAATGTGTCGGCCCAGTTCGGTTTCCAGGGCCTGATGACGGGCTCCTTCTTCAGCCCGGAGGCGTCGACCAGCAAGACCGGCTCGGCGGTTTATCTTGGCATGCGCTATGACCTGCCGTCCAAGACCAAACTCGGCCTGGAATACAACCACGGCTCCAAGAACTGGATCACCTTCGCTCCAGCCTCCGACGATATGTGGACTTCCAAGGTTGGCACGCGCGGCGATGTTGTCGAGGCCTACCTGATCCAGGAACTGGACAAGACACCGATCTCGTCTTACTTTAGCCGCGCTTACTTCCGCCTGGGTGTTCAGCGTTACCACTTCAATTACACCGGAAGCAACAACTGGGTCGGTGCACCGGTCGAGATGAGCAGCGTCAACGGCCAGATGATGACGACAACGCCCCTGGAAAACGCTACCAACGTTTATGCGACTTTCGAGGTCAAGTTCTGACCCGCACCCCATTCTTAGGAGTTCAACATGAAATCTAAACTTTCAACACTGATTCTGAGCGCTGCGCTGGCTTTGTCCGGTGCAGCCATCACTGGCAACGCTTTCGCAGATGAAGGCAAGATGGTCGGCCCGGTCACCAAGATCAAACTGGCGCCGGACGGCAAGTCGGCCACCGCCATTCTGAAGGACGCCAAGACGGCAGAGCAGGTCACGATCACCGTGACCGACGACTTGACGCTGGACAAATTCAAGGACAAGCGCATTGTCGAAGGCGACGAGATCCGGGCCCGCTTCGACAAGGACGGCAAGAACACGGCCAAGTCTTTCAAGAAGACGGCTGGTTGCTGAGGATATTTGTCATTGCGTCCCCGGATCAGGTCCGGGGTTCCAGCACCCGCAATCCATGCTGCACAAGGCATGGATGCCGGATCAGGTCCGGCATGACAACTGCGGGGGTCCGGCATGACAACTGCGAAGGCCGGCGAGACAACTGCGGGGGTCGCCTTGACGAGCCGGGGTATGGAGTTATCAATTTTTGCTAGGGAGTCAACATGAAAACATTTCACCTATCAACACTGGCAATGGCGCTGTGCCTGGGACTGGTCGCACCAGTCTTGGCTGAGGAGGTGACCGGCAGCGTCAAATCCGTAACCAACACGGCGCGTTCGATTGCGCTGGAAGTCGCCAACAAGGGTGTGCTGGTGTTCAAGTTTGACGGCTCCACCCAGTTCAGGAATGCGAGCTCCGCCGGCGACATCATTGCCGATGAGGTGCTCACGGTTGACTTCTCGCAAGTTGGCCCCGAGAACCTGGCCAGGACCATTACCAAGGTCATTGCACCGCTGCCAGCGGGTGTTACCCGCATTGCAGCAGCAGAACTGCAGCATCTGGTGCACAAGGGTGGTACAGGCTTTGTCTTGATCGACTCACGTCCGGCGGGTCGCTACATGCAGAGCCATCTGCCAGGTGCGGTCTCGATCCCGCTCAACGAGCTTGAGAAGGAAGGCGAGAAACTGCTGCCCACTGATCGGGCGAAAACCCTGATCTTCTATTGCGGCGGTCTGTCCTGCATGCTCAGTCCGAAATCAGCAAGCATCGCTGTGAAACTCGGATTCAAGGATGTGCGGATGTACCCGGAGGGTGAACCGGGCTGGAAGAAGCTGGATTACGTAACCGAGTCCAGTATGTCCTTCGTCAAGAACGGCAATCTCGTGCTGATTGACCTCAGAAGTGCGGAAAAGGCAGCAGCGGGCTACATCCCGCGTGCCGTCAATATTCCTGCTTCCGCTCTGCGCGGGGCTGAGAAGCAATTTCCGGACTTTCACGGTGCGGCCATCGTCTTCTATTCGGACCGCGACGAGGAGGCCAACGAAGCCCTGGAGTGGACCAGGGAGTGGGAATACAAGAGCGCTACCGTTTTCGCTGGCGGCGCAAAAGCCTGGCTGGCTGCTGGAAATCAGCTGCTGACCGGTGCCGTGCCGACAAAGATCAGTTACGTGCGCAAGTTGGCCGACGGGGAGGTGTCGATCAAAGACTTCGAGGAGGCTGTCAAAGCCAAATCCTATCTGGTGGTTGATGTCAGAACAGCCGAAGAATTCGCCAAGGGACATATCGCCGGTGCCTTGAACATTCCGGCTGAGGAGATGGCCAATCGCTCTTCGGAGATTCCTGCTGGCAAGCCGGTGCTGTTTCACTGCTCCTCGGGCACCAGGGCCGAGCTGGCTTTTGACGTCCTGAAGGAAAAAGGGATCAAGGTCCGCTACCTTCGGGCCAATGTGGAATTTGGTCCTGGCGACAAGTTCACGATCAAGGAGTAGTCTGGCGCGCGGTTGTTTGCGTATCCTGCTGCCACCGGCCCTGGCAGGGCAGGATCTTCCGATTAAATTTGATCCGCAACGGGATGCGTCCAGGGACGTGGCGGCGGCTCAGAACTTGGTGAATACCACGGGCAGGCGCGTATTGGTCGACGTGGGTAGCGCTTAAGCTTTGGTCTCGCGAAAGCGAACCTCATTGCGCCCAGCCTGCTTGGCGTCATACATCGCCATGTCAGCTCGTTTCAGGATTTCGTCCTCACTCTCGTCTTGCCCGAAAAATAGCGTGGCCCCGATGCTGACGGTGCAGTGATGTTCGACAGTTCCTGCTGTGCTCGCAGTGCGCTTGTCCGTCAGCAAATAGGGTTGACACAAACTGGTCCGGATCTTCTCGGCGACCCGACCCGTCAGGACTCTGGATTCACCTTTGTCCACATCCAAGTGACCTAGCACCACGACAAACTCATCTCCGCCAAAGCGAGCCACGGTGTCAATTTCTCGCACACAGGCTCTGAGTCGATTTGCAACTTCTATCAGGAGCAGATCACCAAATTCATGGCCGTACTTGTCATTGAGAGGTTTGAAATTATCAAGGTCCAGGAACAGCAACGCGCCGTAGAGTTGGCTGCGTTTACTGGCTGCCAGGGCGAGGTTCAGCCCATCCCTGAGTAACCTCCGATTGGGCAGTTGAGTCAGGCTGTCGTAGAAGGCATAGTGCTTGATGTGCTCCTGCGCCTGCTTGTGTTCGGTGATGTCGCGGGCGACACCGCGATAACCCTTGAACTGTCCAACGCTGTCAAAGATCGGCATGCCGCTGACTGAAGTCCAATGGGCTTGCCCGTCGTTACCGCGACGCATCATCTCAAAATCATGGAACTCTTGATGTGACTGCAATACGCTTCGGTGTACCTTCCAATCATCATCAGTCAAATTGATGGCGCCCATTTCCCAGCGCGTTTTGCCGATGTGATTGTCGTTCGCATAGCGAGTCTTCTTATCCAGATCACCTGGCAGGCGCACGAAACGAAACTGGTCGTCTTGCTCCCAATACCAGTCCGATGACAGTTTGGTCAAACTGCGAAAACGCTCTTCACTCCGGCGCGTCGCTTCCAAAGCAGCCTGTCCTTCCGCCTCTCGATCGGCCTTGATATGGACAAGAATACGTCGACGCCTTTGGTACAGAAACAGGCTGGTGACAAAGAACAGTGTCAGCGTGACAAATGCAATGCAGTACCTGAGAACCTCCCGATTCCAACTCGCGTACATATCCTGCAGTTGGCGGTCTATAGCAATGACCATGGGTTTGTCCATAGACAAAGCCGGGTCCTGGATTGTTTGCAAGGCGACCATGCGCTGGTCATCGACAGAGTTGAAGGTACCCGTAAATACATTCGCATCACGACCACTGTTCATGTGCCGGTTAAAGAACGAGCCTGGCTTGGTCAATTCCAATCCTTCGACGTCCTTGCTGTTGGGTGACATCAAGAAAGGGATGCCATCACCATGAATCAGGGCCCCTCTGATGCCTGGCCTGTAGATCACAGAGTCAAGCAAAACCTTGAATTCCTTCGCATCCAGGTTGGCGATCACCAATCCATCGAATTCACCGCGGGGTCCTGGAACCATGCGTGCCAGACTCATGGTGAAGCTGCCAAGGCTGGACACAAACGGGGGTCGAACATAGAGCGCGCCCGGATTCGGCTTATTCAGGACAGCCTGGAAATAGTCGCGGTGTTTGAAGTTCTTGCCAACCAGTTCAGACTTGTCCGATGCCTGGACTGTTCCGTCGGCATCGAGAATCAGAAACGCGAGCACGCCCGGCATAGCGTCGTTCAGCGCCTTCAAATGCTGGGCAGCCAATGCTTGGCCGTCCTTGTGCATTTTCCAGTCGGGTAACTCGCTGCGAATGCCCGACAAGGCAGAGTTGATGGCGCCGAATTGCCGGCTAAGGTTCAGGCTGACAACACTGCATTGATGACTCAGCCGCTCTCTCTCGCGGACGTCAATGCGGCTGTGGTTTTCGTACAGGATATAGCCGAAGTCGCCGCCGACCACCACCAGCACAAGCACCAACAGCAGCCATTCGATTCGGGAGCGGCGGGCAGGGCGTGATGGTGCGGAAGCTCGCATGCAGTGCTCTAGACGTGAATCAATTAGGACTGGACTCTTGCAGTTTTGCGAATGCGCCAAACTGGCTATCGTATGTGCCAACGTGGTTCTGGGTCAAGTCAGCAATGAAGGAGTCAAGTTCGGCCTTCTCGATTGGCTCAGTCGAGACCCTCCTGACCACGGCATTGAGTCTTGAAATCAGTCCTTGATGTTGATCGATGTGGGCTTTCATTGCAGGGTATTTCAACTTGCGCATCAACCGTTCTTCGTAAGCAATGTGTTCGCGAAAGCACTGGTACAAGGCCATCACGCAAAGCGCCAGCGTGGTCCTGTCTTTCGCAGCCAGGAGCTTTTCGATTCTGATCTGCAGCTCTTTGTGCTGGGCGTCGATCACCAAGACGCCAGTTTGCTGTGTTTGTAGTTTTTTGACTGGCATACAGCCCCATCAGTGCTCAAAAATGGAGCAGCGCCGACAGTCCCAGTTGAGACAACACATTTTGAGTTCTTGCTACCGCTTATCCACAGTTTTACAAACAAAGTCAGTGAACGACAGCTTTGAATTTTATTGATCCTTGAATGACTGGACACGATCTATTGAGATCGGTTTGATCTAGCCCAAATGAAATCGATTTAGTCTGCCCCTGATTCTGCAAGACACTGGTTCGGAGGTCGGCGTTAGGCAGCAAACCAGAAGCCTGGCGATGGCAGGGTTCACAATGTGCCCTCTCACAAATTTGACTGACATTTGAAAGGACATACCATGAACCAGACCTTCACTGTACAGGGAATGACCTACGCCGGTGGGCAGATTCAAATCATCAACAGCAGCGCGCTGCGGCAACTCGGCTCTGCGCGTGCGTCCTGAGCGAGACGCCGGTCAGTAGAGCGGGCGGCGCCAGAGTAAACTGAGTGTGTGACTTTACTCACAGACGCGGGCACCTTGCCAGGGTCCAATGACACGTTATTCCATTTCTTAGGAGATTTCATGAAAACAAACGAAGGCGGTCTGGACCGGGTTCTGCGCATCGTCGCTGGCCTGGTATTGCTGGGCCTGACTCTGAACGGCAATATTGGCGCGTGGGGCTGGATCGGCGTCGTGCCGCTCGCCACCGGTGCGCTGGGTATGTGCCCGCTCTACACCTTGCTGGGTTTGAACACCTGCCCGGTACAGCGCAAGAGTTGACCGGCATCCGGGAACTTTGTCAACAAGCCCTTTCTCACCAGATCGGAAACGCAGCGATACAAGGCTTCGTGCGTGACACCCAATTCCCCGGCCAAGGACTTCAGCCCAGATCCCAAAGCGTATCTGCCCTGCTGTCCTTCGGTTTCAAGAAAGTGCATCAGGCGGTCTGCCACTCGATGCAGGGACAGTCGTTCACATTGCAGGCGCAGTCGCTTGACTTCGCGGTTCAGCATGGCAATCCAGCAATACTTCACCGCTGCCGATGAAGAACATGTACTTGGGTTTTTCGCCAGCGCTGAAGAGGCGATCGCCTCGCGCATAGCTGGCGCTGACGCAGGACGCATGCAAGGCAGTTGGCAGCAGCGCCGCGAGTTCCTGGTGAATTTGAGTAAAGGGCAGAGTCATGTGATCTTGATCATACCGATGGCGGAGTGCTTTCATCAATACTATGGTCATTGCGGATTCAGAAGCACTTTATGACCGACTCCATTTTTCAATTCGGGGAACGACGCCCGGAATGCCAGGTGCCCGTACTCAACGAGCGTGCAGTTCGGGCCAGCGCCGGCATGCCGTACCTCATGGTTCTCAACAACGTGATCGGTCCGATCAACATGATCGTTTGCTCGGTCTGTTTGTTGCTGCTCGCAGCCTTGATCGCTTTCACTGCACAATGGGTCTATGGCTCCGGCGCGCCGCCGATGCGCTCGACGCCCGCTGCGACCGCACCCACTGCCGCTGGGGCGCGGGACCCGGCAGAAGAGGAGCGATGCAGGGTGCCTGAGTTTGCCAAGGCCATGGGGCACGAAGAAAAATGGAAGCAACATAACCACTGTCAGTGAGACTGCATGAATATTTCTGCCCGAATCAAACGCCGTTTGCCGCTGGCCGTGTTGGCCGTACTGTTGTTAGCCGCGCTGGTCTTTGTCATGCTGCGCTCTGGCCCTCTGGCGCCCACGCGGGTGACCGTCAGCAAGGTCAAGGCGGGCACATTCAGCGCCGCCCTGTTCGGCGTTGGCACCGTGGAGGCACGCCGCGGCTGGATGATTGGCCCAACAGTGGCTGGCCGCGTGCTGAGCGTCAGGGTGGATGTCGGTGACAGCGTGAAGGCGGGCCAGTTGTTGGCCGAGATGGACCCGGTGGATCTGGAGCAGCGACTGGCTTCGCTGGACGCCTCCATTGCGCGCGCTGTCAGCGCCCAGGCGGCTGCCGCAGCGCAGCAACTCGACGCGGCGGCGCGGCGTGAGCTCGCAGCCGTGAATTTCCGGCGCAATCAGGATCTGGCCGACAAAAACTTCATCAGTGCCGGCGCGCTTGAGGCACGGGTTCAGGAAAAGGCCTCGGCTGACGCTGCGCTGCAAGCGGCGCAAGCCAGTGTGCTCGGAGCAGGGCAGGACCTGACGCGACTCAAGGCAGACCGTGCCGCCTTGCTGCAGCAGCGTCAGACGGTGCGTCTATTGGCGCCGGCCGACGGCGTCGTGAGCAGTCGCGACGCCGAGGCCGGTTCTACGGTGGTCGCCGGGCAGGCCGTGCTGCGCTTACTCGATCCGGGCAGTCTGTGGATCAGGCTGCGTATCGATCAGGGTCGCTCGGCGGGACTGGTGCCGGGTCTGAAGGCGAGAATTGTGCTGCGATCGCAATCTCAGGCCGTGCTTGCGGGTAGCGTGACGCGAGTCGAAATGGTAAGCGACAGTGTGACCGAAGAAAAGATGGCACTGGTCGCCTTCGAGCAGCTGCCGTCCGCTGTGTCGGTGGGGGAAATGGCAGAAGTGACACTGGACTTGCCCGCGATCAGCCAATCAGCGCTTGCTCCCGGTGCCAGCATTCAACGCCAGGGTGGAGCCACTGGCGTCTGGCGGATCGAGGCCGGCAAGCCCGTCTTCACACCGGTGCGCCTGGGTGTCAGCAGCCTGGAGGGTCAGGTCCAGGTGCTCGAAGGCCTGAAGGCGGGGGACGAGGTAGTGGTGTACAGCCAGAAGGCG
>CAITQH010000169.1 GCA_903894475.1 uncultured beta proteobacterium
CGAAGACTCGGCCACGAACATTGTCGGGGTCAACACGGCGCTAAGCTTGGATCTGGATTCGACAGGCGCGATCAGCGATGCCAGTGCAACGAGTGTCACTGTCACGAATCTAGCGGATGTGAACGGGGCATCGATCAGCTTGGGTGGTGGGACGTTCAATGCGGGGACGCTGACGTTCAACTCCGCTGGTGCGGTGGTGATCAGCGAAGACTCGGCCACGAACATTGTCGGGGTCAACACGGCGCTAAGCTTGGATCTGGATTCGACAGGCGCGATCAGCGATACCAGTGCGACGAGTGTCACCGTGACGAATCTTGCCGATGTGAATGGGACATCGATTAGTCTCGGCGGTGGGACGTTCAATGCGGGGACCTTGACGTCAGGATGCTTCTTGACAAAGGCGGTCTTCAGGTCACCGATCATCGACTCCTTCATCGAGGTGTAGACAAACAGCTTCTGCTCGGCACTGGCAGCGCTGGAGACAAGCCCCACCAGAGCCGTCAGAACAAACAGAGAAAGGCTCTTGCAAAAACGCACAATCGTTCTCCTCAATAGTCAACGTGAATACGGGTCAATACCTGATTATGACGACTCAGAGCTACCCATCCGGTGGCGTGATGGTTCTGACCGAGTCCATGTTGAGTTGCCGCAATTGACGCAGCTTTTCTGCGATCCGGATCTCCAGTCCACGCTCCACCGGTCGGTAGAAGCCGGGCACCGTCATGCCATCAGGCAGGTAGGTCTCGCCTGCGGCGAAACCGCCCGCTTCGTCATGCGCGTAGCGATAGCCCTTGCCGTAGTCGAGATCTTTCATGAGTCGGGTCGGGGCATTGCGCAAGCGCATCGGTACCGGCCGTGTTCCATCATCCTTGACGAAAGCCTTGACCTCCTTGAAGGCCTTGTACACCGCGTTCGACTTGGGCGCCACGGCCAGATAGACCACGCATTCGGCCAGCGCCAGTTCTCCTTCGGGGCTGCCCAGGCGCTCAAACACTTCGGTTGCGTCCAGCGCCAGTCGCAAGGCTCTCGGATCGGCTAGGCCAATGTCTTCGCTCGCCATGCGTATCAGGCGCCGCCCAAGGTAGCGCGGATCGACACCGCCATCGAGCATGCGAACCAGCCAGTACAGCGCGGCGTCCGGATCCGAGCCACGCACCGATTTATGCAGTGCTGAAATCGTGTCGTAGAACTGTTCGCCGCCCTTGTCATAGCGGCGCATTCGTTCACCCAGCACCTTGAGCAGCCAGACATCGCTCACTTCGGTCAATTGCTGCTGAGTCGCCGCTACCGCCAGCGTCTCCAGTGTGTTGAGCAATCGCCTGGCATCGCCGTCGGCGTAGGCCACCAAACGCTCTGCCGCTGCAACCTCGATATTGGGCAGGGCGCCAGCGGCCTGAGCTCTTTCGATGATCTGAATCAGGTCGGCATGCGACAAAGGCTGCAGCACGTACACCGCCGCGCGTGACAACAGGGCCGAGTTAACTTCAAACGAGGGGTTCTCGGTGGTGGCACCGATGAAGGTGAAGAGGCCGCTCTCGACGTGCGGCAAAAAGGCATCCTGCTGGCTCTTGTTGAAACGGTGCACTTCATCGACAAAGACGATGGTGCGCCGGCCCTCCTGCTGCGCCAATAACGCCTTTTCGACCGCCTCACGAATATCCTTCACGCCACCGAGCACCGCTGCAATGCTGATGAACTGTGCGTCGAAAGCGTCGGCCATCAGCCGCGCGATGGTGGTCTTGCCGGTGCCTGGTGGACCCCACAAAATACAACTGTGCGGCTGACCCGACTCAAAGGCGACACGCAGCGCCATACCCTCACCCAGGAGGTGTTGCTGGCCGATCACCTCGGCCAGTGTCTTTGGGCGCAGCCGCTCTGCCAGCGGCTGATGATGAGAGGGCGTGGAGTTCATCAGTCTCTATTGTGGACTACCGGCCCACAGGTCGCTCGAGTCAGCACCCCGGACCGGTGCACAAAGGTGCGATACTTGGCTTGAAGTGGTTGAAATGCCTTTCCGTATCCGCACCACTCATTTCAACTTAGGGCACCCCCATGAGCATTCCCACGCAAGTTCTTCCTGATCATCACCGGCATTGCGACGATCTGTTCGTTGCGGCCGAAGAATCCGCTCAGCGCGGCGACTGGGCAGCTGCCGCACCGGCTTTCAAGCGTTTCCAGGACCAGATGACAGCGCACTTTGCGGCCGAGGAGGAGTTGCTGTTCCCGGCGTTCGAAGCCGCTACCGGCATGAGCGCAGGCCCGACCCAGATGATGCGCCACGAGCATGAACAGATGCGCTCTTTGCTGTCGCAGCTCGCCGCGGCCTGCGACGCCCACGACGGCGACAGCTACGACGGTGTCGGCGAAACTTTGCTGATGCTGATGCAACAGCACAACATGAAGGAAGAAAACATCCTTTATCCCATGTGCGATCAGGCACTCGGAGCACAGGCGCAAAGCCTTGCTGCAAAAATCGGCGCGACGCTAGAAAAAGGGCATGCCTGAACCCCGGGTGATCGACGGCCGCGATATGGAGCCGCCGGAGCCGCTCCAGCGGGCGCTGGTCGAACTGGCTACCCTGGCCTTCGGCGAGGAACTTGTGATGTTGCTGAATTGCGAGCCCTTGCCGCTGTACGCGATTCTTGATCGCAGCGGTTACCGCTACCGCACCGAGCGTCGGGCCGACGGCAGCAACGAGGTTCACATACAAAATGGCTAGAACTTCAATGCAACCCGCCTTGTCGTTCGAACAGGCGCCACCGATATCGGTGCCCTACCGGTTTTTCCTCACCGCACCAATGTTTGGCGCCGTCGCCGGGCTGGTGATGGCGGTGCTCGGGCCGCCAACCCTTGAGTCGCGCTGGTCCTCCGGCGCGCTGGCGATGACCCATTTGATCGTCGTCGATTTCATGCTGCAGGCGATGTGCGGTTCCCTGCTGCAATTCGTCGCGGTGGTAGCCGGCGCCAACATCTGGCGTCCACGCCTGGTCGCTCGCATCGTCCATCCTCTGATCACCGCGGGGGCGATATTCCTCGCTTCGGCATTCCTGCTGGGGCAGCAGGTGCTGTTCCTGGTGGCCGCGGCGGTATTCATAACGGCTCTGGGTCTGTTCCTCACCGTCATGGCCATCGCGCTGCTGCGCACTCCAGCGCGCGGCATGTCAATCCACGTCCTGCGCCTGGCCGTGCTCGGCCTGCTGGTAACGGTGGCACTCGGCGCGACGCTGGCGCTCACGCTGGGCCTGGAGGAGCATCTGCAAACCGACTGGTCGCTGCTTGCGCTCATCAACGTTCATGTCGCCTGGGGACTCGGTGGCTGGGCCTTGATGCTGGTGATCGGTGTTTCGTATCTGGTGGTGCCGATGTTTCAATTGACGCCGTCCTATCCGGTGTGGCTGACGCGCCTCGTGCCGGCCGGATTGTTTCTCGTGCTCTGTCTGTGGTCGCTGCAGTTGGTCGCTCCCAGCAAGTTGATGCAGGCATTGCAGCCCGGCGTGGCGCTGGTCGGGATGTTGCTGGCGATTTTTTATGCCGCGACGACGCTTTGGCTGCAATCGCGCCGCCGGCGCCGCCACGCCGATCCCACATTGGTTTTCTGGCGCGGCGCGATGGTGTCGCTGCTCGCTTTCGCCTTGTCCTGGATCGTGTTCGAAGCAATGCCGCAGTTGGGCGGCAGGCTGAACGCGCCGCTTTGGCTCGGCGTCCTGGCCATTCCCGGTCTGTTTCTCTCGGTGATCACGGGCATGCTGTACAAGATCATGCCGTTTCTCAACTGGTTGCATTTGCAGCAGCAGGGTGGCACGGTGATGACGGCGCCAAATATGAAGCAGATGATTCCAGAAAACGCGATGCGCGGCCAGATGCGACTGCATTTCGCCGCGCTGGGATTGCTGCTGGCGGCAGTGTTGTGGCCCGCACTGGCACTGCCTGCCGGCCTGGCGTTCGCGGCTTCCTGCCTCTGGCTGGAATGGAACCTGATCGGCGCCGCGCGTGTGTATGCGCGGTTCCGCGACAATATTCGCGGCGCCACCGGCAGCGCCGCGGAGTCGGGTCGATCCTAGAACACCATCACCGGACTGATCACCGCAGCGTTTGCCAACCTTTCGAAGCCAAGGCAACTGAACTGATCTCACCCCCTGGACGCCGCATTCGTGTTCGCTCCAGTGTCCGGAGCATCGACGCCTGGCTGCTGCCGGCGACCGATTGAATAGAAGATCAACTGCGCCAAACCAATTGCGATTGGGATCAAGCCCCAAGCGGCTTTGCTGCTATCACCATTGATCATCATGGCTGCCGCGATGGCCAATCCCAACAACAGCCAGATCAAGCCCCAGCGCAAGTTGCTGACGAGTGAGCTCTCTGACCTGCTTCGTCCCTGAAAGAACTCAGCCGGCAAGGGCGGCACCTCCATGCCCCGCTCAATTGCCATCAGCCGCTCCTTATGGTGCAATTCAAATATGTGAATCTTCTTTTGGTGGTCCAGCCAGAGCGCCAGCATCCCGACACCGATGCCCATGATGATGGCAACCAGCGGAACGAGAAAGGGCATAACGTGACGAAATTCAGACATATCAAATTCCTTGTGGAGTGAGTGATCAAGCTTGATACTTGCCACACAGTGAGATGGTTTCAGATGAACTGAAAAATATTTCTGCAAATTGCCGAAACCGATTTGAGTCCCTGAGGTACCAATACGTATGCAAGTCGCTTCGCCATTCAGATCGGATCCAGTGCCAAGCGACGCCGCTCTGCGCGATGCTGATATTCAAGCGGCACTGCAGGCAGGCCAGACCTCCGAAGCGTTTGCCGTGCTGCTTGATCGTTACGAGGCAAAGGTATTTCGACTGTGCATGTCCATGTTGCGGGACTCAGCGCTGGCGCAGGATATCGCTCAGGAGGTCTTTCTTCGAGTCTGGCGATTCCTGTCCCACTACGACGCGCGTATCGGCGCCTTTTCGACCTGGATTTTTGCAATTGCACGCAACCAGTGTCTGTCGGCCTTGAACAGGCCGCATGCCTGCGAGGTCCCGCTTGACGAGTCCGAAGTATGGCAACAGGCAGCACAAATACCGGTTCCTTCTGCTGCAAACGATACTGCCTCGCTGATCTGGCTTCGCAGTCTGGTGGACGCCTTGCCATCAAGGTATCGGACCACGCTGACCCTCTACTATTTTGAGGAGTGCTCTGTGTCAGAGGTAGCGAGCTTGCTTGGAGTACCCGAGGGCACGGTCAAAACCCACCTGCATCGCGCGCGCAGCATGATGCACCAGGCCTTGAAGCAGCATGGTCTGGCTGATTTCACACTGTGGTCATAAGGAAAACGCACTATGTCTGATGACATGTCTATGCCGACGGACGCTTCCACTACTTCACCCAATCCTGATTCTCTGGACCGCGCCCTGCGCCGGAGCATCGTGCCACCATCGGTGCCGCCAGAATTGAGGTCAATGCTGATGGCGATCATCCGCAACGATGATCCTGACCTGGAAGCACGCCGTTTTTACCTGGAAGTTGAGTATCAAAGGGAGATCCAGCGGCTCCAGTCGGGCTATGTTCAATTGCGGCGTCACAGCCTGGCCGTCGTCATCGCAAGCACCTTCGCCGCAGGCGTCTGCGCGAGCTTGCTTGTGCCATGGCTTTATGACCATATGGGATCAGATCTTTCGCTCACCATGCCTTTTGTCGCCGCTGTGATCGGAGCGGCGGCCGGCGCAAGCGTCTGGATTGAGCGGTTCGGTCGCGCAGCACGACGACCTGCGCGGCGACAGGGATGACAGGCAGACCCAATCGTGATGTTGGATTACCCCGACGCCGACATTGACTTCGGAAAGTCGACGACCGGCATTGTGGCGCTGACTTCATCTACTTATCCTTGGCGCGCCACACTTTCATCAGGAGTTCCGACCCTTGCGACCGGATGCTGTTGCTGGTCAGAATTTCTTCGGTGGCGGCCAGCATGTCCTTGTGACGGAAAACGACGCTTTCACCACCTGTCATTTCGATGTCAAATGCAACAAACTCATCTTTCATGTCTCGCAGCAAGGCCACCAGGTGCGCGAGGCTTCGCACGGAAGTGCCATTGACCGATTTGATGACGCGAGATGACAAGTTGCTGTAGCCAGTCGCTACTTTGTGCGGGAAGAATGGAGCAGAGATGACAACCAACTCTTCTTTTTCTTTGGTCGCATTGTCGCCACGTCGTGTCACCAAGGGGTTGCCAGTCAAGCTCCAGTTGACCATGGCGTTGATCACGGAGGCGTTGGATGGCACTGCACTCTGATACCCAGGCAGCATGTCCGCCGTGGCCTTGGTCAGAACCATGGGGCCGTAAATAAAATAAGGCGGATAGGTGCCTACGAGTTCAGGTATCAATTTGGAAACGCTACTCAGCACCGGTAGCTGAATCGATACCACCTCGCCTGCGCGCAACACCGTCATGGGCACGAACCCGTTCTTCGCCACTTTTTGCGCCAGATAGTGCATCCTGACGCGCAGACCGCCGCTCACAGTGACCATGCCCTGTGCATCCACGGGGGTGTCGCCAATATGAGTCACCACATCCCACTTCCTGAGCGGGTAGTCTGAATCCGACCGCACGGGTTGATAGACGACCAATCCCTTCGCGTCTTTATCGAGTTTCAAGAATGCGCGTAGCGCCGGGTTTTCCAGGGTCTGAAAGCTGTCAAAGATCGCCGGCTTTCCATCAAAACGGCCGTCAGCAATGTCTTTCAGGAACAGCTCAATTTCTTCGTTCGGAATGATATAGCCGATGTTCTGTGCGTTGGGAATATTGGAGAAGATCAATCCGATCATCTTCTCGCCCGCCACCACGGGTCCGCCACTGTTTCCTGGATTGATCGCCGCATCCACCTGAATTCGCAAACCCGAAACCTGATGTTTGTAGCCGACAAACTCAATCCGCGAAACAATGCCTTTGGTGATCGATTGCGAGTCCCCACCAGCCGGGAAACCATACGCCAGCACGGCATCCTTGATGCTCGGCAACGAGCTGGCCCGGGGCAAGGGGCTGTGGGTTATGAAGAAGCTCTCATCTTCCAGCTTCAGAATGGCCAAGTCGATGCCCGGTGCAATGAACTCCACCGTTGCGGCCATTTTGTCACCAGACTCGTTTGCCTGTATCTGGATTTCGCTGGCATACAAGGCGACATGCGCATTGGTCAATATCCGCCTGCCCTCTATCACCACGCCTGAGCCGGTCACACTCGCCGGCGACTGTTTGTTCCATGGTTTGAACGGGTCTGGATTGAGGCGTGTAGCAAAAATCTTCACCACAGAATTGGAGAGCGCTTTGTTCGCGTCCACCTCGCTTGAATCGGCGGCAATTGTCGGCAAGCACGTAGCAGCAGCGCAGGCAAACAGCAGTCTGCCTAGGGTGCTGTAGAGGGTGCAAGAGCTCATGATGAAGTGTGAAGAGTGGGCGCTCCAATCAGGGAATGGAGCAATATGAAAGTCTAGTGCATTCTATGGGTCTATCCCGGATTTCCAGCACCGCCATAACCTCCCCCGCCGGGGGTACAGATCTCGAACACGTCGCCAGGCAGCATCTCGGCCTGCCCGATATGCGCCAGCTCTTGCACCCGTCCATCGGCACGCAGCACCCGATTCAAGCCCGGCTGCCCGGCCTGCCCGCCAGCGATGCCGAAGGCCGGGTGAACGCGGCCGTTGGAGAGAATGCTGGCGGTCATGGGTTCCAGAAACCGCACCCGGCGCACACCGCCGTTGCCACCACGCCATTGACCAGCGCCACCCGAGCCCTGTCGAATCTGGTAGCTCTCCAGGCGCACCGGGAAACGGAACTCCAGCACCTCGGGATCGGTCATGCGCGAATTGGTCATGTGCGTTTGCACGACATCCGTGCCGTTGAAGCCGGCCCCGGCACCAGAGCCACCGGAGATCGTCTCGTAGTACTGGTAGCGCGCATTGCCAAAAGTGAAGTTGTTCATGGTGCACTGGCTGGCTGCCATTTCGCCCAGTGCGCCGTACAGCGCGTTGGTGATGCAACTCGATGTTTCCACATTGCCCGCCACCACCGAGGCCGGCGCATTGGGGTTAAGCATGCAGCCTTCTGGAATGATCACCGATAGGGGTTTGAGGCAACCCGCATTGAGCGGAATGTCGTCATCCACCAGCGTGCGAAACACATACAGAACAGCGGCCATGCAGACCGCCGTCGGCGCATTGAAGTTATTGCTCTGCTGCCTGGAAGTACCGGTGAAGTCGATCACAGCGCTGCGTTCCTGAGCATTGACACGGATCGCCACCTGGATCTGCGCGCCATTGTCCAGCGGCAAGGTAAAGGAATTAATTGGGGTCAGACTCAAATTATTCCCAGCCATTTTCGCCGCTTGATGTTCCTCTTCCAATAATTGGTGTCTGACCCCAATTAATTTAATGACGCGCCGCACCGACTCCTCGGCATTGTCCTGCACATGACGCATATAGGCCTGCACCATGTCAAGACCAAAATGCTCGACCATTTTGCGCAGTTCCTGCACGCCTTTCTCGTTGGCGGCAATCTGCGCCTTCAAGTCGGCCAGATTCTGCTGCGGATTGCGTGAAGGGTATTCACCGCTTTGCAACAGCGCGATGATTTGGGCCTCCTGCAGCACGCCGCGGTCCACCAGCTTGACGTTGTTGATCTGCACACCCTCTTCTTCGATGCGGGTGGAAAACGGTGGCATGGAGCCCGGCGTGATGCCACCGATATCTGCGTGATGACCTCGCGAGCCCACATAAAAGGTCGGCTTGTCCTCAAGGTACACCGGCGTGATCACGGTAATGTCAGGCAGGTGCGTGCCGCCGTGATACGGGTCGTTGAGCACATAGACATCGCCGGGATTCATAGCTCCGGCGTTTTCACGAATCACGGTCTTGATGCTCTCGCCCATCGAGCCCAGGTGCACCGGCATGTGCGGTGCGTTGGCAATCAGGTTGCCGGCCGCATCAAACAGCGCACAACTGAAGTCAAGCCGCTCCTTGATATTGACCGAGTACGCGGTGTTCTGCAGTTGCAGCCCCATCTGCTCGGCAATGTTCATGAACAGGTTGTTGAAGACCTCCAGCAAGACCGGATCGACGCTGGTGCCGGCGGCAAATTTCACATTGCGCGGGACATGGCGCAGCAGCGCGAGGTGATCCAACTCGGTCACGCTGGCCTGCCAACCCGGCTCGATCACGGTGGTTGCGTTCTGCTCTGCGATGATGGCCGGACCCATCACCATGTCACCCGGACGCAGGTCCTCGCGCAACAGCAGCGCAGCCGCCACCCATTGACCACCGCTGTACATGGCAACGGTCTCGCGCACCGAGCCACAGGCCTGCAGGTCGCGCACAGGGTGCAGTGGCTGACGCGGCTCGGTCGGGGCATCGCCCGCCACCACCGCTTCGACGGACACCGCCTCCACCACCAACGCTTTGCCTTGCATCAGAAAAGAGAAGCGCTGCCGGTAGGCTGCCTCAAAAGCCGATTGGATCGATGCCAGAACCAGCTCCGGCGCGTCACCGGCAAGCGGCGCACAGGGCACCACCAGCGCGGCGTCGCTGCCTTCGTAGCGCACATGCACACGCCGGTGTACGGCAACAAAGCCCTGACTCACCTGCTGGCGCAGCAACTCGTCCTGTGCCTGCGCCGCCAGATGGTCCAACTGCGCCTCAATTTTTGGCAGCGCCTGCGCGCTGAGCTTGAGTTCCACCGCCTGTTCGCGAATCACGTTCTGGTCTGCCAGTCCCATACCGTAGGCTGACAGCACGCCCGCCAGCGGGTGTACAAAGACGCGCGTCATGCCCAGTGCGTCTGCCACCAGACAGGCGTGCTGGCCGCCGGCACCACCAAAACACTGCAGCGTGTAACGCGTCACGTCATAGCCGCGCGCCACTGAAATTTTCTTGATGGCGTTGGCCATCTGCTGCACGGCGATGCTGATAAAACCCTCTGCCACATCCTCTGCCGCGCGACCGGTCTGCGCCGCCAGTACGGCAAACTTTTCACGCACCACGTCGCCATCCAATGCTTCATTGGCCGCAGCGCCAAAGACCTTGGGAAAATAGCGCGGAACAATCTTGCCCACCATCACGTTCGCGTCGGTCACCGCCAGCGGCCCGCCACGACGGTAGCTGGCCGGTCCCGGGTTGGCGCCGGCGCTCTGTGGTCCGACCCGAAAGCGCGAGCCGTCAAAAGCCAGAATCGAACCACCGCCTGCGGCCACCGTGTGAATGCTCATCATGGGCGCGCGCATGCGCACACCAGCCACCTGGGTCTCGAACTCACGCTCAAACTCGCCCGCGTAATGCGAGACATCCGTCGAGGTCCCGCCCATGTCGAAGCCAATCACCTTCTCAATGCCGGCCATCGCGGCGGTGCGTGCCATGCCGACAATGCCGCCGGCCGGGCCGCTCAGTATGGCGTCCTTGCCGGCAAAGGCGTGGGCATCCGTCAGGCCACCGGAAGACTGCATGAAGAACAGCTTGACGCCGGGCATCTCCTGCGCCACCTGCTGCACGTAGCGTTTGAGAATCGGCGACAGGTAGGCGTCGACCACGGTGGTGTCACCGCGGCTGACAAACTTCATCATCGGACTGGTTTCGTGCGAGGTGCTGATCTGGCTAAAGCCTACCTCAGCCGCTATGCGCCGAGCCGCCACTTCGTGCGCGATGTAGCGGTAGCCGTGCATGAAGACAATGGCCACCGAACGCAGACCGCGCTGGTACTGCGCCAGCAGTTCTGCGTTCAGGTGCGCCTCGTCCAGCGGTTCGATCACATCGCCATGGGCGCCACAGCGCTCCCGCGCCTCGACCACGGCGCTGTACAGGAGTTCGGGCAGCACGATGTTGCGGTCAAAGATGCGCGGCCGGTTCTGGTACGCAATGCGCAGCGCGTCCCGAAAGCCACGCGTTGTCACCAGCAATGTCGGCTCGCCCTTGCGCTCGAGCAGCGCGTTGGTGGCCACCGTGGTTCCCATCTTCACGCAGGCCACCTGCTCGGGCGTGACCGCCTGACCCGTTTGCAAACCCAGCAGGTGGCGGATGCCTGCCACGGCGGCGTCCCGGTACTGCTCCGGGTTCTCGCTCAGCAGTTTGTGAGTCACCAGGGAGCCGTCCGGGCGCCGCCCAACGACGTCGGTGAAGGTGCCGCCACGGTCAATCCAGAACTGCCAGCGTCGGGGTGATAGTGGTGGCATGCTCATGCTGCGGCTCTCCATCTTTTTTCTAACAGGGAAACAATGTGCTCCACACGTCTGCTCGTGGCCGCTGAAATGGCGTGGGCGTAAGGTGGCATGTTGGTGCATTCCAGCACAAGCGCGGTGACTTCGGGATGGGTGTTGACCAATGCCAGTGCAGCCGCAACGACATCCTGTTCTGCCTGATGCAAGTCCATCGTCGGCTCATTGCCGATCAGGCGGCGCTGAAACTCACAGCCCGGCGCCACGCCGCCTACCGGCGTTGCCGTGTCGGCACCGACACCCGCGAGTTGACTGGCGTCCAGGGCCTGCGCATCGATCGTCAGCACCGCACAGCACTCTGCGGACAATTCGGGTGAACGCAGCCACAGTAAGCTCGAACTGATGACAGGCACCGGCACCGCAGCCTGCAATTCACGCTGGTAGCGCGCCAGAAAGCCACAGCTGGTGCTGAGCATGCTGGCACCCTGAGCCACCAGATCCAGCGCTGCAGCCAAGAACGGCGCAAGCACCAGCGCGGCGCTGTTTCGCACCACGTGTTGCGGACTGGCACCTTGCACGGTGCGGTAACGCACCGGAATTTGCAGTTGCTCAAAAGTTGCCGGATTGCCAATATCACCCGTGGGCCGCGGAAACCGCGTGTCCAGCATCAGGATGCCCAGAAATGACATAAGGCGGGTCTGCTCCAGGCGATTCTCTAAAGGCTCGCGGCGGAGCGCGCCGCCTGGTCATAAATACCTGAGAGCAGACGCAGCAAGCGCGCCAACTCGCCAATGTCACGGTTCAGCGCATCGTCGGCGTTGAGCGCATTGATCAGGCAGGACTCGCGGATTTCGCGATAACGCGCCACATAGCTGCGCCCGAGATCGGTCGCGGCATAGGTCACTTCCTTGCCGTTTTTGCGGGATGCGACCACTGCCAGATTCTGCAACTTTTTGAGCGAGTAATTGATCAGATGCGTGTCTTCCACGTTCATGATGAAGCAGATGTCAGCCAGCCGCTTGTCGCGTGCACGGTGCGTCACGTGGTGCAGCACCAGTACATCCAGCGGCGTCAGGTCCTTCAGTCCGGCACTGCTCATGCAGTGCGCAATCCAGCGGTGAAAGGCGTTTCCGGCCACGATCAGGCCGAACTCGAACTCGCTCATCTCGGCGCTGCGCGGCGACACCAGATGCGCCGACGAGACAATGGGCGCTGCTTGCGACGCCTGCAGCGCTGTCGGTACTGGACGCGCTGATTTCCTGGTCATGAAGAAACTCCTGGTTGGCACCCTCGTTGCGTGAGAAGGATTGTAGGCAGCACAAGCACACTTTATCGACAATTTGTTGACATTTAGGGAAAACACCGAGGTCAACCGCACTTAAGTCGACGCCACATGCCTTACATTTAGGTACCCGCTTCGCCAACCAAATTCAACCGGAGTTTTTATGAAACGTCGTCTGTTCGCATTGAGCACCACCGCCGCCACCATCACCATCGCCCTGATGAGTGGCAGCGCATCCGCCCAAACCAAGTGGGACTTCCCGACGGCCTATCCGGCGAACAACTTCCACACCGAAAATATCTCCCAGTTCGCTGGCGATGTTGAAAAAGCGACTGGCGGCAAGCTGAAAATCACGGTGCATGCCAATGCCTCGCTGTTCAAGGCAACCGAGATCAAACGCGCGGTGCAAGGTGGTCAAGCGCAAATTGGTGAAGTTCTGCTGGTGAACTTTGAAAACGAGAACCCGATTTATGGCGCCGACGGCATTCCGTTCCTGGCCACCAGCTTTGCCGACAGTTTCAAGCTCTACCAGGCACAGAAGCCGGTGCTCGAAAAGCTGCTCAGCGCGCAGGGTATCAAGCTGCTCTATACCGTGGCGTGGCCGCCGCAAGGTCTGTACGTGAAGAAGGAGATTTCTTCGGTTGCTGACATGCGCGGCGTGAAGTGGCGCGCCTACAGTCCGGCCACCTCCACCATCGCGTCCCTGATCGGCGCCCAACCCGTCACGATCCAGGCGGCCGAAGTGAGCCAGGCTTTTGCCACGGGTGTCGTCGACAGCATGATGAGTTCAGGCTCCACCGGTTACGACAGCAAGATCTATGAATCGGTCAAGTACTGGTATGACACGCAGGCCTGGCTGCCCAAGAACGCCATCCTCGTGAACCTGAAGGCCTTCAACGCGCTCGACCCCGCCACACAGGCGGCTGTGACCAAGGCGGCAGCGGACGCTGAGACCCGTGGCTGGAAACTTAGCGCCGAGAAGAACGACTGGTACAAGGCAGAACTCGCCAAGAAGGGCATGAAGATTTTGCCGCCCAGCGCCAAGCTCGCAGCCGACCTGAAACAGGTGGGCACCATCATGCTGGCCGACTGGGAGAAGAAGGCTGGAGCCGACGGACAGGCCGTGATCAAGGGCTTCCGCAGCAAATAATCTCGCTTGTCATGCCGTCCCCGGATCAGGTCCGGGGTTACAACATCCGGCATCCAGTGGCGCGCGCGGCATGGATTGCGGGTCAGGCCCGCAATGACGATACAGGGTTCAGTAACCAGAGCATCCACCCATGATTCGAAACAGCCTGAACAAACTCTACGACGCTGCCGCCTGGGCTGCTGCGCTGATGATGATCGGCACGCTGCTCATGGTCGTGCTGGGCATGGTGGACCGCTATGTCACGATCAACTTTCGTGGCACCGATATGTACGCGGGCTACTGCATGGCATCCGCCGGCTTTCTGGCGCTGGCCCACACGCTCAAGAAAAACGAACATATCCGGGTCACGCTGTTACTGAACGCCGTGCCCCCGGGTGCCAAGCGGGCGCTTGAGTTGTGGAGCCTGGTGGCGGCGGTGATGCTGTCAGGTCTGTTCTGCTTCTACGCCATCAAACTGTCCTACCAATCCTGGGATTTCCATGACATTTCGACTGGCAACGACGCCACACCGCTGTGGCTGCCGCAAATCGGCATGGCGGCCGGAACCCTGGTTTTGCTGATCGCCTTTATTGACGAACTGGTGCTGGAGTGGCGCGGCGAGCGTGTCACCCAAAACAGCGAAGAAGCTTTGCACAACGAATAGGAACAGGCAGGAATTTGATGAGTGAACTCGGTATTACCGCGCTGCTGATCGGCTCGCTGTTCCTGATTCTGGGCAGCGGCGTCTGGATCGGCCTGACGCTCACCGGTGTCGCCTGGATTGCGATGGAACTTTTCTCCAGCCGCCCGGCCGGTGAAGCCATGGCACTGACGATCTGGGGCTCCTCAAGCAGCTGGACCCTGACCGCGCTGCCGCTGTTCATCTGGATGGGCGAAATCCTGTTCCGGACCAAACTCAGCGAGAGCATGTTCAAGGGCCTGGCGCCCTGGGTCAACTGGCTGCCCGGGCGACTGCTGCACACCAACATCATCGGCTGCACGATTTTTGCTGCCGTTTCGGGGTCGAGTGCTGCCACCTGCGCCACCATCGGCAAGATGACGCTACCGGAGCTAACCCGACGCGGCTATCCGCAGGACCAGATCATTGGTTCACTGGCCGGTGCCGGCACTTTGGGTCTGTTGATACCGCCCTCCATCATCATGATTGTTTACGGCGTCAGCGCTGAGGTTTCGATTTCGCAACTGTTCGTTGGCGGCATCCTGCCGGGTCTGGTGCTGGCCTCGATGTTTAGCGGCTACATCATCTTCTGGTCGCTGCGCAACCCGGACAAAATTCCGCCCACCACCGAAACCTTCACCATGGCGCAAAGGCTGTACGAGTCACGGCATCTGATCCCCGTGGTCGGTCTGATCAGCGCCGTGCTGGGCAGCATATATGCGGGCGTCGCCACCGCCACCGAAGCCGCTGCGGTGGGCGTCCTCGGGTCCTTTGCGCTGTCGGCACTGCAGGGGTCATTGAGCTGGTCCAACTTCAAGGAAGCGCTGATGGGCGCAACACGCCTGTACTGCATGATCGCGCTGATCCTGGCAGGCGCAGCTTTTCTGACGCTGAGCATGGGCTACATCGGCCTGCCGCGGCACTTGGCTGAGTATGTTTCGTCTCTCGGGCTGAGCCCCTTCCTGCTGATCCTGGCGCTGACCGTGTTCTACGCCATCCTGGGCTGTTTTCTGGACGGCATCTCGATGGTTGTGCTGACCATGGGCGTGCTGCTGCCTACCGTGCAGGCAGCGCACATCGACACACTCTGGTTCGGCATCTTCATCGTGATCGTGGTCGAGATGGCGCAAATCACGCCGCCGGTGGGCTTCAATTTGTTTGTGTTGCAAGGCATGACCAAGAAGGAAATCACCTACATTGCCCGCGTGACCCTGCCCTTCTTCTTCCTGATGTGCGCCATGGTTCTCCTGCTCTGGTACTTTCCTCAGATGGCAACCTGGCTGCCCAGCAAGATGTAGCCAGGCAATGGTCGCCGTTATGATGGCGGCATCATGATTTCAGTCTTCGCCATCTGTGTCGGCGCCTGTCTTGGCGCTCTGCTGCGCTGGGGCCTGGGCCTGTGGCTCAACCCCGGCGCCGTCATACCCTTGGGCACGCTTGCTGCCAATCTGATCGGTGGCTATCTGGTGGGTGTTTGCGTCGCCGTGTTTCAGGGGCTACCCGATCTGGACCCGGTCTGGCGTCTGGCGCTGGTGACCGGCTTTCTGGGCGCGCTCACGACCTTCTCCAGTTTTTCGGCCGAGGTCGTCGGCATGCTTGGCCAGCAACGCTACGCCCTGGCCTTTGGCACCGCCGCGCTGCACCTTTTTGGCTCGTTGCTGCTGACGGTGGCGGGGATTCAGAGCGTGACGCTGTTTGCCGCTTCCCGCGCATGATGTGCTTTCGACAAAGCTTTTTTCATCGATAGATCATGGCCGACAAGCTGCCCATCAATGTGCTCGACCTGCTTCACCAACGCAAGGTTGAAGGAGAGCGCATCGAATACAAGGCAGGCTGGAACCCGGACCCGATCCTGCGGACAGTTTGCGCCTTCGCCAATGACTTTGAGAATCTTGGTGGTGGTTATGTGGTCATCGGGCAGGACTGCGATGCGCATGGCCGACCAGTGTTTCCACCGGAAGGCCTACCCAGCAATCAACTCGACAAAATTCAGCAGGAGCTTCTGGCCTGCTGCCAGTTGATTCAGCCACCCTACTTTCCAGCGCTGAGCGTGGAAGTGGTAGAGGGCCATAACCTGATGGTTTTATGGGCTCCAGGCGGGCAGACCAGGCCCTACAAGGTGCCTGCCAACGTGAAGGCGAAACACAAGACATGGCATTACTACATTCGTCGCTACAGCAGTACGGTAGAGGCCAAGGGCGAGACCGAGCAAGAGTTGATCAACCTCACGGCCAAGGTACCGTGGGATGACCGCTTTGCGCAAACCGCCGGCGTCAGGGATTTGTCAAAACCGCTGATGGAAGCCTATTTGCGTGCGGTGGGCAGCGCTCTGGCGGATGACGCTCCCGCGTTGTCGGTGGAGGCGCTAGGCCGACAGATGAACGTGGTAGGTGGGCCAAGTGAATCGCCCTGGCCGAAGAATGTGGGCCTGTTGTTTTTCAATGAAGCGCCTGAGAACTTTTTTCCGTGTACGCAGATTGACGTGGTGTGGTTTCCAGAGGGCGCAGGTGGTGACCGCTTTGTGGAAAAGATTTTCAAAGGCCCGTTGGACCTCATCACACGCAGGGCGCTGGAGTATATCCAAGGTAATTATCTGTTTGAAACCGTCATCAAACACCCGGACCGGGCCGAGGCCACCCGGCTCTGGAATTTTCCCTATGTAGCAATTGAAGAGGCACTGGTGAATGCCGTGTACCACCGGTCGTATGAAGAGCGTGAACCGATTGAGGTGCGCATCAGTCGCGAAGAGCTGGTTGTGCTGAGTTTTCCGGGGCCAGATCGCTCGATCAAGCTGGCTGATTTTGAAGCCGGCCGCGCAGTCAGCCGCCGTTACCGCAACCGGCGCATTGGTGAATTTTTGAAAGAGTTGGAACTGACCGAGGGACGCTCTACCGGCATGCCCAAGATTTTGAAATCGATGGCGGCCAATGGATCACCGGCTCCATTGTTTGAGACGGACGATGACCGCTTCGCCTATGTGATTCGACTCCCGGCGCATCCGCGTGCACAACAGCCAACCCCGCAAGTCACCGCGCAAGTCACCGCGCAAGTCACCGCGCAAGTCACGAAGGAGGTCGACGCCTTGCTAGCGCACATGAAGGGCGCGATGTCCCGCCGGAGCATGCAGGACGCTTTGGGACTGGCACACGTTGAACATTTCCGCAAATCGTATCTCGTTCCAGCACTGGCCGCCCAAGTAATTGAAATGACGCTGCCGGGCACACCGCGTAGCAGCAAACAGCGCTACCGCCTGACCGCACTAGGTCTGCAACGACGTAGCGAGATCGAAAGACGGCGGTGAATGATTCGCTAGCGGCGCTGCGGGCTGAAAACGCCCGCCTCGTCGAACTCCTGGAGGAACACAGTATCCACTGGCGCTTGCCTCCAAAACTGCAATCGTCCGCACTCATTGCGGCAGAGTCTGTGCCTGCGCGGTTCAGCACCAAAGACAAAATCGCGCTCTTTCGCCGACTGTTCCGTGGTCGCGTTGACGTGTTCCCGGTCCGTTGGGAAGCCAAGGGGGGCGGCAAGTCGGGCTACACCCCGGCCTGCGCCAATGAGTGGCTCGCCGGGGTGTGCAACAAGCGGCACATCAAATGCACGGATTGCGGCAATCGACTGCTGATACCCCTATCCGACCCCGTCATCTATGAGCACCTCGTCGGAAAACGCACGGTCGGTGTCTATCCGCTGCTGCCGGACGAAACTTGCTATTTTCTCGCCACCGATTTCGACGGATCCGACTGGCGCGAAGATGCACGGGCATTCGCGCAATCCTGCCACGATTTGGGTGTACCAGTCGCGCTCGAAATTTCCAGATCTGGCAACGGCGCACACGCTTGGGTATTCTTCTCGGCAAGTGTTTCAGCTCGGGATGCCCGCCGCCTCGGCACAGCTCTCATCAGTCATACCTGTGCCCGCACAAGACAATTGAAACTGGAATCCTATGACCGTTTGTTCCCAAATCAGGACACGATGCCAAAAGGTGGCTTCGGCAATTTGATTGCTTTGCCTTTGCAAAAGCGGCCGCGTGAAAACGAATGTAGCGTGTTTGTGGACGCTGCATGGCATCCCTATCCGGATCAGTGGGCGTTCCTGGCGTCTATTCGGACCATGTCCGCACATGACATCGAGCCAACCATCCTGTGCGCTACGGGCGACGTGCACCCGCTGGATATCACATTTATTGATGAGGAAGACCAGAAGCAGCCATGGAAACGATCTCGGTCCTTGGCTAAGAAATTAACCGCGCCGATGCCAAAGTCACTTACGGTCACATTGGCCAATCTCGTTTACTTTGAGAAAGCCCACCTGCCACAGCCATTAGCCAACCGTCTGATCCGTCTCGCAGCTTTTCAGAACCCCGAGTTTTACAAGGCGCAAGCGATGCGCTTCAGCGTTTGGGACGAACCCCGCGTGATCGGCTGCGCTGAAAACTACCCGAATCACATCGCGCTACCTCGGGGCTGCCTTGATGCCGCCGAGGAGCTGCTGCGCGATAACTGCATCAGATGCGAACTCATTGACGAGCGTTATGCGGGGCAGCCCATCGATGATGCAGTCTTCGCCGGAACACTCCGACCCGACCAACAGGCCGCCGTGGCCGCGATGTTGCAACACGATGCCGGAGTGCTGTGCGCACCGACTGCTTTTGGCAAGACCGTCGCCGCTGCCGCGCTGATCGCGCAACGTGGTGTGAACACCCTCGTACTGGTGCATCGAACCGAGTTGCTCAAGCAATGGCAGGAGCGCCTGCAAGCTTTCCTTGGCGCGAGCAAGGGCCTGGTCGGAACGATTGGCGGCGGCAAGGTCAAACCCACAGGAAAAATCGACATCGCGGTCATGCAGTCTCTGTCACGCAAAGGTGAGGTCAACGAACTGGTCGAGAACTATGGTCATGTCATCGTAGACGAATGCCACCATATCGGGGCAGTATCGTTTGATGCCATTCTTAAACGAGTCAGGGCGAAATATGTGCTTGGGCTCACCGCCACACCGATTCGTCGTGATGGCCAGCAACCGATCATCTTCATGCAGTGCGGTCCAACCCGGCATACCGCTACAAAGTCCACCAATACACAGCATGACTTGCTGATCGTGCCGCATACGCTGGCAACAAATATCGAATTACCCCCTGCAGCCGGGATTCAGGATGTGTTCAGTCACCTTGTGAATGATTCCGATCGCACCAGCGCCATTGCCGCCGACGTGATGGAAGCTTTCCACGCCGGACGCAAAGTGCTGCTGTTGACCGAACGTACCGAGCATCTACAAGCTATTGCTTTGGAATTGGCAGGCAAGGTGGAGACTCTTTACACCTTGTACGGCCGCATGCCAAAGAAGCAGCGCGCTGCAGTGGTTGACCAGTTGAACGCACTGCCACAGGGTGAGCCACGCGTCTTGCTGTCCACCGGCAAACTGGTCGGAGAAGGTTTTGACCACCCGCCGCTCGACACACTTGTACTGGCTATGCCGATTTCATGGAAAGGAACCTTGCAGCAGTATGCTGGCCGTCTGCACCGCGAGCACGCCAGCAAGACCGATGTGCGCATCATCGATTTCGTAGACACTGGCCACCCAGCGTTGCTGCGGATGTGGGACAAGCGCCAAAGGGGCTACAAAGCCATGGGCTATCGGCTGGCCGACCAATCCATCCTGAACGGGCAAATGCCCGCCTACACCTCAAACTTAATCCCCTGCGCCAGCGGCAAGGTGCTGCCGTAGTTGATGGTGTTGGTGGCACGACGCATATAGGCTTTCCAGGCATCGGAACCGGATTCGCGGCCACCGCCGGTTTCCTTCTCGCCACCGAACGCTCCACCGATCTCTGCACCGCTGGTGCCGATGTTGACGTTGGCAATGCCGCAGTCGGAGCCGCGCGCCGAGGTAAAGATTTCTGCCTCGCGCAGATCCTGCGTGAAGACAGCGGACGACAAGCCGTGGCTCACCGCGTTGTTGATCGCGATGGCCTCATCGAAACTGTCATACGGCACCACGTAGAGAATCGGCGCAAAGGTCTCCTGCAACATCGGCCCGGTTTGCGTGGCCAGTTCAACGATGGCCGGGCGCACATAAAACGCCGCCGCCTCTCCCACCACTTCACGATTGCCAAAATGGACCTTCGCGCCGGCCTGGCGTGCACGATCAAGCGCCTGTTGCATAGCCTCCAAGGCACGCTGATCAATCAGCGGCCCGACCAGCGTACCGGCGGCCAGCGGATCACCGACAGGAAGGCGCTCGAAGACACGTACCAGGGCCGCCACCAACTCCGAGTAGATCGAGCGGTGCACGATCAGGCGGCGCAAGCTGGTGCAGCGCTGTCCGGCGGTTCCCGCCGCTGAGAATGACACACCACGGACCACCAGTTCCAGGTTGGCCGAAGGGCAGACTATTGCCGCATTGTTGCCACCGAGTTCCAGCAGCGAGCGCTTGAACAGCGAGGCGCAGGCCACACCCACGGCGCTCCCCATGGCGGTGGAGCCGGTGGCACTGACCAGTTTCACAGCAGGATGCGCCACCAGGGTCTCGCCCACGGAGCGCTCGCCGATCAATAACTCCGTCAAACCAACCGGGTCAACTCCATGTTCACTGGCAGTCTGAAGCAGTAGGCCTGAAAGCGCGAGAGCCGACAGTGGCGCTTTCTCGGACGGTTTCCAGACCAGCGTGTTGCCACAAACCAGCGCCAGCGCCGCATTCCAGGAAAAAACAGCCATCGGAAAATTGAAGGCCGAGATGATGCCCACCACACCCAGCGGATGCCAGGTCTCCAGCAACTTGTGCTCGGGCCGCTCACTCGCAATGGTGAGGCCATAAAGCTGGCGTGACAGGCCGACGGCAAACTCGCAGATGTCCACCACTTCCTGCACCTCACCGAGACCCTCCTGCACGATCTTGCCGGTCTCCAGCGAGATCAAGCGCCCCAGTGGCTCCTTGTGGCGACGCACTGCTTCGCCAAAGGCACGCACCAGCTCACCACGCTTGGGAGCCGGAACCTCGCGCCAGCTCAGGTGGCGTGCCTGTGCGCGACCAATGGCGGCATCGACCTGCGCATCGCTGCTGACAGCCACCCCTGCCAAGGGGCTGCCGTCAATTGGAGTCCGAACTTCTATGCCATCCGCGCTGTCCGGCGGTGGCGGCAGACCCAGGGTCTTGAAGATGGACTGGACATCGGTGCTGTGCGACATGGGGACTTTCTATCTTGATGAACGTAGGTGGGAAACTTACCACAGTGACGGCAGCCACTTACACCCGATTCGATTATTGTGTACACTATTAGCTATATTTAGTGCACACTGTTAATCGTAATGCTCCGCAATATCACACTCTCCGCCGAGGAACAGCTGATCAGCCGTGCCCGTGAAAAAGCGGTTGCCGCGCAAAGCACTCTGAATGTCGAATTCCGCAAATGGCTGGAGACCTACGCCGGCTCCCAGGATGAAGCCGCCGTTACCCGGTTTCGGGACGTGATGACGCAACTCGCCAATCTGGACGCTGGTCGCAGTTTCACGCGCGACGAGATGAACGAGCGCCAGGCGTGAGCACAGCGATTGAAGCCAGCGCGGGTGAGTTGTTCTTTCTGGATACCAACGTCTTCGTCTACGCCCTGCTGGCGAGCGAGCCGCTGAAGAAGCAGCGTGCGCTGCAACTCATAGAACAAGGCCTGGCCAGCCACCTCGGTTGCACCAGCTACCAGGTGATTCAGGAGTTTGCCAACGTTGCCACACGCAAGTTTGCGCAACGCTTCAGCACCGATCAATGCAAACAGTTTGTCGACGCTGCCATGCAGCCCCTGAACCGCGTCAGCTCCAGCCCGGAGCTGCTTAGCAGCACACTCGATTTACAGTTGGAAACGCACTACAGTTTTTACGACTGCCTGGTACTGGCCGCGGCACTGCAGGCCGGCGCCGAAGTGTTCTACAGCGAAGACCTGCAGCACAACCAGTTGCTTGGCGGCACGCTGCGCATCGTCAACCCGTTCCTGCTTGTCGCCAACGAAAAACTCTAGTCGTCTTGGCGCTCACGCAAACCCGTGCATCACCCTGCTCTCCTGCTCCTGCACCTTGAACTGGTTGAAGCGCGGCAGGAATTTGTCCCAGTCAATGATGTGGCTGTCGAGTTCGGGGCCGTCAACGCAGGCGTGCTTGCGCACCATCTTGCCGGCAATCGTCACCGGCACCATGCAGGCGCCGCACATGCCGGTGGCGTCCACCATGATCGAGTTCAGGCTGGCCACGGTCTTCACGCAGTAAGGCTTGGTCAGGTCGCTCACAGCGCGCATCATCAGCGGCGGGCCGATGGTGACCACTTCGGCTATTCTGCGGCCCTTGCTCGTCATGTTGTCCTTCAGCATGGCTTCCAGCGGCGTCGTGACAAAACCCTTCTCGCCAAAGCTGCCGTCGTTGCTGGTGTAGATGACGTCGAGCTGATCGCCGAACTCGGCCTTCAGGGCGGCCACACGCTCACCGTCCTTGACCCAGAACAGCAGGTCGGAGTTGCGGAAACCCGCTATCAGTGTCACGTGGTTGCCCAGGCGCAGATGCGCACGCATGATGGGGTAGACCGGCGGCAAGCCCAGGCCGCCTGCAGTGAAGACAACCGTTTGCTGGCCTTCGTAACGATGCAGCGCGCTCGGCAGGCCCAGCGGCCCGGCAATGCCGGTAAACGAGTCACCCACAGCCATCCTGTTGATGGCAATGCTGCTGCTGCCCATGGCTTGCACCACCAGGCAGATCGTGCCCTTGCTGGCGTCCCAGTCGGCCAGCGTGAGCGGAATCAGTTCGCCCTTTTCCCAGGGCAAAACGCGCACAAACTGTCCGGCTTGCGCCGCCTTGGCTACCAGCGGTGAATGCACGATGAACTCGACAATGCCGTCGGCCAGTTCGATCTTTTCCAAAATCGTCTGCGGTGCCGCACCCAGACCGGTGTAGTACTGCGCGCCGCGAACCCTGGTGCGAATCTCGGCCGGCGTGAGATTGATGTCGCCCACAATTTCACGTGCCGCCGCCTGTCCGTCACCGGCTGCGCGAATGGCGGTTGAGCCACCCCGGGTAGCGTCGCCGCCGGAGTAGACGCCCGAAAGTGAAGTCTGCTGCGAGCCTTCGGGCACGTCGATGGTGCCCCACTTGGTGGTCTTGAGGCTCGGCTCGGACTCGCGGATGATCGGATTTGGTGTGTTGCCCAGCGCCATGATGACCAGATCCACCTCCATAGCCTCAATCTTGCCGGTGCTCACCGGGCTACGCCGTCCGCTGGCGTCGGGCTCGCCCAGGGCGATCACGTCAAGTTGCGCATGCGTCACAAAGTGGGTCTTCTCGTCGCCCAGAAACTCGCTGGGGGCGCGCAACTCCTTGAGCTTGATGCCTTCTTCCAGCGCGTGGTGCAGTTCCTCCACACGCACCGGCATTTCGGATTGCGTGCGCCGGTAAACAATCGTCACATCGCCACCGAGGCGGCGCGAGGTACGGGCCGCGTCCATCGCCGTGTTGCCGCCGCCAATCACGATGACACGCTTGCCTCGGGTCTCTGGCAGCGGTGTTTCATAGTCCTTGTGCAGGCCCTGCATCAGGTTCACGCGGGTCAGGAACTCGTTGGCCGACATGACGTTGAGCAGGTGCTCGCCGGCCACGTTCATGAAGCGCGGCAAACCGGCGCCGGTGCCGATAAAGACCTTCCAGAAGCCGGCCTTCTTCAGATCTTCGATGGTGGCGGTCTTGCCTACTACAAAGTTGGCAACAAACTTGCCACCCAGCAGCTTGATCTTGCCCACCACGTCGTCGATCAGTTCGTTGGGCAACCGGAACTCCGGGATGCCGTAGCGCAGCACACCGCCCAGCGCATGAAAGGCCTCAAACACCGTCACCGGGAAGCCCTCGGAGGCCAGCAGATAAGCGTTGATCAGACCGGCTGGGCCTGAGCCCACCACCGCCACCGGCGGCTTGTCAGCCTTGGCCCAGGGATCGGGAAAGTTGGCAAAACGCGTCGCAATGCCTTCGGCATTAACCATTTTTTCGCGCTGCGGCAGATACCACTCGATCTGGCCAATCTCGATCGGCAATTTCTTGTGCTTGCAAACGCCCTGGCACTGCAGCTCCTGCGGGCAGACGCGTCCCGTCACATTGGGCAAGGGGTTGCAGTTCTCGATCAGTTCCATCGCCTCGCGAAAACGTCCGGTGCCCAGCAGTTCGAGCATTTCCGGAATATGAATCTTGACCGGGCAACCGCCCTTGGGCTCAAACTTGCCGGCCACGTGCACGCCCACTTCGCAGGGTTTGTCCTTGCACTGCTTGTCGCGCAGCGCTTCGAGCCAGACAAACATCTCGACCTCGCGCCCGCTGTAGCCCAGATTCATGTAACCCAGATAGCCCTGATTGACCAGACCGAAGTCCTGTGAACGCTCCTCGGCATCGCGCATATACGGCGGAATGGAGCGCTCCACCGGCCAGTTGAACGACAGACCCTTGAACATCGGATAGCGCTCCGACAAATGAAACTCAATGGCCCGTATGAACTTGCGCTTGAGCCGCAGCGGCACGTTCCAGACGAAGCGCATCAGGACCTTGCTGGCGTCGTCGTCGCGCAGCAGCAGGCCCCACATGGTGCGGATGAACTCCGCACTGAGTTCCTCTTGCTGAAACTCCCACACCATGGCGTTGGTGCCGTCGGCAATGAACATGTCGCGAAAGGCCTGCGGCTCGCTCAGCAGGCGTCGGCGCAACAGATTGAGCTGCTGGTGAAAGTTCTCGACTTCCGGCGTTTGCTCCAGCGCATCAAGCTGCGAGCGCGTGCTCGCTATGGCGCTGCTGGCCTGCAGGTAGCGCTGCAGATCCTCACCAGTGCGGGGGGTCAGGTTTTCGCTGCTCATCGAATGATCTCCGAATCACAATTGGCAACCACACGCGCAATGCGGCTCTTCAGTTCGGCGCTGACTTTGACCTTGGCCAGCGCGCCGGGAATCAGTTGCGCCACATCCTTGCTCTCACCATCGACCACGACGCGTGTCTTCTCGAAAAGCTCCGGCAAATCCTGGTAGCAGGTTTTGCAGTCGGTGCATTTCACCTGGTCCGCAATGTCGTAAGTCACCAGCGCATCCGCCACGGCCGTGGCCGTGGCCGTGGCCGCGCCCGCAGGAGCAGCCGCGCCGGTCACCGGTGTGATGGGAATCGTGCGCGCTGCCGCCACCGGTGCCTTGCTGGAAGCAGCCAACTCCGACATGGCACGGGCAAAGGTATCGAGCGAAGAGTCGCGCAAGGTCACCGAATCCTGGTACTGCGCCTGCAGCGACTCGATGTCGGCGCGGTGGCTCTCGTCAAGCTTGGCCACATGCTGGCCATCGAGGAACTGCAGCAGATGCCAGTACTTGCGGCGCTCTTCTACCAGCGCAATGATCGCCTGGGTTACTTCAATTTTCTGCAGACGCTTCTTGGCATCGGTCGACCAGATGAAAGGCTTGATACCCTGGCGATCGTCTTTCGCCAATTCAACGTAAGCCTCCACCGGCATCGCGTTGACCTCGTCCGCACCGAGCTTGTGGAACTGCTTCTTGAAACGGATTTCACCCAGCGCAAAGTGTGCCGGTGTCAGGGCCGTGCTGAGCAGCTTGAGCTGACCGGCATCGTCGATGTATTCCAGCGTGCTGCTGGCCCAGGTCTTCTCGGGCTCCGGGTTGCCTTCGAGCGAGAACCAGTCGTGCAGGGTGCTGCCACGCCTGGGGTCGTGCACAAACACCGGGTTCATGCGGCTCTGCACTGCCAGTCGTGAGCGCTCGGATGAGGCCGCGTCGCCAATGCCGTGCTCGCCCTGGCACGGTGTGTAGACGTCCATTAGTGCCGGGCCATCGGTGTAGGTGAGGCACTCCATGGTGTTCTTCAGGAAGTGTCCCTGCAGCGAGGTGCTGGTGGCGCAGACGAATACATTGGAGTGGAAGGCGGCGATCAACCCGAGTTCCTTGCGCGACTCCTGCTTGCCGCTGGCCGCACTGCCATAACGTGCCAGATCGGAGTCCTGACCGATGAAGCTCGATGTCGAAGCCTGCCCGCCGGTATTGGAATACGAGCCGGTGTTGAGCACCAGCACCTTGAGCGGCGTGCCGCTCATCAGAATGCGCGAGAGCGCCCCAAAACCGATGTCGTAGGTAGCACCGTCGCCACCGACCGTGATCACGGTGGGCATCAGACCGAGTTCGGCCACGCTGAACTGTTCCCATGACAGCATGCGCAAGTCCTGGTCGTGCGTCTTGGCGTCATAAGCATCCGCCAGTTCGAGCCTGGCCAGGCGCTGCGCGCGTACATCGGAGACGGTCTGCGCTGCGATGCCCTCGAAGATACCCTTGGCCAGCGGCTGCGCATCCTGGAACAGGCTGTTGACCCAGGGATCGTTGTAGCAGTTGAACGGGAAAGTGGACGCGTAAACGCTGCTGCATCCAGTGGAGTTGGCCACAACAGCACCGGCCGGGCCGTTGCCGCTGGGGCCGCTCTCAAACAGATAGAGGCGCTTTTCCAGCGTAGCGATCAGTGCGCCAAGGCGCTCTGCCCGCTCGGCGTGCGTGCTTGCCACTGCGGTCTGTTTGGCGCTCAGGCCTGCAATCAGGGTTTCGAGCTCATGGATATGTTCGCGTTGCCGTTTGCTGGTGATGGCCTGGTTGGTAGCCATCACCAGGCGGATGGCGGTCACCTCGCCACAACCGCGGCAAGCGCCGTGACCACCGGTGGTGGAATAGTAGTTGGAGCTGTCGAGCAGCAGCCGCTTGATCTCGCCATCGGGCTTGATGGCGCTGTCAACAAAACGGGCCGGCGTGTGCGGCAACTTGCCCATGAAGTCGAAGCGCTGCTGCAGGGACTGCAGCACGATGGCGTCCTGCTCGCGCGCAACCAGCGCACCCGGGCCGCAAACTTCGATGCACTCAAGGCAACCGGTGCACTTCCAGGGGTCCACAATCGCCGAGAACAAGCCGCCACTACCGGCCTTGGCTTTTTCCATGGCATCAAAGAAAGGTCGTGTGCGCGCCACCGGGTAGAGCGCCAGCACATCGATCAGCTTGTTGACGTTGCGCAGCAGCGTCACGTTGTCGGTTTCCAGATGGGTCGCGGCGTCGGCCAGCAACTCGTGCAAGGCTCGCGCGTCCTTGCTCTGGCGATAACTCTCACGCACCGCCTCGGCCAGCGCATAAGCATGGCCGCGCATGGCCTCGGCCTGCGCCGCCGTGATATCCAATTGCTTGATGCCGCTGAGCAGCATGTCATGAATCTCGTGAACAACATTCGGAATGGCGGCGTCCGGGCAAACCAGTGCGCACTCCATGCAGCCGGTGCACAGATCGGCTTTGAACTCGGGCACGGTGCGCCGGAACAGTCCCTTGTCCTTGGCACCGGCACTGCCGGCTGGCATGAACAAGCCGGTGCCCGGCAACACGGGTGCCTCGCCCAACGCGCCCTCTCGGAAAGGCTTGAGCACCATGTCCTCGAAATAGCTGGCGTCGAACATGCCTGCGCAAGCGGATGCGCCGGCACTCTGACACTGCACGGCCGACTGCGACACGCTGTAGATCGGTATGGCGGCAGGCTTGCTTTCGATGCTCTTGAACTCGGGCAGGTCATAGTCGACCTTTTGCGTGGCCTCGATACCCTCGCGGATCACCGCCATATTGCCATCGGTAACAGCACCGCCCTTGCCACCAAACTTCTTCGCAATTTGCTGCCTGACCTTTTCCAGAATCGTCGCCTGATCGGCGCCACCCGCCACCTGCTGAACGTGCCCGGCAACAGCGCCAATGAAGGCAATGCCCATCATGCGCGTGGCGAGCTCCGGTGTCGGCGCATTCTTCTTGGCAACGGCAAAAGCGTCGATGATGAAGAAGCGAATCTTGCGTTCACGGATAGTCTGGCGCGCCTTCGCTGGCAACTCGGCCCAGACCTCTTGCGCAGTGGCATTGGACTGCAGGATGAAGGTGCCGCCTGCTCCGAGTCCAAGCAACGGATTGGTGTGACTGAAAACCTTGTGGTCGGGTGCGATGACGACCTCCACATCCTCCAGTTCAGCGTTGGTGATCTTGACCGCCTCCGGGCTCAGGGTGATGTAGTAGTTGGTCGGAGCGCCGCTCTTTTCAGAGCCGTACTTGGGCGCCGACTTGGAGTGCATATTGAGCACGCCGGCCAGGATGTCGGTCAGCAACTTGCCGGATGCGATGGTGCCATAGCCGCCAACCGAGTGAAAACGCACGCGAAACCCGGCATCAGGCAGCAGTTTGGGATTGGGCTGGGTCTGCAGCGCCATCGGCTCGGTCTCGGGGTAGGCAGCTTTGAGACGCTGCAGGAGTTCCGCCACCACTGGCGTCGCGGTGTCCGAGAAAAACTGGGAACCCAGATAAATCAGCGGCACCAGTTGCCCATCTTCCATGTTCTTGAAAGCAGCGATCAAATGGCGCGGTTGCAGATCGTGCCCGCCCAGACCAAAGATGGCGGTGGTGAGCATTGGGCTGCTCTCAAGTGCCGGGATGCCGGCATGGCGCATCTGGCTTGCGTTTTCGCGTGCCTTGAACAGGGCCTGCGTGACAAAACTGGTCAGCGCTGTCTGGTCCGAGCGCTCCAACACGGTCACCGCCTTCTTGCCCTTGAGTGCCGCCACAAGCTCTGCCTCGGGGAACGGTTGCAGCAGCTTGATGGCCACCAGCCCCACTTTTTTTCCCTGACCGCGCAGGTGAGTCACGACTGCTTCCACATCATCGGTGACGGAACCCAGTCCGACCATCACGTAGTCCGCGTCTTCGCACATAAAGGTCTGGACCGGCTTGTAGCTGCGCCCGCTCAGCTCGGCGTACTCGTCCATTGCCTGACGGACGATGGCCGGCACGGCGACGACAAAATGGGTTCGGTGGTCGACCGATCCCGCCTGAAAATCCGGCTGGTTCTGAACCGCACCGGTAAGACCCGGATTGTTCACGTCCACCAGCGCCGGCACCAGTTGACGCGTGCCCTTCTCCAAGGCGTTGAGCCACTGGCGTTTCCATGGTGCATGCAATTCCTCAGGCAGCCAGACCAGGGTCTGTGCCAGCCCTTCGCCAGCGTTGTCAGACTCGATCTGCGCGGCGTGGCTCTGAAGATAGTCTTGCAGGGCAGACAACTGCTGCGATGTCAGATCCGCTTCGCGCCGTGCCAGGTACTGCTGTAACTGCACCACCCTGCCCTTGGCTCCGTACAGCATCTCCTGCGCCAGCGTCGGCGCCTTGATGCGCCCGGCCGGATCACCCAGGTACTCGCGCAGCAGGGCGGGCTCGGGCATCAGCGCCTCGCTCATCATGTGGCTGGTGGCAAAACCGTCCATGGCGTTGGCCACCGGAATCAGCGACAGCGAGGCTACGCGGTAGGAGATGGCGGCCAGATCCGCCGCTTCCTGCGGGTTGGAGCCAAACAGAATGGTATAGCCGGAAGACAGCAGGGAATACACGTCGTCATGCCCGGCCATCACGTTGAGCGAATGCTTGGAAACCACACGCGCAGCCACCTGCAGCACAAAACCGCCAACCTTCTTGCCGACCGTGACGTAATGCGATTCGAGCGCATACAGGATGCCCTGACTCGATGATGCGTTGGAGATGAACTGGCCACCGGTCAGTGCCGCACCGAGCGCACCGCTCTGCGCCGAATGCTCGCCTTCGGGCTCGAAAAAGAAGGGATGCTTGCCAAAGACATTGACGCCCCCTTCCGCACGAAACGCCTCGTAGATTTCGGCAATCTCGGTAGAGGGCGTAATCGGGTAGCCGATCACTCCGCCGCAGACCTGGCTCATGACATAGGCGACCGCGCCATTGCCATGAATGACGTTGGGGATGCCGGGGAATTTTGCTGTCGTGGCTTTCATAGTGCTTCGTCCATGGGTTAACGGTTGATCTCAAGGCCCACCCTGGATGAACTCATAGCCTGGTCGCACCCTCTCTGGCCACAGACAGCTAAGCGGAAAAACACTCACCCCAAATGGGCACGCAGAAAGCTCGCTTCCCGCGCATTTTGGCGAATGAATAGTAGCACCACTATGTGATAAACAAGCCCTTACACACGTCATCTATTGACGTGCATCAAGCCACGCCTTACATCCCCCGGAACAGGCCGGCGTAGCTGCGGCTGTCATGTCTGAATGCTGATAATCCTGTCGAAACCACTGATTTTGATGACTTCCAGAATCGCGGGCTTGGGCGCGGTTAGAACCAGTTTGCCGCCTCTGGCCTTTGCGGCTTTCGCAACCACCAGCAAGACGCGCAGCCCGGCACTGCTGACATAGTCAAGCTCCGACAAATCCATATTGATCGAATTCACATCGTCAACCAGCAAAGCCAGCAAAGCTTTCTCGGCGGCACCCGCGGTGGCTGTATCCAAACGGCCTGTGGATCTGTATGTAACGCTAGTATTCATGTTACGAAATCTTGCTAATTAGTTCGCCTATCGTATAGCAATTTTGTCGGAACCGGCTCAGAGGCACCCTATAGAATTTGACAATGTCAGATAAACTCACACTCGAAGGCGATGCCGACATGGCCAGTCTGGCCATCCTGCTTGATGCCATCGAGAGTTTTGGTCACAGTCAAACCTGGCCTGTGCATGTCGTGACACAAGTTCGCCTGGCCTTAGAGGAAGTTATCGTCAATGTCATGTCTTATGGATCACTCGGACCGGGCGCGCCGCATTTGAAGATTGATCTGACGCAGAAGGAATCGCAAGTCCAAATCGCGGTTGCCGACAACGGAATTGCCTTCGACCCCCTACAGATCGCGCCGCCCAAGCTGGATGCCACGCTGGAAAATAGGAAAATTGGCGGGCTGGGAATTTTTCTGGTTTTCCAGCTGATGGACAGTGTCACCTATCATCGCAGCGGCGAATGGAACCGGCTGTTGATGAACAAGTCTCTTCTGTGACCACTGACCGATACCCAAAGCTAAAGGTCTAATTCAAGGCCATCGTATGCGGTCACGACTGCGAGTTCAGCCTCACTGCGGGTGATCGCCTCGAGTCGGCGCGACTGGTCCAGAACACCGGCAATTTTCGCATCGTCATAGGCTGGCTCGTGGTGAAACATGCAAATGCGCCTGGCTTTGGCGGCCTGGCACAGCTCGATCCCCACCATATTGCTGGAATGCCCCCAATCGGCGCGCACTGAAACGGCATCGGCCAGCGAGTACATGGCATCGAACACCACCAGATCTGCGTCGCGAAAAAAATCGATATACCGGTCCAGCGAGGCCTGTTCATCGAGTTTGTGCTCGGAATCGGTCGAATAAACCATGGTCTTGCCATGGCGCTCGAAACGCCAACCAAACGAGTCACCCGAATGAAGCTGCAATAGTGCCGTTACCGAGTACCCGGCAATTTCATAGCTTTGACCCGGCAGCAGCAGGTCAAACTCGATTTGCGCCGCCAGCGCATCAAACTCAACCGGAAAACACGGCGGTGATTGCTGCCGCCGAAAAGCCAGTTCGGCCTGCGCATGGCAGGTGTGGATGACGATACGATTGCCCGGAATATAGACCGGGGTAAAGAAGGGGAAACCCATGATGTGGTCCCAATGCAGGTGGGACATGAAAACATGGTAAGTCTGCGGCGAACCGGGCGGGAAATGGCGCAAATAGTCAGCCCCCAGCGGCCGCGCACCCGATCCGAAGTCCAGGAACACGTGACCTGCTCCCTCGGCCTCCAGTTGCACGCAACTGGAATGGCCACCATACGTGCCTCTGATTTCAAAAGGCAGTTGAAAATCGACAAATGCCTCCACATCTTGTCGTCGACTCAAGCCCTGATCCATCGCCGCATTGAGCGCTGCCACCACTTTGGCGCGCGTTTGTTCGGCGGTCAGCGAGATCGGAATAGATCCCCGAGTACCCCAAAAACGGACCTTCATCGCGAAGCCTTTCCAAGTCGATGTGATGCGGGACCCAGGCGCGCAGCAAGATACGCCCTGGTCCATTGCATCAAGCGGGTCAAAGGGTAGCAAAACAGGAAGAAACAGACGCAGGCGTACAAATAGACCGGCAGCATCAAGCCTGTATTGCCGGTGGCATTGATCACCGTATTGCAACGGCTGACAAGCTCACTCACCCCAATGATCGAAGCGGTGCTGGAGGCGATCACAATGATCAGCATATAGCTCGTCCAGTTGGGCAAGAAGAGCAGCGCTGCTGCGTGATCTCCCTTGCGCCAATCACGCAGGGTTGCGGTCAGATTATCAGACGTAAATCCAATCACTGCCATGGCCAGAGCGAGTGATGCATTCAGCCAGCTCGGAAAACCCAGCGTGATCGAGGTGCCGGGCAACACAAACTCGCTGGGCAGCATGAAAACCAGGTAGAACTGGAAAACAATGGTGGGCACATTGCGTGTGAATTCGGTCAGCAGCAAGCTAAGCTTCACCCGCCGCGGACGACTGGACAGTCTGAGCAGAGCCAGTCCCCAACCCAGCCCGGTTCCGATCACCATCGCCAGCGACGCAATCAGAATGTTCAAACTGAAGCCAGTCAGCAAGAAAGGCGTCCAGGTGATCAACTCGCGCAGCACGTCCAGGCCCAGCAGGTTCATTTTGTCACTCCCAACAACTTTCTTTCAAGTACCTTCAGTACGCGAACCGTTGCAAAGATGAGCAGCATGAACGTCAGCAGCAACACATTCATCATTACGCCAACATTGCCGTTGTCCGTCATGATGGTGGTAGCAACTGAGAGAAGCTCGGGAACGGCGACAGCAGAGGCCATCATGGTCGCTTTCGATACATTGACAAGCGCCGCCGTAACGTGGCCACTGCTCATCGCAATGAGCTCACGCATGTTGCCCCAACGCAACTGAAAAACCGGATTCGACTGACGCTTGACGTCCGCTGCGAACAAAAGAGCCGTCATGATGCTCGAGCCGGTGTAATAGCACAGACACCACACTACAACGGCAAAGGGCGACACACTGATGCCGTACGCCGCGATCAGCATCGATCCCAATCCAAACAACAACACGTACATCGCCAGTAGCGGCGGGGTCATGCGTCCAACGATGCTCGCCATCCAGATCAGCCTGCTAACAACGCGCAATTTGGCCTCAGCCAGCAAGGCGCCCAGCACACCCAGAAGCAGACTGCCTGAAACGCAAAGCAGCATCAACAGGAAAGTTGTCCCCAGGCCCAACAAGAAACGCGTTCGATCATATTCATCATAAATCAGGCTCAGATCCAGACCGGTATTCTCTTTGAACCACAAACCCAGTCGGCGCAGGCCAGTGGTGTCGGTTGAGCTCAGCAAGACAGGATTCCTGCAAACGCTCGGCCACTGGCCCGAGATTTCACGCTCGCACAATCTCGCGCCGTTTGCATCAGGCTTTTCCCACAAGGCATGCGTGTCTGCCAGGAAAGTTGATGGCGGAAGTCCCCACACTTTTTCACGCTGAATTGCAAAGCCGCTGCGATGCCAATCCGCGACAACATCACCCAGCAGGCGCTCAAACTCGGAGCCGCCTTCCCGGCGCGCGATGGCGATCGCCCAGGGTGTATTCAGCACAGGAGCCAGCGGGGCCTTGTATCCCGCCCATTCCGGCAATCTGAGATCGCCTTGAATGGCCGTGTTGTCGAACAGATAGCCGATACAGCGCCTGTCCTTGACCGCCAGTTTGGCATCTCTGGCGTTATTGAACATCTGCAGCTCGAGCAGGTAGCGCTGCGCCATGATCCGGTTGAAGTAGCTGCCTTGCGTGGCACATACTTTCTTTCCGCGTGTCTCAGACCAGTCACTGATATTCTGCTCAGGCCGCATGAACAGTGTGACGCCAGAGGCGTAATAGTTTGGTTCGATCATGGTGACGATCTTGCGGCGGTCTGCCGTGTCACCGGTGGTCGCAAGCAGCACGTCAATACTGCCCTCTTCGAGTTTCTGCAGGCGGTTGGCTCCCGAGACCGCCACTTTGGTGAGACTGACACCCAGGCGCCTGGCAATATCTTGCGCCAGGTCATGCTCAAAACCTTCGGAGACCCCGCTGGCATCGAGGAAACCAAACGGTGGATAGTCAGTCTTGACGCCCACAATCAGGCTGCCACGCTGCTTGACCAGAGTCAGCCGCTCGCTGCCGCGCGGCGCCTCCATTTGCGAGGCAAATGATCCGCCCACGTACAACCAAAGGATGGCGAAGAGCACCAGCATCTGGGCGCACGCCTTGCGCATCCAACTATGCCAATGCGTCATATCGGCACCGCCACCGCTCGCATACCATAACCCAAGGAAGCCGGCAAGAAACGGGTGGCTCGGGCATCGACCGCACCAATCCAGGGGTGCTGTGTGATCAGCCATTCAGGCAGCACGCTCTCCGCTTCAACCAGCGTCATCTGAAAGCCCGCCGCGCGCAACTCTTCGCGCAAGCGCCGCACGGTATAGAGATGATAAAAAAACTGGTGCAACACACCACCCAATCGCCGGCTAAACAAGATGTTTCCCGGCTCGGTCCGAACCCCATGGACCCGACCGCGCCAGCGATCAAACGCTGCGCCGATGAGTTCAACCGGGCGCCGACGCCATTGACTGGGTACCGTCAACAACAGCTTGCCTCCGGGCTCAATCAGGGCTCTGAGTTGCCGCAAGGTCTCAAGGCGCGCAGAACGTGCGCCAACATGACTGAGTACACCAAACAGCATCAGGATCAGGTCATAGTGGCCGTGGCCTTCCAGAACACTGGAAGGTCCATGAAACAAACGGGTACGCGCTCCCAACCTGGCATGGCCCAGGTGAGCGCTGAATTCCGCAAGCGCTGCTTCAGATATATCGCATCCCGTCAGCAACGCCGATGTACCGTGCAGCAGTGCCAGCCCATAGCGACCATTGCCACAACCAAAATCAAGTATTTGTTCGGCCTTTTCGGCGCCCTGTTCCATCAGGAAGTTCAAGGTCGCCTGATTCGGTTGGGGATAGCGCCTTTCGTAGTCGTGACAAGAAAAATAGTGGTTATAAAGTTGCGCCATGGCAGCGCTCACCTCAACGTCTGCCGGTGAGCCACCGGGCGGTGCGGCACGTTCCACGCTGGTCTGGCTAAGGGAAACTTTTGAACTCATCAAACAACGGTGCCTTGTTTAGCGACATTCGAGGGGTGAGCCATCAGTCAGGTCATCACCGCAAAACCACTTGCCGTTCACTTTGCGTTGCCAACTATCGTGCTTTTCCTTCAGGTAGGCAGTTGACGGAATTCCCCATTTGACCTCGAGCTTCGTCAATACACCATCGCGATGCCAACCCACTATCAGGCGCGAGACGATTCTTTCCAGCTGGCCACCACGCTCGGTGGGAGCCAAAGCAATCGACCACGGCACGTGATACAGAGAAGTCAGCGGCATTTCAAAATCTCGCGCCCAGTCCGGATTTTGCAAGATGGAAACAATCGCAATATCATCGTGCAGAAGTGCCGAACAACGCCCATCACGCAAGGCTGCAAACGACAAGTCGTTGCCATACAAGGCAATCACGTCAGTACCGTAGGTGACCGTGATCAGTCGGTTGTAGAACGCACCTCGTCGGCCGCAGACCCGGCGATTTCGCAGGGCAGTCCACTCCTTGAAATGTTCACTTTTTCGGGCCAGCAGATTGACCCCAGAAGCATAGTAGTGTGGCTGCACCAAAGTCATGATCTGGCGACGCTCTGGCGTGTCCGACAAGGTGGCTATCAACACATCCACCTTGCCGCCGACCACGGCATCAGTGCGTTCCGAGGTGAGCACACCGACCAACTTGAGCTTGGCACCAAGGTGGTCAGCCAGCAGTTGCGCCAAGTCGGGTTCAAATCCCTTGATTTCACCGTTGGACGGGTCCAACAGTCCCCACAGGGGAACGTCTTTTTTGACACCCACAATCAATGTGCCGCGGGCCTTGATCGCATCCAGCGCGTCGGCCCACGCGACTCGGGCGCAAGTGCCCAGCAGCAGCAGGCCCAACAACAGGCAAGTCGATTTATTGATGATGATCCTGGACTTGTTCACGAAATTTCAACCTTGCTCGCGGGTCCTTGGTCGGGCCCGGCCCCTGGACGGTAGAGCAAAGCCACGCAGGTAATGTCGTCCGATTGAGGCGCACCCGCCGCAAACGCGTCGACCGCCCCAATGACGCGATGGACTGCGTCCTGCACGTCGGCAACCGAGCGGTCGTCAAACAATGGCTGCAAGCGAGCCTCCGTAAATTCTTCGTTGTGCGAGTTAAATGCTTCCGTTACGCCATCGGTATAGATGACAAGGCAATCACCTGGTTCAAGCTGAACCATCTGCTGTTCAAACAATATCCCCTCCGCGACACCCAGGGCGATTCCATCAGTCAAAGGCAAAAATTCGGTGCGTCCGTCGGCGTGAACCAGCAGCGGCGGTGGATGCCCTGCGTTGACATAAGAGAGCTGACCCCGACCCGGATCCAGGACGGCATAAAAAACCGTGACGAACATGCAACTCTCATTGTCCTGGCACAAGACATCATTCACGCTGGCGATGACCGAACCGGTCGCAGTCGCGTCTCGTGTCGCAGTCGCTCTGAGCAAGGTTTTGGACACCATGCCGAACAGCGCCGCCGGCACCCCTTTGCCGCTAACATCGGCCACAACCATGCCGATCTTGCCACCCTCGAGTTGGAAATGGTCATAGAAGTCGCCGCCGACCTCTTTGGCCGAGCGCATGGCCCCCCAAAGTGAAAAATCGCCGTGACTCGGCCAATGGCGCGGCAATATCGCCTGCTGCATCTTGGCCGCGATGTCGAGTTCCTGGCGCAGCGACATGAGTTGCAATGACTCGCGAAAGGCCTTGGAGATCGTGTCAAACCAGGGTTGCCACGGAAACGGAACTTTGGGTATCGGTAACGGCTGAAACTGCGATTCAGCTGCCAGATGCTGAACCAGCTTCGTCGCTGGCACCACAAACTCCCGAGCGGTTACCGCGTACATCACGATGATCAGAGTTGTCAGACCAAGAAACATGGTCAGCATGGCGCCGCCGCGCTCTTGCAGCAGCTTGTACCAAAGGGTCTGCGTCGGGACGCTATAAACCAGGGTCCAGGGAGCGGAAACAAAACTGTGCTTGATCAACACATGTCCGGCAATTTCAACCGACTGGTTGTCAGGCAGGTTCCGCAACTGGGGTCGTTCAGCAAGTACCTCGGCGGGCAAGAGTTCGGCAAGGGATTGCGTCGTTTGCAGATCCAGGGCCATCCTGGCAAGACCGGGATGCGCCAGCACCACGCCCTGGGCATCGACCAGCATGACGGTCCCGAGCTTGTAGCCAAAGTCGGCGTTGATGCGGTTCAGATAATCCAGGCTGGTCTCGATCGCGACCACACCTCTGAACTCGTTATTGTTGTAAACCGGAACACCCACTGGTACTAGCAAGCCCGTGTCTTTGCCACCGAAGTGGACGGGTGCCCAGTATTTCTCGCGATTCGGGTTGTTTTCAGGAGTCCCCATGCGCCAGACAGGTCGCTCATAGCGGGCAATGTCAAATCCTCGCTTGGACGATTCCTTCCAGGGCGAAGTGATGTCAAAGTTTTCCACGGAAGTGAACGAGGCCTCGGCTGCATTCGGTAAATTGAAGGTAATCGAGTGAAACGCCTGGTTCAGCTCCAAGGCCATCCCAACATCCATGTAAAACGCCTGGCCGCGCCCTTGCAGCGAGCCTTTGCCTGTCAAGTTACCCCCAGAGTCGCGATCAGGAAGCGCATCGAGATCAAAAGCGGATGCGGATTCATTTTGACGCAGCAAATTAAACAAGCGGTTCCGACTGACAGCGTCCAGTGATGCGGCTGCGGAAACTTGCTGGGGCTGACCCAAGTAGTGACTGTGCGCGGCAGTGCGCAGAGTTTCCAGGTAGTCGAGCGAAGAGCGCAAGACAAACTCTATGAATTGGCTATGCCGTTCCACGTGCCCCACAATAATGGCCAATTCTTCTTTGCGCTTTTCGTTGATCTGATGCAGGAAAAATCCGAGCGTCAGCAAGACGATGGCCAGAAAGGCGACGCCAACAACCCGGTTGTAGTTTCGAAAAAAGTTGACCGTTGCCCGAGGCGAGTTTTCGCTATCACTCATCCTGAGTTCCAGAAAAATGGCGCATGAATGAGTTTAGCCAGACCATTGGGGGGCTCAACTCTGCTTCGCCAATGTGTAAACCCGGTAGCCGTTGCGCCCGCCATGTTTGGCATCGTAGAGCGCGCTGTCGGCGCAGGCTATCAGCTCATCGACTGTGTCGGCGTGCGCCGGAAACAGCGCTATGCCGACACTGGCACCAATCGAGGCCAGATCTGCCTCCAACTGAAACGGCTGCGACAGGCACTCAACCAGGCGTCCGGCCAGATCTTGCGCTGCGCTCAAATCATGAATAGCAGGCATGACACACAGGAACTCGTCGCCGCCCAACCTCGCCACCGTGTCGGACTGGCGCGCAGTATTGCGAATGCGGGTCGCCACCTGGCGCAGCAATTCGTCGCCTGCGGCGTGGCCCAGGTTGTCGTTGACCCACTTGAATCGGTCAAGATCCAGATACAAGACGCCAAGCTGCTGCTCCGAGCGCTGCGCCTGCAGCAGCCCCTGGTGCAGCCGATCGCGCGCGATGACACGATTGGCCAGCCCCGTCAATGGGTCGTAGTTGGCGTGCTCCAGTTCTTGCTTGACGCGGACCAGGTCTTCAATCGTGCATTCAAGCTGAAATTCCCGGGCTTCAAGCTGCACCACCATGCGGGCAAACGCCTCGGCCAGCGAGGACAGCAATGGCGACCGTGCGTTTTGCGTAGTCATGTCGAGCAAAGGCGTAACCGCCTGCAGATCGCCACTGGTGACAATGCGCTCAACCACTGCCAGCAGCTGGGTCAAGAATACCTGCTGCTCATCCACTGTGTTCAATGAATTCATTGCTCAACCTCCCCAAGCACCCATTATGTGATGCCTTTGGGTAGTTTGAAACAAAGTGATCGCGCCACATGCGACTTCTGTCGCGCCGTCAACACGCTGTAATCTACATACCCCGGAACAGACCCGCGTAGCTGCGGCTGACTTCGAGCTTTTCCTTGTGGCCACGAACGCTGACCAGTTGCCGCCCGCGTTCGTCCCGGCTGACGCCGGCAATCGCTTTCACGTTGACCAGGGTGGAGCGGTGAATCTGCCAGAACAGGTTCATGTCGATCTCTTCCACCAGTTCCTTGATCGGCTTGCGAATCAGTGCTTCCAGCGTGGCGGTCTGAACCCGGGTGTATTTTTCGTCCGAGATGAAGAACAGCACTTCTTCCACGGCAATCATCTGGATGGTCTGGCGCACGGTGGCCTGAATCCACTGCAACTTCGCCGGCGCCTGTGGATTGATCTGCGCCGCCAGACGCTGCAACAGCTGATGCATGTCGGGTGTGTGCGCTGGCAACGGCGCCACGTGCGTGTCGCTGTCACCTCGTTCCTGCTGTGCACGCTCGCTCATGCGCTTTTTGATGCGCTCGGCGGTCAGGCGCAAGCGCTCTGAGTCAGCCGGTTTGAGTACGTAATCAACCACTCCCTGCTCGAAAGCCTGGACCGCGTACTGATCGTAGGCGGTGACAAAAACGATTTCGCAACCGGGCCAGCCGTCGGCATCCTCATAGGTGGGAAGCTGGGCAATCTGGCGTGCCGCGTCCACGCCAGTGAGCACCGGCATGCGGATGTCCAGAAACACCACGTCGGGATGCTGCTGTTCCGTGAGCGTCACGGCCTCTTCGCCGTTTCTGGCTTCGGCCACCACTTCGAGTTCGGGCCAGACCTCGCGCAACCGGGAGCGCAGTTGCTCGCGCATCAGTCGTTCATCGTCGGCAATCAGGGCAGTGGGCATTTCAACTCTCCGTGCTGGCGCGTGACACATAGGGTACGGTGATGGTGACCGACGTGCCGCCAGTGGCGGGTTCAGTCAGCACCAGACTGGCCTTGTTGCCGTACAACAGCGCCAGCCGCTCCCGGATATTACTCAAACCGATCCCGGTGCCGGCGGTCGCCGACTTGCCGAAGCCCAGACCGGTGTCAGCCACGGTGACGGCCAGGTTGCCGTGCACAATCTCGGCGCTGACCGTCAGCAGGCCACCATCGGCTTTGGGTTCGAGTCCGTGCTTGATGGCGTTTTCCACCAGGCTTTGCAGCATCATGGGCGGAAACTCGGCCGACAACAAGCCGTCGCTGACCCGCACCTCGGTCTGCAGGCGGTCTTCCATGCGCACCTTCAAGATCTCGAGGTAAGGGCGAATCATGGCCAGTTCACGACCCAGATCACGTGTACCCTGGGCATTGGCCTCACGCATGGTGGGCATGCTGGCGCGCAACAGCGAAATCAGGTTTCGCTGCATCTTGCCGGCACGCGGCGGGTCGGTCTCGATCAGGTGCTCAATGCTGGCCAGGGTGTTGAACAGAAAATGCGGCTCCACCTGCGCCTGCATGGCCGCCATGCGCGCCTCCACGACCTGGCGCTTCAGCGATTCGGACTCTGCCACCTCGGTCGCCTGCGCCGCCTTGGCTTCGGCCTGCACCTTGCCCTTGTAGCTGATCTTGATGATGATCGACAACAGGATGAACCACATTGTCAGCGGCATCAGGGGGTCGCCATAGCGATGACGGATGACGCGCGGACGCCACTCGTCAGCGGCCGCTTCTGCCGCATCCGCAGCCTCCTGTTTCGCTTCTTCGAGTGCATCCATCATCTCGCGACGTGCCTCGTCCACCGCGTCCTTGATCGCCTGCGCGTCAACACCCGGGGGCAGCTTGATCGTCACACCGTTGGGGTCGGAGATCGCAGGCACAGGGGGCACGACCGGTGCCGATGCACTGGCGGACGCCGGCAAGGCAGGCAGCGTGGCAGAGTCGGGAGCGGCCGGCTTTGCTGTGCGGGTGTTAATGTGAACACCGCGATCGTCGATCGAGATATCGACCCCCTCTACCGGACTCTTCTGGCTCCTGCCGGGCCTGGGCGTCAATTTCTTTTTGGACGAAGCCTTGCCAACATCCGTGTCAGTCAGAATTTCCGTATAGGTCCAGTTGAAGGGGGGTATGTCGTGAAGGATGCCGATGGCAACCAGCAGCAGCAGCGACATGCCAAAAAAGCGCCACCATGAAATGCTGACCAACCAGCCAGCGTAGGCGTGATAAGCCCGCAGGAAGGCGCTATAAAAGCGTGTCCACAGGCTGACCGGAGCGGCTGGGTTGCTTGAGTTGTTCATGTCGATGTCCTGCGTTGGCGAAGCTTGAATGGCGCTACTGTACGCAAACCGACTCCCAGAACGCCAGCGTCAGGCGACACGCTGCAGGGACGCGGGACAGACTGCAGGCATTGCAGACAGAGCGGGGCGGCAATCTCAGGACAGTCCCAAAGCGCCGAATACGCACATGGCGGCGTAAGCATCGTTGGCAGCATAAATCAGTTGCCCATCGCTGAGCCGGGGTGCGGCCCAATTGGAGGTGGCAGCCTTCTTCGACTTGATGAAGCGCTGAGTAAACATCAGCGCCACCGCACCCTTCACGCCCATGTCCTTGCGGTAACCACGCTCGCGAAACACGGTGTTGAGATCCAGCACGTCTGCGGCCTGAACTCCGAGCTTGGACTGGATGCGTTTGCGATCATCCCCCAGTCCAAAACCGGCCTTGGTGTAGCCCGGCAAGGCCAGCAACTGCGCCACCGAAGCAGAGCATTCCGGATCAAACAACTGAAAGACCCAGGCCCGCTCCAGCGTGGCCAGTTGCACGACGTGCGGACCATCGGAGACCTGTTCCTTGACGAAAGTCGGTTTTGACTCGGTATCAAATCCCCAGACCTTGCTGGTACAGAGCTCAGTCCGCGCCGCATGCGCCTGCGCCGCCGTGCTGACCAGCACGATGCGATCCAGACCGAGGCGCGCGAACTCCGGCAGCAGCGCTATCTGCTCTTTGCTGGGGGTGAGGTCTTGCTTGTGCATGGAAACCGCTGCTACCCGGACTCGTTTTAGCTGAATACGCCCCCGTACTGCTTGCGCAGATCGCCCTTTTGCACCTTGCCGGTTCCACCCACGGGCAGCACGTCGAGAAAGATGACATCGTCCGGCACCCACCATTTGGCGACGCGCTCGGTGAGAAAAGCCAGAATCTCCTCGCGCTCTACAGCTTGTCCAGGCTTGCGCACAATGAAGAGCAAGGGGCGCTCGTCCCATTTGGGGTGTTTGACGCCAATCACTGCAGCCATCGCGACTGCCGGGTGGCCCATGGCGGCGCTTTCCAGGTCGATCGAACTGATCCACTCGCCACCAGTCTTGATGACGTCCTTGGCGCGGTCCCGAATCTGCATCACGCCCTGAGCGTCGATGGTGGCAATGTCGCCTGTCGGAAACCAGCCGTCCAACAGCGGTGAGACATCGCTCTTGTAATAACCGGTGACGATCCATTGCCCGCGCACCATCAGTTCACCCTGAGAGACGCCGTCGCGCGGCAAGGTGGCACCGTTCTCGCCAACCACCTTGATCTCGACGCCAAAAACCGACTTGCCCTGTTTGGCGATCAGCGCATGCTGTTCGGCGCCCGCCAGGGCCATGTCCTGCGGACTCAGGCAACCCAGGGTCGCCACCGCGGTGGTCTCCGTCATACCCCAGCCGTGGCGCACTTCGACGCCGTATTTGTCAGTAAATTTGGCAATCAAGGCCGCGGGCATGGCCGAACCACCCACCGCAGTGCATCGCATGGTCGAAAAGCGCAGCCCGTTTTGCTCGACATGCTGCAGCAGTGCCAGCCAGATGGTTGGCACGCCGGCGCTGATGGTGACCTTTTCGGCTTCCATCAGTTCGTACAAACTGGCACCATCCAGACGCGGCCCCGGCAAGACGAGTTTGGCCCCGACCATGGGCGTTGCGTAGGGAATGCACCATGCGTTGATATGAAACATGGGAACCACTGGCAGCACCGTTTCTCTGGCCGACAGTGACAGCACCGCGCAATCCGACAGGGCATTGAGAACAATGGCGCGGTGCGAATACAGCGCCCCCTTCGGGTTGCC
>CAITQH010000170.1 GCA_903894475.1 uncultured beta proteobacterium
AAACCCATGCAGCGCAGGGCCGCAACGACCGACAGACCGGTGGCGAACCCTTCAACCAAGAAGGTCTCGACTGCGGTCCTATCGCCAAGTCTGAGAACTGCACCTTTGGCCTTCATGCCGGGCAGCATCTTCTTGACCCACTGACGTGTTGGCTCGTCCCAATGAATAATCTGTGCACCGACCAATGCGTTGGACTTGAGCTCCCGCATGGGAATAACCAGGTTGCCGTCGTTATCGACTGCCCCCTTCATCTCAGGAAAACCCTTGCGGATCAGATAGTCGTGCTCAGCAGCCTTTGTGCTACGAATAATTTCGTCGGCGTGTGCTACAGCACGGCAGTGCATCTCGCTCCGATGTGCACGTGCCGTCTGACGGTTGACCGTCCAAGCGTCTTTCTCCGCCTCCGTCCACGGCTGGGTGTTTGAATCGTTGAACCATTGCACCCTAGCCTCAGTTGACCAGTTGAAGACCCATCCGCGTTTGCCGTCCCAGAAATAAGCGCCGTTGCATGAACGTGGCTTTTGGGTGGTGCCGCAACGACGGATGCGTTCATCTGCGCAGAGCCGGGTCGAATCAATTTCAACGCCATGAGCGCATGCGAATTCGATGAAGGTCATATGGTCCTCGCTTTTGCGTACGCAATGTTCAGGCTCTTGATCTTGTTGCGAACCTCGCGTGTGACTTCGACATCGGGCGTCGATTCAAAGCTAGGCATGCGCACAGGCTTCTCGCCAGCAATGTTCAGATAGAGATTCCAGGCGCGGCCACGTTGCTTGTCAGTCTTGCTGTTTGCACGGGCGTAGGAGCAGATTTGCGACCAGAGGTGTTTGCGGTCGTTGGCCAGCTTCTTCTTGCTCAGTACAAGCTCCTTCATTTCGCCGGGCAAGACCTCGATCGAGGCGTGCGACGGATTCTCGTACCCACAGCTCATGCAGCGCTTGGCGAATGGCATGTAACCGCACTTTGGACACTCGGACACCTTGTGTTCGTCGTCTTTGCGAACTTTGCGGTCGAGCTTTTCTCCCGTGTCGAGGGAATCCAGACCATTGAAGTAGATGTCAGTTAAGTCGTCGGCGAAGCGATGAATGTTGCCGCTGTGATCAAGAAGCAGGCAGTCCTGCTTGCCGGTGGACGGTGAACTGCGCAGGCCACGTCCCCACATTTGGATCGCAGTGGATAGAGACTTGCGCAGCGGCCGGCAATCGACAATGCAGCCGACGTCGGGCACATCGAAGCCTTTGGCAAGAGCCTCGACACTGATCAGGACACGCAGAGCCGAGGTCGGCTTTGTGTATTCCTTCAGTAAGGTCGCGCGTTCAGTTGCGGTGGTCTCGGACGTGAAGCATGCCGCCAGAACTCCGGCATCATTAAAGTGCCGGGCCAGTTCCTGACAGTGTGCGATCGTCGCACCAAAGACAATGGTTTTCCTGTTTTGCCCGAATTTCAGCCATTCGGAAACTACGTCACCAATGATCTCCATACCGCGCTGTTCAGCGGCCTTGTCGGTCCACTCGCCAGCGCCCGTATCGGCCCCCGTCATATCTGTCAACTTGCAGGAGAAGACCCGCATCGGCACCAGCACGCCCGATTTAGTCAGTTCGTGCATCGTGGTCGCGTTGACCAAATTGGTAAAGAGCTTTCCAAGGCCGGGGCTGAAAGGCGTGGCGCTCAGGCCAATGCAGGCGGCTTTGGTTTGTGGGATGTAATCGGTCCATACCTTGTGTTGGGTATGGCACTCGTCTATGACGATCACGTCAGCGTCAGGCCAGTAGTCGCGCTTTGCCAAGGTTTGCGCGCTGGCAATCTGAAACCGCAGCGATGGGTCACGACGCCAATGGTCGGCCTGGATGATGCCGTGAGCAGAAAGCCCGTAGCTGTCGGCAACCTGGCTGGTCTGATCGATTAGCGTCGCTCGGTCGCAAACAAAGACTACTCGCTTGCCCTTTGCCAAAGCCTCTTGCGCGATCCTCAACGCGATATTGGTCTTCCCGGCACCGGTCGGGGCCATCAGACACTGGTTTTTGTGGTTGTTCTTGAAGCCCTGGCGCAGGGCCTCGTGTGCCGTCAACTGGAACGGACGAGGCGGTGGAAAACCAGTGGAAACGTAGTTTGGTGCATGGGGAAACAGGGAAGAGTTCATACATCCTCCGTTTGATGGTCCACAAGCGCCGCTGTCAATTGTTGTTGCAGCAACTTGATTTGGTAGTCGCGCTTCTTTACGGTCTGGATAGCCTCGTTCGCGCGATTCATGGCTCCGTCGCGGGCGATTCTGAGGCTTGCAACTTCAAGGTTGAGACGCTTGATCACCTCAAACGATTCGACCAGTTTTTCGTCAGAGTCCAGCAGCTTTTGCATGGCCAGGCGGTCTGCAACTTCGGCTGCCTCTTGTGCTCCCAGCTCATCAGCATCAGGCACGCAGTCGGGTTCTGCTTCTACTTCTACTGGAATTTCACGATAGACAACGTCCTGCATTGGGCTGGCAGGTTTGGCCTTTGGCAGCGGTTTGTGGATAGCGGCAGCCTGTTCTGACTTGGACAGCTTGGCTATGACTGCTGCCTTTGGAAGCCCGATTTCGCCACTCAGCACAGCGGCTTGAACCTCTGGCACTGCGTTTGTTTGAACGGCCTTGGCCTGTGATATGGTGTTTGCGTGTACGCCAGCAAGCTCTGCAAGTTGGGCGTTCGTTTTAACCTCACACTCAGTGTGACCTTCTTTACGGTGGGACGGGTGCCAAGCGTAGATGGCCGTTATTGCCATCGCAATCTGTGCTGCGGTCAGGTTCCTGCGGCAGGCTTGTGACTTAGCAAAGTCTTGCTGGTCAACACCATCATCCAATTCAACGTAGGGGCATGGCAGCCCGACTTCATTTGCTGCGATGTAGCGGTGCCAGCCGTCGATCACCATGTTTTCGTGCAGGGTGATTGGGTTTTGCACGCCGATGTTGTTGATGCTGTCCTTAAGTGAAAGGAATTCCGCGTCAGTCATTGCAGGGAATACTGCGCTCAGTGGATGCCGCTGGAGATTAGGTGCGGCGTTCATTACTTCACCTCTCCCGAACTCTTAAATCGATTGGGCGAGATGGTAGTGGCTGCAGGTTTCAGCCCATGGTGACAATCGGCCTTCTTTCCGGTCAGACGTTTGTCGGCTTTGTCGCGGTGGGTGGTGGTCGTATTGGGCTGCCCCAACTTGGCAGATTCTGGTACACCAGGTTGAGCAACGGAGACGCTGGTGTCGTTAAGACTTGGGTTTTCCGCCGCCTCCAGACCGCGTTGCCAATCTTCTCCAGCACGGGGACTAATATAACGACGGCGGCCCACTCGGTAGGTGGCGAGGCTGCCGCTGGCGATTTCCTCGTACAACTTCGTTCTACCGATGTCGTAGAGTTCTAAAAATGTTTTGATACTGTAGGCTTGCTTGTTCACGTTCGGCCCCTTCTGTAGGCTTCTGGTGTTCATTAACCCTTTAATGAATCACCATGAACAGATTGGGCGCGAACCCGGGCAGTTTTCAAGAGCGGTATCCAGTTCTACAAAACCCGCATGGATATTGGGCTGCAGCCCGATTTCCTCAAAAACTAGTTTGAGAGTTTTTCGGTTTTACTGGCATGGAGACTCAGCCGAAGCTGAAAGACGTCTACTGGCCTGTCTATCGGATGAGACAGCAGCCGGGAAGTTTTTCTCAGGTGTCCGCAAGTTTGACCGACACCCAATGACAACGCGCTGGCGTGGCCCAATTTATCAAAATCAAAAACTTGTATGAGGCATTGCGACGCCGATACGAAAGGCGTGCAGGCATGAAAGGACTGAGGACTCGTCCTACTCGTTAAGGATGGTCTGCACAACCCCCGCAAATGCGAGAGTTGATGGTCAAACAGTTATTCAATGAATCACAAAACGCGATTTCATCGAAATTCTGAGCATATTGGCTCGGATGCGACACCTTTTTGCGTATTTGACGGGCTACTTCCCACTTTGCAGGCGCACTCATCCCATAGCACCCTGAATAATCCGCTTTCTGGCCATCCACAAGTTACTCAAGGCAAACAGTGTTACCAGTTGAGCGGTGTTCTTGGCCACCTTTGGCACCAGCGCCACTGGGCGCAAAAGGCTGAATCAAACCGACAAGCTCCGTCCAGGGTAGAACCAGGTTCATCTCGTCAAGGAACACGCGTTTACGCGTGCGCTTAATGACAAGCTCAAATCCGGTGGTGGCAAGGCTGATTTGTTTCATTTCCGTTTAACGTCCCGGCATCTCGTTGGATGTCAGGGTTTTGCAGAGTGTCCTTAAAACTGCATCCTACAAGTGCCTTCAAGATTGTTCCTGGATCGTACGCCTTCAACTTGCCACGATTGAAGATCTTATTCGCCAGCATTCGTTTTGAGATTTCAGCGGAAAGTAGCCCCCTCTTTAGCTTCAGTTGGGGTTTCTCTTTGAGAATTTCACGCGCAAAGTAGCGGGCTGGTGCGTACCAAGCGTAGTTTGGTGGCGAGTCCGCCGGATTCTCAGCTAGCCATGGCCGTGGTGTTATTTCTTTGAGCCGTTCAAGTTCCTTCTGGTTTCTTTGGGTCGATGCCTTTTCATCATCAATGTTTGGAGAGTCTTCCGACTTCGTCTGTGTGGATTGAAGGGCGTTATCGACAACCAAAAACCTGATTTCGCGGTCTACAAAGACGGTGTTTAAGTCGCCGATCGAAAGAACGCAACTATCCGGGAATTGCAGAAGGTGGTCAAGTTGTTCATGCGGAATCGGTTCCCTTGTTAACTGATATCGCGGCGTGATGAGCCGGTTGGCTGCGGCGATTAGCAATTCATTCATTGCGAATTGAGCGCAGCCATATCTTTGCATATCGTCATCAGGGAGAGGGTGCAAAAAGTCGGCAAACCTCTTAACTGCTGTCGTCAGCGAGAGGTACGTCGTTTCAGCGGTCAGGAGAATGTTTTCCATGGGTTCTCATCATTTCCTTCGATGACCACAGTAGACAGGCCAGAGAATGCGCGTAATGCAGTTTCAGGGGCTAGCCGTGGCAGATGAAATTATTCTTGTTGAAACTGGAACGTTACTATGATTTCGGACAGAAGGTAACGAAAAGAGAGGTGGTTTTCGCCGTCTGATCACTCGTCGCTGTAATCAGGATTTGGTGTATTACAGCGCCAGCTTGCCCAATGCATCAGCGGCATGGTCGCGAAGCAGATGACCATAGTGTTTTTCAATCATGGCTAAGCTGGTGCCGCTAAGTTGGGCCACAGTCATTGTGTCCAGGTGGTGCAAGGCGATTAGGTCGGTTATGGCGGAGTGCCGCAGGTTGTAGGCAACAGCATCAACCGGCAACTGGGCGGCCTTGGCAGCGTCCTTGAACGGGTCCTTCCACGAATCCTTGTTCCAGAATTTGCCGTCGGCGCGAGCCAGAAGTGGTGCTGCTGGTAGTTTGCCTTTGGCTTGTGCCGCAAAAAATGCTGCCGTTGACTTTGGCAGTCCGATTTTTCGATCTTTACCGGCCTTGTCCTTACCGACCGTCAACACCCCCAAACGCTTGTCGAAGTGACCTGCCGTCAGTGCGGCCACAGCGCCAGGGCGTAATGGGACCAGCGACAAGGCCGAGATGAACGCTGCCAGATCAGTCGGTGCGTTTTTGATCAGTGCGCGCCGCTGCTTGATGTCCAGATAGCACTCGCGGCGCTTGTCCGCGTCCTTGATTGGCTTTAGTTTGATCTTCCATGCGGTGTCGTTGGTTGCGTGACCGTCTTCCAAGGCCAGATTCAACGCAGCCTTGAGTACCGCCATTTCCCGATTGATGGAACTGGCCGCACGGACATTTGTTGACGTCTTGGTCTTGTCTTGTGGGATCGTCGGTGACTTGACCAGTTTGTTGCGCCAGTCGTTCATCATGCCCGGTGTGAGCTTCATTATTGGGGTGTTGCTTAACTTCACGTCCGAGTAGACCCATCGGCGAAACCGGCCTTTCGCATCCTTGGCAGCGCCATCCTTCTTTGCGTCCTCCAATTTCGTGACGTATGCCTTGCAAGCCTGCTCTACAGTCAAAACACCATTCGATCCACCTGCGTCAAGGTGAGCCGACCAGTCACGCGCTGCCTTTTGTGCCGCGTCGAAACGCTTGTTGTCGGGTAAATCGGAAAAGTCACCCAGAGAATGATATTTTTGTTTTTCAGTTGAGTCGTCCAAGACTCTGAATATCCAGGTGCCGCCCGGCCCGTCGATCATCTTCCGGTAGCCGAGGAACGCACCTTTCTCGATGCGGTGCCAGTATGGTTCGCGCCTGATTTTGAGCTTGTCTCGCGCCGTGACTGAATCGATCTTCGTTGCCATGATATTCTTTGAGTACGGAAATAGTACGGAATTTATATGCGAATTATCGAGCACACTGGCGAACAACGCAATCGTTAAGTTGTTGATTTATATACAGTTATGAATTTTGACGAACAATGAAAAAGTATATTTCCCTTCGTTCGCAATGCAGAGGTCGTGAGTTCGATCCTCATCCTCTCCACCACCAATCACTTAACTTGTTGATTTATAAATAGTTTTATAAAAATCAACAGGTTGCAATCGGGAAGTGGTGCACAATGGTGATGCACAACTACCCCTGATTGACATGCGAATCGCCTCAAATTTGACACAACGCGGTACGGTTTGGTACTTTCGCGCCAGAGTACCTGAACATCTTGTCACCGAGTTTGGCCGGAAAATGGTCTCGGTTTCGTTGAAAACCGGCGACTTGAATACTGCAAAACTCCGCGCGCGCCGCCGACGCGAAGAACTGGACCGCGCCTTCGAGGCGCTCGAGCCTAATTCCACACGTCCGGACGACGCTTTTCGCGGCACGGCCCTGCATATGTCAGAGGAAGAAATTGCGCAGCTTTGCGAGCGATACAAAGTATCAACGCTTGTAGAAGATGAGAGGCTGCGCGTCAACGGTATCTCCAGCAATGCACGGACGCTTGACCTTGATATTTTTGAAAGTGGACTTCCGGTTTTGCGGGAGTCATATGCCCGTGGTGATTTGTCCGGTGTTTACCCAAGTCTCAAGAACTTTCTGAAGAAGATTGACCTAAAAATTCACCGGCAGTCCCCCGCGTTCGAACTGTTGGCGCGACGATTTCAATTAGTGGAAATCCAGACTTTCGAAGCAATTCAACAACGTCGCCTGGGTGTAGCTGTACCGATGCCCGCAGCGCCGTCAGTTTCACTCACAGTAGATGGTGTCTATCGCAGCTGGCTCATTCAGAAAAAATCACGACTACCAAAAACTGTTCGTGCTTTCGAACAAGCTTTTGAAGAATTCAAGAGCCGCTGCGACGTTTCGGCGGCACGCTCGATTGAGAAGAAGCACGCGGTCCAATTCCGGAACAAACTGTTTGACGAGAATAAATTGTCCGCGCGCACGGTATCCAAACACTTGAGTTTTTTACGCGCTGCATTCCAGTGTTCTGTCGATGACGGCGTGCTTGAAGTAAATCCATTCAACGGCGTCAAAGTTGCCGAGGATGAGCAGGAGCAAAGGACAAAAGCCCGGGTTCCGTTTTCAGTTGCCGAACTCCAGAAAATCTTCACCAGTGATATCTATCAGACTGGTTATGTTGCACGCCCAAGTCTCGGAGACGCCTGCTATTGGTTACCGCTATTGGCACTTCACTCTGGCGCCCGACTTGAAGAGCTGGCACAGCTTGGTTCGGACTCGATTTTGGAGCATCCGAAGTTCGGCTGGTATTTCAAAATTCGAACGGAAGGTACCAGGCGGGTAAAAAACAAGAATTCTTGGCGCAACGTTCCGGTGCACCCGTCGCTGCTGAAATTTGGTTTCTTGCAGTACGTCACGAAACGTACCGGACAACTATTTCCAGCGTTGAAAGCGGACAAGTACGGTAAGGTCGGCACAGTCTTTTCAACCTGGTTCGGCTTGCACCTTACGACACTTGGCATTGTTGACGAGCGCAAGGTATTCCACTCGTTTCGGCATACGTTCATTCAGGTATGCAAAACCAAGTCGCTGCAAATTCCACCGGAGGTTCGGGAAGCCATGGTCGGTCATGTTTCCGCCGATAAGATTTCAGCGGAGTACGGGGAAGACTTTTATCCCCTTGACCCGCAGGTTTTGGCAATGAAATGCATCGACTTCAGCGGCCTCGAATTGGGGCATTTGGTTAAGTCAAAGCCAAGCCAGGAAATTGCCAAGTAGCCATTCAGTAACTGCGGCGACCGTCTCGTAGACCGTCGCTTTGACGCAGACGGTATAAGCAGACGCTTAAACCGTTAATACAGGACGGCACGGCGGCTCAATGGTCGTTAGGACGACACGCCACCTCCCGGGCTGGACGCCCGAGTCCGTCCCGGATACCGCGCCCCTTTCCCGCTGCCCATGCCTGTCGGCACGTTCAACGGTCGGGCAACCCGCTTTGTGGACGCCGACTGACCTGCCCGCCTGGGCAGCTCGTTCGCCTCGGCTGGACGCCGCGCCCAAAGCAGGTTGCCCGACCGTTGGCACGGTCCGTGGCGGGCTGCGCCCCACTGCGCAATCGGGGCGTTGGCGCCCCTATTTTCGTTGGGACGAAAATTTGCTTGCGGCTCCCGCGCGGTTCACCGACCGTGTTGGCACGGTGCGGTTTCACCTGGCGACGGCTGGCGCCGCGCCACGTCGATGCTCGACGGCCGCTAAAGGCATCGTGTCCACCCCCCTCGCTCACATGCGAAAAATTGCGTCAAACGCAGTTTTTTGGATTTAACCCGCTATCCTTGCAAGCTGGGCTAAATAGATACAAATCAGCGAGGGGAACGCATGGCCACGAAGAAAATCAAACCCGAGGTCCAGAACTCGACTGCCGACTACCAGCACGGGCAGAAGGCCACGCAGCGCCCCGACGTTGGCGTGCAGGACCAGTTCACCACCAAGAAGCCACCCAAAACCTACCGATACGACAGCAGCCTCGACCCAGCCTTAAGCTGGGACGAGAGCCGCGACCGTGAACTGTCGGAGTGGCTTATAGGGTTGGTGCAGCGTTGCGGTTCAGAAGGCGAAACAACCGTGTTCGCACAAGCTCAAGTGTGGGCCGGTGGCGGCGTACAGGTGCAATCGCTGAAAGCCGTAGCCGACTTGCTTCAAACTTTGTCGCAGCCATTTCTCAATTGGACCGGCAAGGCCGAACGGCATCAGATGTCGGTGCCGACTGTTCCGCTCTTCGTGCATGAGCGGCACTCCACGAAAGCTATTCTGGAAGGTATCCGGAGCCGGAAAGCCAAAGGTACAACGCTTGACCTGTTCGGCGACGGCGGGCTTGACGTTACCGACAAACTGGATGCCTACGAGCACAAAGGCCCCTGGCAGAACCGCATGGTGTTGGGCGACAGCCTTCAGGTCATGAATTCCATGCTTGAGTTTGAAGGCTTGGGCGGGCAAGTGCAATTGGCAATTTTTGACCCCCCATACGGAGTCAAATTCGGTTCAAATTTTCAACCATTCGTGCGCAAAAATGAGGTGAAGCACGGCAAAGATGAAGAGATGACACGCGAACCAGAGATGGTCAAGGCGTATCGGGATACGTGGGAACTTGGGTTGCATTCGTACCTCACTTACTTACGCGACCGACTCCTGCTTACCAAAGAGCTGCTACATGGAAGTGGCAGTGTTTTTGTACAAATCTCGGCCGATAACCTCCATCACGTGCGGGAAGTGCTTGACGAAGTATTCGGACCGGCAAATGCATGTGGTTTGATAGCTTTTAGAACGACAGGCGGACAAAGCACGTCACTGCTTTCGACTTCGACTGATTTCCTTATTTGGTATGCGAAAGATAAGGAACTGGCGAAGGCAAAATTCAGTAACCCATACATCCCAAAGCTTGGTGGCGCAGGTGACGGTTCGGGTCAATACACGCTTGTTGAGCCGATTGATTGCTCAAGTGTGCCGAGGCCTATGACAAAGGAAGAACAGGACGGCGATGTCGCGATACCGGACGGATGCCGGGTCTTGGCGCACGATACCTTGTATTCTCAAGGCGCTCCTTCTGACCCGGAAGATGTTCACTTCGTCTGGAAGGGTGCGAAATATTCTTGTCCAGCGAATAGTCATTGGAAGCCAGGCGTAAAAAGCGGCGGGATGCAGCGGTTGGCTGATGCAAATCGCCTGATGCTTGTGGGGAACACCCTGCGGTACAAGAGATACGTAAATGACTTTCCTGTCTATTCGATTGACAACGTGTGGAACGATACGGCACGTAGCGGGTTTGGTCGAAAGAAAGCGTACGCTGTTGAAACAAGTGAGAAAGTCTTTGAACGCTGTATCCTGATGGTTACGAGTCCAGGGGACTTGATTTTTGACCCGACGTGCGGTTCAGGAACCAGCGCCTATGTCGCAGAGCAATGGGGTCGGCGTTGGATTACTTGCGACACTTCGCGCGTACCACTTGCTCTTGCTCGTCAACGCTTGCTCACAGCAACGTATCCTTACTATGAGCTGAAAGACCATCAGGCGGGTCCGCAGGGTGGTTTTGTGTATCTGCGCAAAAAGAACCGTAAGGGCGAGGAAATCGGCGGACTGATACCTCATATCACTTTGAAGTCCGTCGCAAACAACGACCCACCGGCGATGGAAGTCTTGACCGACAGACCAGAAATCAATAAGGACATCACGCGCGTGGCGGGGCCGTTTGTCGTGGAGGCCACAATTGCACCAGCGCAGAATGTGGAGGAAGTGCAGGGTTACGAAGTGCGGTTGCCTTCGTCTTCACAGACTCTGGACGCGGCCATTGGTGATGCTGACGCTGCCAATGGCGGATTGCCATTGAAGGCGGCAGAGCCTGTCTCGGGCTATGGAGACCCCGCAATGCACATTGAGCGAATGACTCAAGTGCTGCGCCAGTCCAAGACCTTGCGGCTGCCGGGCAATCGGGAATTAGTTCTGGCCGATATACGCCGCATGGCTGACAGTGATGTATTACACGCGGAAGGGCTGGACGCGGAGGGCAACCGTATGGCGATAGTGTTCGGTCCGGAGGACGGAGCCATATCGTCGGACATTGTGTTTGAGGCGGCGCGAGAGGCGTATTTCCTGAAGTTCCCGCACCTTTACTTCTTTGGCTTTGCCATTCAGGCCAAGGCCCGCGAACTGCTTGAAGACCGCGCCAAGCTGCGAGTGCCTTGTACTTACGTCACGGTAACACCTGACGTGGCAATGTCAGACTTGCTGAAGACCAGCCGGGCGAGCCAAATATTCTCCGTCACGGGTCTGCCTGACGCGCATATCTACCTGACCGGTAAGTTGAGTGACGACGGGGCCAAGCTCTACGCCGTGGAACTACGAGGCCTCGACATCTTCAACCCGGCGACGATGAAGCAAGAAGCCATCGAGGGCCAGAACATGCCCGCCTGGATGCTGGACAGCGACTATGACGGCATGAGCTTCTGTGCGACGCAGGTTTTCTTTCCGAAGACATCGGCATGGGACAACCTGCAAAAGTCCTTGAAGGCCGAGTTTGACCCGTCCGTGTGGGACCATCTCGCAGGGACCATAAGCGAGCCGTTCGTGGCGGGTCCGAAGCGACGGGTCGGGGTGAAGGTCATCGACGAGCGTGGCAATGAGCTGATGCGCGTGCTGGAGGTTCCAGCGTGAGTCAAATCAATGCGGTCGAAGCCCCCATCATCAACTCGCCCTATGACGAGCCCGCGTTTCATTGGCACATTGAAACAGCCAAGCAGCCCGACAAGCGGCCAGGCCGACGCTTGGCCTCGTACTTCTTTCGGGTGCCAGAACGCGCGGCGCGTGGCCGCAAGGCGAAGGACCAGAAGGCCCTGTTCGACGATGCGTCAAAGGGCGAGGAATACCTGCTTGACTTGGCCAACCTTATCCGCCAACGCCTGAAGGAATGGCGCGAGCGTGACTATGCCGGGATTACGAAGGTAACGCGGGAGCTGCTGGAGCTTTGGCGGTCACCTGACCGCGCTCAGAAGTTGTTTTTTGCCCAGCTTGAGGCGGTTGAGTCTGTGCTGTTTCTGATTGAAGGGCCGGACGACTTGAAACAAGGCGTGGTCATTCCCAGCAACGAGCCGGGCGACGACGCCAAGGCCGAGGGCTACAAGGCTTTTGTGCGCTACGCGCTCAAAATGGCGACCGGCACCGGCAAAACAACGGTCATGGGCATGCTGTCGGCGTGGTCCATTTTGAACAAGGTGGCACAGCCGCAGGCGGCGGCTTATTCGGACACAGTGCTCATCGTGTGCCCCAACGTGACCATTCGTGACCGGCTGCGCGAGCTGGACCCCAACCTTGACGAGTTGAGCCTATACCGCACCCGTCAGCTGGTGCCCTTGCATCGCATGCCGGACCTACGACGCGGCGAGGTGTTCATTACCAACTGGCACAACCTGGAGCGGCGGGAGCTGGGCGAGGTCAACGGCACGTCGGCGCGCGTGGTCAAGCGCGGCCAGCCCGTGGAAAAGATGCGGCCCGTCAAGCTGGGCGGCAAGGACAGTTTGAGCGAGGCCGACATACGCCAGCAGGCGATAACCGGTGCGTTCGATATCGTGCGCGAGCTGCGGGACACCAAGGGCGTATTGACCGGGTTCGAAGTGCGGGAGGTCCGCTACTTTGAGAGTGACACTGCTTTCCTGCGTCGTGTGCTGGGCAACCGCAAAGGGCGCGGCTCTGCCATTCTTGTCATGAACGACGAGGCGCACCATGCTTACCGTCGCGGCAAGCTCGACGCCGACGACAATTTTGCAGTGGATGAGGAAACCGCCGAGAGCGACGAGCGGGAGGCTACCGTCTGGATTGAAGGGCTGGACCGCATCAATAAAGCCATGGGCGGCAGCAAGAAGGGTGCTAATGGCATTCGTCTATGTGTTGACTTGTCGGCTACGCCGTTTTTCATACAGGGCAGCGGTAACGAGGTCGGCAAGCCGTTCCCATGGGTCGTGTCCGACTTCAGTTTGCTGGAGGCGATTGAAGCGGGTCTGGTCAAAATCCCGCAGTTGCCGACGCAGGACATCGGCGGGACTGAAACACCGGCCTATTTCAACGTATGGCGCTGGGTGCAGCAGATGGCTGCGAAGGACGGCGTAGCGGGCAAGCTCACGCTTGATGTGCTGATGCGTTACGTGACGCAGCCCATCGCGCAACTGGCCGATGAATGGCGCAAGACCGCCGCCGAATGGAGCGCACAGTTCCAGACCGGCAACCGCAAGAGCGATGTGCCCCCCGTTTTCATCATCGTGTGCCGCGACACATCGATTGCCAAAGAGCTTTACGAGTGGCTTGGCAATGGCCAGAGCGTTTACGGTGCATCACCGGAACAGTTCCTAAACGCGCCTGGGCGCGAGTGGACCGTTCGCGTGGACAGCAAGACCGCCGAGGACATGGCGGAGGGTGGCGGCAAGAACGACGAGGCACGGCGACTGCGCTTCGTGCTGGAGACCATCGGTAGAACGGCGTGGCCAGGCAACAAGGTGCCCGAGGAATACACCGCCATGGTCGAAAAGCACAACCGCAGGGCTCTTGAAGACGAAGACAACGGATTGATGACCATCGACGCCAGCGTGCCGCCAGGGCGCGACGTGCGCTGCATCATCAGCGTAGCCATGCTCTCGGAAGGCTGGGATGCCACCACCGTGACGCACGTAGTTGGTTTGCGTCCGTTCGGCTCACAGTTGCTGTGCGAGCAGGTTGTCGGTCGAGCCTTGCGCCGCACGTCCTATGCCGTGGACGAAGAAACCGGCTTTTTCCGTGAGGAAACCGCCAAGGTGTTCGGCGTCCCGTTTGAGTTGATACCCTTCAAGGTGGAGGGCGGAGCCCAGCAACCACCGTCACCACCGGCCAACCAGATTTATGCGGTGCCGACCAAGGCGCACCACGAGATGACTTTCCCGGTCGTGGACGGGTACACAGACCCCGGCGTTACGCGCCTGGCAGTGAATTGGAGCAAAGTGCCGACGCTGGAGTTGAACCCCATGGAAGTGCCGGACGTCACGCTGATGATGGGCTTGACCACACAGGACGGGTCGCTTGCGGCCTACGGGCCGGGCGTGCAAGAGGTGGTCAACCTTGATGCTTGGCGCAAGCGCGTTCGCGTGCAGCAAGTGGCGTTCACACTGGCAAAGGTCATAGCGCAGCAGTGGCTGCAGGAGCAAGGTGACACCATACCCACCCATCGCCTGTTTCCGCAGTTGCTGGCCTATGCGCAGCACTTCCTGGCCACCAAGTTGAAGCCTATCGGCAACCGCGCGGCGCAGGACGTTGCATTGAACCCGTATTTTCAGCGCGCAGTGGGCATCCTTTTTGACGCACTGGAAGCGGTTGATGAGAGCGGCAAGAACAGGGAGAGGCCAGTCATTGCGCCAGGTCCAGCCGGGGAGCGCTCAACCCGCCACGTCGAGTTCTTTACCGGTCGCCAGCCATGGCCCGTGCAGAAATGCCACCTCAATGCCATGGTGGCGGATACGCGGACGTGGGAGCAATCGGCGGCAACAGCGTTGGATGCACACCCCGGCGTGAGTCATTGGGTAAAGAATGACCACTTGGGTTTTCAGGTGCCCTATCGCAAGGACGGCGTGCGCCGCCGATATCTGCCTGACTTCCTCGTTGACCTCGTTACTGGCGAGCGCATGGTCGTCGAAATCAAGGGACAGATAGGTGACGCCGAAATCAAGGCCGCCGCCGCGCACCGCTGGTGCAACGCCGTCAACAACGATGGGAGGTTTGGCAAGTGGTCGTATCACCTGGTCCGCCAGCCGCCAGACCTGATGAAGCTGCTGGACAAGATGATTGGCGCCGTTGCCTGAATGGCGGGTCGTGTTAACCCGGTAGTGGTAACCGGGTTGTGGTGACAGCATCGTGGCTTGCCGTATGCCTTCACCGGGCGGTGCGACCCCATGAATAAGAAGACTTCCATAAGAAAAAGTACTTCTGAAAGATATAAAGAACTCTTTCAAAAAAGACCTACAGTGATAAGGATGCACCCGGCTCAAGAAGAAGCTGGGTGACGGGTTGCCACCACCCGCAAGAGTGCTTGCGTTAGCAGTGTCTGGCAGGGCCGATGAAGAGAAGGGGCGCATAGCGCCCCTTGTGCATGGGAAGGCAGTCAAGAGCTGCTTTCGTTTGAAGAGTCTCCCATTCTTTCCAACGCGAAAGAACTTGTTTCCCAGCCTTCATATACAACCCACGGGAGTTGTTCCGCAGCGTCGTCGCCGATATACCAGCGGTCAAGTCCATTGCTGCCGAGGAACTTGCCGCAATCCGTGCGACGGACCGTGGCGCTGCCGCCACCGTCGTGACTGGTGTACATGACATGCACGCGAAAAGGCGTGTCCGAGTCGCAAGGAAAGTCGATGGTCATGTCGTAAGTGCCGCCCTCGCAGGTCTCGCCAAGCTGAACCTGTCTGTCGTATGCGGCGGGCACCGGGACCAGAGCAATTTTTGCGGCCTCCGCACTTGTAAGTTCCATATTCATTCTGCGGCCTCGTCATCTCCTTCAATGGCATTGGTTGCCTCAAGGCCGACCGCCTCGGCGGTCGGTGTGTCCGCCTTTGAACTTTTGCGACGTTGAAGCAACGCAGCTTTCTTTTCTGCGATGCGGACAGCACCCTCTTTAATGCGTGCACGCGTCGGGCATTGGAAAAGTATCTTGAACCCCCGCCCCAGCGGCTCACGCTCGATGAGTCCCAGGGTTTCCAAATCGGCCAAGTGTTCTCGAACATTTCGTTCGTCTTTGCCCGTCAGTTTGGCAACGTGCGGACCTGCATACGTGCTGTTGTCTTCGAAATGGCACGAAGCGAGGGCAATGTAAACGTACAGGGTGGCGTTATCAATGTAATCCACCATACTGAAGAGCAGAGCGCGCGGAAGGCAGAAATAACCGCCCTGCTGGTACCGCTCGTACCAACGGTTATTGCGTTCGCACGAAACGCGATTGCGGCGGCGTTTCATTCCGGCGTCTCTGTTTCTAACGTGCGTTCGAGCCATGCCTCGACTTCAGGAAGACAGAAGAAAACCAGCCGACTGCCAGGCAGCCGCCGAGGTTTTGGGAAGTCGCGGTGGACGCACCAGTTTTCCAGTGTGCGAGTGCTGACGGACAGGGCTTCAGCCAAGGCGGCTTTGTGAATGAAATTTTCCATGATGTGCTTTGCAGTTGTCGCGGCTTCGGGCCGTTCCGGAGCACACAACCGTTTCGAAGTGCTCCCGACATGTAGGTCTCGGTTTTAGCCTTCGCGCAACTACGCGCAGATGAATAGCCAAGCCCCCGATGCGCACCGCTGTTGCAACGCCATCAACGACGACGGGACGTTTGGCAAGTAGTCCTGTTACTTGGCCCGGCAGCCGCCAGGCCTCATGGAGTTGCTGGACAAAATGACAAAGGCGGTAGTCTTCGACTGACCTACCAGAACCCAATATCGCACTAAAGACTACTTGGCAAGAGCAGCCAGTTGCTCGAAATCAGTCTTCTCTCGGCGGCTTTTGTGGATGGGTCCCCCGATTGGGAGGCCGTGTTCAGTGTCTCGAATTCGGAATCCCATGAAGATGTCAACGGATTTGACTTCTCGAAGCTGTGGGACCAGCAGCAATCGCACGCCTTTTTCGTTTATCTGCGCTTGCGGGACGTAGTGGGTTGCCTTTTCCCGTCGCTTGAAAAAGTACCCACGCTTCAGGAGTCGTCCCTCAACGTCTACGAAAAATTCCTTCCTCGGCATGAGCTTTAGCCCCTGTTTCTTGCACATCAGCGTGTAAGCCACATACATCTCTTCATCAGCAATTTCGAAATTCCCGGTCTCCAGCATATCGATGAAGCGGTCCACAGTACGTACTGTCCGAACCGCCATTTCCGAAGCGTCTTTCACGCTGTCGGGGATTTCAATCGTGTCGGCCTTCATGACTTCCATCGCGCCTTGCAAAGCAAAGGCGACCAGAAGCGGGTATTCCTCCCCAGAACGTACCTTGTTGGCGATGCCCAAAATCTTTTCGTCGTCCGTTGGGGCGTATTCCAGATGCATCGAAATCACACGCCTGACCATTGCCTCACTCTCATCGTTGAAGTGCGGCGCAGGGTTTGATGCTTGCGTTACGAGGCATTCCGGCAACAGGTCGAAGGGGTCGCGGTACTTTGGGTTTACATTGATGTTTTCGCGCGAGACGATTTTCTTCAGTATCTCGTTGACCGAACAGTCAGTCTTTGCAGAGCCTTCCGTTCCAATCATGGCCATCTTGCCTACGAGACGCTCTACGTTTGCTGGAGTCTTGAGGTCGTCCAGGGTCACCGCAGCAATTGCGTCAGGCGTCAACAGGCCCTGCAACAGACCAATGATTACTGACTTGCCGTTGCCGCCACTGCCCCAGAAATACATGAGTTTTTCAGGGTTCTCAATACGGTTGTAGACCAAGTGCAATCCAAACCAGCGGCGCACGGTCGTAATTTGGTCGGGGTTCAGCGAGGACCGGAAGAATTTCATAAGTAGAGAATTGTCCTGATGCCCGAGCATCAATTCAATAAAGGCATCAGTTACTGCTTGGCAGCTCGTCGGCAGGAAGTGAAGGTTGTATTGGGAAGGAGTATGGGGCGTAAAGGAGGGAACTCCATCGTCACTGATGGCGATAACCCCGTCCTCAAGCGGAATGCCCTTGCAGTTGCCAAAGGCCTTGAGTGGCAGGTCCTCGTTTTGGCTCGCGGACCACTTCCACTTCAGCGAGTTGTAAAAGCAAGCTGCTGCCTTTGACCGGAGCTCACCGGTTCGAATGAGCGAATGCATTGAGTCGGAGAGCTTTTCTGCCCAACCATTAGCGTCTTTCCAATGATTGCCAACCCAGATGTACGGCACGCCATTAGCGCCGTAGGCCAGGCTCGGGTTCTTGACCAGCTCCTGCGCCACGAACTGGACGATAGTCTTGTTGTCCAAGACTCGGTCAATTTCTATGGGAGCGAATGGGAAACCATCGGGCCCTTCGATTTCCACGCGGTACTTGCAATCTGCGCTGCCAGGGACAGGAACTTCAATAAGCTTGAAAAATTTCTGTGGACCCATCTGGTGGTCGATATCCACTCTGTTGCTTTTGGCCATCCCTGTGAACTCCCAAAAAGTTTGACTTCTTCCGGAAGCTTAAATCATTGGTGCTAACTCCATCCGCCTATTTCCGCTATTTCCGAGGGAAGGCAGAATTCTTCTATCAAAAACACACAAATGAATTACCAACTTGATTGAAATAATAGAAATAGTGGAAATAGTTGGCTTGGAATGGTCGTTTTCGGAATGGACCGATGGAAATAAGTGCAAAGTGTCAGGCTGGCTGCATCATAGAAACAAAGAAAGGCGCCGCGAGGCGCCTTTCCCCCCCTTTCGGGGGCTGCACAGTGAATTTTCCGAACGCGACAGTGAGTCACGACGGGCGCGCAAGCACGCGCCTAATCAGGAATGCTTGGTGGCCTCATGAGTTGCGGCGGGTATCTACTGACGTATAGCAACCGTCTTCAATCCCGATTGAGTCCGATAGTCATGCAGCGTTGTGACTCGGTGTGTGACCCAGACCAGCGGCGGGCGCAGTTGAACAGCGACCAGCCTGACCCGTTTTTCCAGCGCTGCACGTTCGTGAGCGGGCTTGTCGCCCCAAAGGGAATTTGCAGCGAGCAGAATTCGCTGTGCATGGCTTAACGAGCCGTCGAACACAAAGACGACCGCAGTCAGCTTATAGACGATGTCACCGGACAACTGTGTTCCCACAAATGCACTGGCGCGCAGGCATTTTTCCAGTTCGCTGCGAGCTTTGGAAGCCGCCTCCTGTTCAATCCATTCCACACCCATGCTGCCGTCCGCAGCACGACTCCAGGTCAAGCCATCCGGGAGCTTCTTGAGGGCGCGCGCCAGCGGGTCTATGGTGAACGGGAGCTTACGGCGCAGCAGCAAGTATTCACCGGCGACTTGCTGACCGCCAATTTGTCGTTCGATAAGGTAGCGGGTTGCGAGGGTCCGATGAAAGAAAGTTGGACCGGCGACGCTGGACAGGTCCAACGTGTGTTGTGCTTCAATGCCACGAGCATCGAGCCATGTCGCGCCCGTCCGCGTAATGCACAGGCTGCGCCCGCCAAGGGCGTTGCGCCGCTCCAGGAGCAGCCCATTTTTGACCAACCGGCGAGCCGTCCGGCCCCCAAGCTGTTCGGCGTAGCGCGCCAAAGGCCAAACCGCACGTGAAAGTTCCGAAACTCGTACATGGCCGAATTTTGCAACAGTCATCATGCATTTAAGCTCATTGGCTCTTGCTACTTCTTGACCACCCAGCTTCTGTTGAGGTTTGCTTTTTGATGTGGTTTTAGCGCCGGGTGGTGTCGTTGGCTGTCGAGACGACAGCAGTCCCACAATGTCTGCGTCCGAAATCTTCATGCTCGCTCTCCGAGGGTAATAACCCGTATAGCGAACGACTGTCTGCGGCGGCTGTCTTACCCGGTCACGCACGACAGCCAAGGTGCCTATCGACGGAGGAACTTCGAACCCATCACGAGCAGGCCCGAGACCCGCGACTTAAAAGGCGCTAAAGGTCCTCTCGTAGTCACCTTTCAAAGATGTTCTTTGCCTTGCGTGACTCGTTGTAGCCCGTATTGAACAATACGTCGTTGGAATTGGCCTCCGCATCAAAGTTCGAGCGAAACTCCTTGAGAACTTTCCCTTTGAAAAAATCCCTCTCGACGGCGACTTTTTTCACACTCGGGTCTACGACCACTTCACCCTCGTAACTGAATAGCGCAAGGACTGCGGTCTTGGGAATGATGGCGTAGATGATGCCCGGAATTTCATTTTTATTATGGCAATTTATCGCCGCGAAATTCAGCGCCTCTTGCGGGTGACGCGTCCAAGAAAAGCCATCTTCAAAATGGTCAATGCCGGTGGAAACGCCACGTTGGACTTGAAATTCATCTGGCAGGGCCGCGTATTCAGCATTGAGGTCCTCACCCTCAAACGCGACAGCACGATGCATTCGATGCATTGGCGCAGCCCTGAAGAATTCAATGACCTGTGCCTGGGAGAGTTTGACCCCCGCCATCATCCCGCGTGAACCAGATTGCCATGCATGTGAAAAGACGGTTGCCCACGTGTCAGCCGAATACTTGCCCGCCTTGAACCCAGCCCACACAAACATCGCAAACTCAAAAATGACGGTTTGGTTGACCTTGTACCACTCTTGGTCGTAATGGTTGACTGCGAGGGATAGCTCGTCGTAATTTTCCGTGCACAACGCGGGCAAGAGATGCTTTTCGACGACTTCCGCCGTGTTCCCGTAGAGACCCAACTTATCGGCCTTGAGCCATTCAATCCACTTATCAGTGTCAATGGCCGTCGCTATGTTTTTGGCGTGACCGCCCTGCCGGTCAACGAGCGTTGACCTGTACGTAAAAATCATTGGGACTCCCCCTGCCTTGCTTGTTGTTTGAAAGATATGTTCTGGTGACCGTCAGCCATCTTACCCAGTAAAACACGGCAGTTTCAATACTTCATCGATGGAAGAACTTTGCACCCATCGCCCACCACGCCGCGACCCATGTCTTCCAAGCAGCCAAAACATTCGTTTTTTGGCGCATGGCAGGTGCCGTGACAGCGGCCCGGTCGGTGGTCACCGTGACCAAGGCGAATGGTGCCGTCTTTTGTACTTCGGCAGTCAGCGCGCCTCGAAGCACTTCGCACAGTGCCGAGCCGGCCTGCAAGTCCCGTGCAATTGCCCGTAGAGTTGGATGCGCCAGCACTGGCGCGGTGACGTTCAACTGCCCGGCACCCGATGCTGCGGCCCTTTCACGAGCACGTTTAGAGCGGATTGCACTGCCCGTCGGAGCGGAGCTTGCCCGCGCGTAGGCTTGGATTTTTATGATGCCGTGCGCCGTAAGTTCTTCGTCTGTAAGGCCGACAGGCTGGCAGCACGGCTCTATGCCGTTGTGCGTTGATGTCGGACTTGTTTCTACAGTTTGCTGATGCAATTGGTTCCCCTGGGTATGCGTTTTAGAACCGTTCTAAATCGCGTCCAGAGGTGTAGGCACAAGTTTTAAACGCCCACAAGGGCGTTGGTGTTGGGTTCCGCGCGGCGTCGATTTCACTGTATGGTTACCGTGCACGTTGCGCAGCGGGCGCCCGGGCCTGTTAGTTATCAACGAGCATCCTCATCGAGTGATGTTCTGCCAACTCATCGACGCTTCAAAACGTTTGCCAACACTACGGCCAATATCCCTCCAACGCAAGCGCCAACCACCCAAGTGGTACGTCCAAAAAAGGTCACAGCAAAACCTAAGAACGTGAAAAGCCATCCAAAAAGTGGAACCATTGTCCACTGCACCAAGCGAACCTGCAATCGGCTCCACCTGCCGTACGGCGAAACAGGGTTCGCTTGCGCCACCTCACGCGCTTTGTACAGAGCCCTAAATTGCTCTCGTAACGTCCGAGGAATAAAAGCATGGCTCCAAGCTGGAAACCCCCCAAAAAGACCCAGGGTCAATGCGACGGCACCGCCGTAATAAAACAACAAAATAAAAAGCAGCGCCATCTCCGGCGGTATCACCTTGCCGGGCGGACGCGGGTGCGATAACCCCAGTTGCATCCCCACAGCCATAAGCAGCTGCAACAGCCCAAAACTGCCAAAAATAATTCGGGGTATGACTTTAACGAAAACTTCCATTGAGTGAGACATGCGCCTTTTGTGATGAGCCAATCGAGGAGGTCTGCAGTTGGATTATCCAGTCTGGCGAAGAGTTTGGTATCCCCCAAATGGGGGATACCGAGCCTGTTAGCGTTCTGTAGGAAGACACGACTTACCAGACGCCACACGAGCTAAAACTGTCGCGCCAGTCGCAGGCTTGGTGTCACGGCAGTTTCGGACGCCCGTGCTCCCAAGCCCAAAACCAAACCGGACGCTTTAGCCTGCCACCCCCACGCAAACGCCCGCGGACTTGTGCCGGGGATTTGGTGGGGGTGATAAGACAGCGGGCTAAAGAGTCCGTTTTTTGACGCCCAGATACCACCCCCTCCCGTCCCCCGAGGGATGCGCCAGGTCAAAGAGCGAGGGTAATCAGTCGAGCCCTCGAAACCAATTTCAAGGGGCACACAATGGACATTCGGCAAGTCATCACAGACAAAATTGTCACGCTGCTGGAGCGTGGCACCACAAAGACTGGGCCGCGCTGGACAACCCGTAAAGCTTCAGGCCTGCCCGTCAATGCGAAGACCGGCGAGGCGTATCACGGTATCAATGTGCTGCTGATGTGGGCTGAAATGTCAGAAAGGGGATATGCCGTCAGCAGATGGCTGACTTACAACCAAGCCGCAGAACTGGGCGGGCAGGTCCGCAAGGGCCAGAAGTCGGTAATGTGTGTCTATTACCAGACCGTTCAAAAGAAGGACGCTGGCCAGGAGGATGACGACGGCGAGAGCTATTTTCTGGCCAAGCCGTTTTGGGTCTTCAATGTGGCACAGATTGACGGCTTGACCGCCGACCTCACGGCGCCAGCGGTGGTGGACTTCAACGCAAGCCAGAACGCAGAGCAAATTCTGACAAGCAGCAAGGCCCGCATTGACTACGGGTTCGACAAAGCTTCCTATTCCAGCCGTCACGACAGAATATGCCTGCCCGAGCGTGAGCGCTTCACGACCCCTGAAAATTTCTATGCGACTGCGCTTCACGAATTGACCCACTGGACCGGTCATGAAAGCCGACTAAACCGGCAATTTGGCAAACGCTTTGGCGACGATGCTTACGCCTTTGAAGAGCTTGTTGCAGAGCTTGGCGCAGCGTTCACGGTTGGTCAACTGGGCATGGTTGACGCAACGATTGAAGCCCATGCAAACTATGTGAATTGCTGGCTCAAAGTGCTGAAGAGCGACAAGCGCGCCATCTTCACAGCTGCGAGCCAGGCGGCGAAGGCGGCAGACTTCATTTTGACGTGCTAATGTGGAACAATGACATTCGAGAGTCTGCGGCGCTGGGTGTAGCGGACCTTTTGGAACTGGTGTCACATTAAGGTTGAAAATGGCCAACGACGCTGCATGAGTGATTTTTTCTAACAACACGACATGAAAAAAACCAACGCAACCAAGACCACCACCCCCGTGTCTCTCACGTCCCCGTCACTGGGAGCCATCTGGGAGGCGTTTTTCGTCAAGCCCTCCCCCGACTTTTGGAGCAAATGCTCCGAAGACGAGGTTGCAGCTCTGCAAAAACGTTGCGAGTCGCACTGGGTGACAAAAGCTTCACTGTTACTGCGTTCACTCAAGTTCCGGGGTGCCGTCGCTGGCCATACACATTACGGCTGGAGTGTGGTTTTGGACATTGCCGCCAAGTTATCGCCACTGCACAACACAAAGGATGCCCACCAGCATGCTATGCGCATGCTAAAAAGAAGCGCCGGTGGAACAGCCTATCGTGACGCGGTGACAAGCATGGGTCGCGAACTGCGGCTTGTGGACCGAGATGTTTTACGAGGCATTGACTGGGTGGAACAGGAGGCCCTTGGTCGTCGCATGCCACCTCTGCGGCCACCGCTCTGGCATGAGTACTACTACCGCATAGTGCCCCGACCAAGAACACCGCAAGGCGGCAGCACAGGCAGTCAACCAACCCCGCCCTAATGGGCGAGGCTTTATTTTTATAGACATGAAATATTCTCTCGTTCTCATAGCAGCGGTCGCGAGCGCCAGCGTTGTGCACGGAGCTACGAAAGAGCAAATCATGAGTTCCAACTATCTCAAATACCAATTCTGTATGGAAAAGGTCTTCGGACAAGGCTTTTACAACCGACTTGGGTTGACTCCGGTAATGAACCGGTGGGGCATCCCCGAGCCCACGTTGAGCTCGTTAAGTCAGGCATCGGCAGAAGTGCGGAAGACCGATGCAAAGTGTCGTGCAGACAATGCCATTGCCTTGGAGCCGAGGCCGCAGTGAGTTGTCGCGGTGTATATTCGGTTACGTTGCCAGCCAAGTGCGCTATATCGGGGTGGCCCCCGCATGAGTTGCTTGCAGGACTGTGCCGCGGCTCTCACAAAGTGGTGCACAATGGTGATGCACAAATACGAAAAAATATACCGTAACTTGTTGATTTATATTACTATTGGTGGAGACTGTGAGAACCTCATCCTCTCCACCAAAACGACCAATGAAATCAGGGTGCATGGATCGCCAAGGCCTGAGGCCTCGCGATGACGAAAGCTGCTGTCGTGAATTCTGGAAAGATCAGTAACAGTGTCACACCATCGACAACCTGCTGCGCTTCGCGCGCCACGCTGGACAATCAAATGCGACCGATCCGTTTGGCCAGCGTGCGTCTCGTTCCACCAAAGCAGCAACAGCCCTGGCCAAGCTACACCGAGTCGAATTGATCGCAGACTATGGCTGTGGGTGTGCTAGACCGATGTCGGCGTTCGCTCTGAGCGCTGAAGATAGGGAAAGAACTCACAATCGGCAGTGAGCATATGGCGTGCGACCACGTCATGCGCCAGGAACTGAAATAGATCGTCCACAGAAACTTCCCCGGCGCGAACGCGCTTTGTCAGACTCGTTGCCTTGTTGATCAGAGCCTGATGCGAAACCGCATGTTCAAGTGCTTGAGGATATCCTGCCTGTGTGATGATGGCCTCTTCGTCCTGGAAATGCTGGACCACCTCGGCGTTGAAGACGTCCACCAACGCAATCAACTCCTGTGCCGGAAGTCCATTGAGTGCGGCCAGCAACACCTTGTTGACCCTGCGAAATAGTCCCCGGTGCTGTAAATCGATGGTCTGGTTCCCGCTTTCATACTTGGATCGCCAGACCAATTGCAGCAATTTGGCTGGAACGGCGTCCCTCGCCTCGACCTGCTCCACCGCTTCCGAGGCAAGCTGAACCCGGTTGCGCCCCTCGCGTTTGGCACGGTACAAGGCATCGTCGGCCTCACCAACAGCAGTATCTTCGTCAACTTGATCAGGTGTGGCCATTGACAGGCCAATGCTCAGCGTAATTGGTCCCGCAATCGGGTCAGGTGAGGATGCGACTGCCTGACGCAGTTTCTCCGCGACCTGAAGTGCGGCCGGCATGTCTGTCGTCGGTAACAGGGCCAGGAATTCTTCCCCACCAAAACGGGCTGCGAAGTCGCTCTCGCGCAACAATGCACGCAAGCTTTTTGCCACCCGTTGCAACACCTGATCGCCAACCGCATGACCATGGGTGTCGTTGACGCGCTTGAAGAAGTCGATATCCATCATCAGCACCGCGTAGACGCTCTGCGACCGCTTCATGCTGACAAACTCGGTGCGAAGCCGCTCGGTGGCGGCCAGGCGGTTCGGCAGTCCGGTCAGCATGTCGTTGCGGGCGAGGCGCTCCAGTTCCGCCTGCTTGCCGGTCAGATTGGCATTGAGTTGCTCAAGTTGGTGTTGCTGGCGCGTGATGGTGGTGTAGTTGCGCCACATCACAAACTGCAAGCCCCACGCCAGTAGGCCGACGGTGAAGCCATTGAGCCGATTTGAAAAAAGCTGTTCGGGGGTGCTCTGGGTCAGACCCATCGCAAAAAGACAGGCCACGGTCGCCGACAGATACAGAGCGCCCGACTGCAGTGGTCGAACGTAAAAAAGCAGACTGGTCAGCAGACAGCCAATGAAAAACGGCGTGATATTCGGGGTCACCCATTGATCAATGGTCACAATCATGACGGCAAACAACAAGCAGACGGCCACTGCCGCAACCGGCAATCGATGGCCCCATCGCGTGGGGCGAGTGGGGTCCAGTCTCCTTGCCGCAACGGTGAGAAGGATCATCGCCAGGCACATGCTTGAATGGGCGGTAAACAATGCCCTTGCCCAAGTGAGCGTCACGCCCTGATAAGTTCCCGAAAGCAATGACCAACCCAGTATCAGAACATGCAGTGCCGTAAGCACGACGCCAATAGGAGCCAGCCAGAGCAGGTGTTTGAGATTGATTGTGGTCGCCGAATCAACAACGCCGTCATGTTCCGATTGCCAGCGGGCAAGGGTGGCGCGCAGATCAGACAGGTTCGTGATGATTGGCGCCATTAGGTGGCAATTCTAAGCACCCACGTAGCGACACCACCAAAAAGCGCCCTCTATCGGGCTATCAGGGGGCGGTCGGAGCGTCGATTCTTCTGCTTTATCAGTGCTCATGGTGAACGACCCTTTGCTTGGGTCCTGCACGCTGGCATCGATCAATAATCGGTTGCGCAACAACTGGTGCTGCACATCGCCGAGTAATCCGAGCGCCACCGTGCGGTCCTCGAACAGACGCGTCGTCGACTTGATCTGGCTCATTGCAGTTTGCTTTCGACCCAGACGACCACGTCGCGCGGGCTGAAGGGCTTGACGAAATCGAGTACCTGCAAGCCATCGATTGCGCCGGGCATCATGATGTCGAGCAGAATCAGTGGGGGCTGATAAAGTTGGATAAGTTCGATGCCCTGCATGCCGCTGTCGGTCTCAAGCACCTCGTATTTCTTGCCCAGGGTGATACGCATCAGCAGACGGATGTCCGGGCTGTCGTCGACAACAAGAACGGTGTCGCGCCTTGCTCCGTTTGGCCCTGCAGTTTGTAGTGCCGTCGGCATGCCTGATCTGATCGATTCGTTGATTGGTTCGCAAAGGTCCGATCTTTGCAAAGGTGTATTATTCACAAACTGTCCAGGACAGTAATTTGACGCCTTTTAAGAGTTAATCCTTGTACACTTTGTTGCCATGAATCAAGCCGAGATTGAACAGGCCACAGGCCTGTCACGCGAAGTGCTGCGCAAGTGGGAGTTGCGCTACCAGTTTCCCCTGCCAGAGCGTGGTGCGCGCGGACAGCGCCTCTATCAAGCCAATGACCTGCCCAAACTGCGACTGATCATGCAGTTGGTGGCTCAAGGCCTGCGCCCGGGCAAGCTGGCGCCCTTGTCTTTGAAACAGTTGCAGGGTTTGTTGGCGAGCAGCCTTGCCGAGCCAAGTGCGCTGATACTTGATGAAGTGGCGCAGCAATTGCTGGCCTGTCTGGCGCCGGGCAGCGCGCCCGGGATGGTGCGCGGCTATATCGCCGATTTGATCGAGGCCGAGGGCTTGGCTGAGTTTGTCCTGCGCCACTTGCCAGTCTTCAATAGGGCGGTCGGTGATGCCTGGGCTGGCGCACGCCTTGGCGTGCACGCCGAGCACCATTACTCCGATGCCGTGCAGACGGTGGTGCAAAGTCACTTGCTGGGGCGCCAGCCAGGAGACTTGCAACAGCGCATCCTGCTGACCACGCCGCCTGGCGAATTGCACGCTTTGGGCTTGTTGTCGGTGCAGGCAGCGCTCACGCTGCTAGGTGCAGAGTGCTTCAATCTGGGTGCGCAGACGCCGGTCTCGGATGTGGTGCAGGCGGTCAAGGACTGGGGCATCACGGTGCTTGCAATCTCGGCCAGCGTCGTGTTGCGCCCGGATGCTGCGCGTTCCTACCTGGTGGCACTGCGTAGCGCTGTACCCAGGCGCTGCAGAATCTGGGTCGGCGGCCAGGGTTTTGCGTTTCTGCAGGCTTCACCGCTGGCGGGTGTCAAGGTTTTTGATAACACCGAAGGCGCTGTCAAAGCCTGGCAGAAGATCACCGAAAATGACACAGACCCCAGCTGATGCCAGGTGAATGGCAAGCTCGACCCTCTGACGCCGGTTTATTTCATCTAATTACACAAGCCATGAACAAAAAACTCCAAAACCTTTGTGCCATCCACGCCGCGGCCGGCTTTGGCCTGTGTATTTCGATGCTGGCTCCGATGGCCCACTCTGAAGAGGCAGAGCCCAGCGCCACGCCTTTTCGGCCCACGGTTACCAGTGGTGCCAGCCTCTCGGCACCCGGTTGGCTCGAACTGGAATTTGGTGGACAGCGGCTGGGCGGTAATGGCTTTGATGCGCGCAGCAGTTGGCCCTATCTACTGAAATACTCGCTCAACGATCAATTCGCGCTGCTGTTGGGCGGTGATGCTTATGTGGCGGTCACGCCGGCACAGTTTGGCGCCGATTTCACCGGACGTGGTGACAGCACTGCCACCCTCAAGTACCGCGCGCCTGATGCAATAGAAGGCATGAGCCTGGGGCTGGAGGCAACTGTCAAGTTCGCGACCGCATCCGAGGGGCTGGGCTCGGGTGAGCGTGACTACAGCCTCAAGGGCATCTACGGTCTTGACCTGCCCAATGGCTTTCATCTGGACACCAACCTGATGAGCACACGCCTGGGCAGTGTGTCCGCCAACCAGGGACAAAACCAGTGGACCTGGGCCGCTGCCGTTTCGCACGCCATGGGGGAACGCTGGACTTTCTCGTTTGACTTGTCCGGCACGCAGCAGCGGGGGGCCGCGTCTACTGCGCAGTACATGTTGGCGGCCAGTTATTCGCTGAACCAGCGCGTCGTGCTCGACGCCGGCTTTGCCCAGGGTCTCAACAGCGACACCCCCAGGTACACCGTTTTTAGCGGCATGACGGTGCTGATTGGCAAACTCGGTCGGGCTGATCGATAACTCAGCGAGATCAACAAAGGAGTTGTGCGATGAAGGGAGTCTTTGGTCTGATAAGTCTGTTGCTCAGCCTTGCCGTCGTGGGTTTTCTGGTCAAAAAGCAGTTCGCCTCAACGCAGCAAATCGTGCCTTCCCTCGAAGCATCCACAACAGGCGGCTCACAAACTGCCGCCAGCTCGCCGGGAGCGCCTGGCGAGCAGTCCAAGCAGCTTCAGCAGCAGTTCAAGCAAGCGGTACAGGACGCATTGCAACAGCCCCGGACGGTTCCGGAAGAAAAGTAGGGTCCTGCCGGCGAACTGCGGCAGCTGTTGAGGCTGCTTGCTGCGCAGGCTGAATTTTGAACAGTGCGATACTTGCACGCGCTTCCTGCGCAAGTACTTCATAAGCACCCCCTCCCTCCAAAATGAATCTAGAACCGCTGTTGATCGCTGAACTTGCTTCTCTTGGCCTGGCTACTGGCTTTCTGGCCGGCCTTTTGGGCATTGGTGGGGGCATGCTGATGGTTCCCTTCATTACGCTGATTCTGTCGGCGCGATCGGTTGGAGCCGACCTGACCGTCAAGATGGCGATAGCAACTTCCATGGCGACCATCATCTTCACTTCCATCTCGAGCGTGCGTGCGCACCACAAACGGGGCGCCGTGCGCTGGGATCTGGTGAAGGGCTTGGCACCCGGCATCGTGCTCGGCGGTGCGCTGGCGAGCTTGGGCGTATTTGCCATGCTCAAAGGCTCGTCGCTGGCCCTGTTCTTCGCGCTCTTCGTCAGCTTTTCGGCAACACAAATGTTTCTTGACAAGAAGCCGGCACCGACGCGCCAGGTACCTGGTATCGGCGGCCTGATAGGCGCTGGCAGCGTGATCGGCTTCCTGTCAGGCCTGGTCGGCGCGGGTGGCGGTTTTGTCAGCGTGCCCTTCATGACCTGGTGCAATGTGGCCATTCACAACGCAGTGGCCACATCGGCAGCACTTGGTTTTCCGATCGCACTGGCCAACGTCGTCGGCTATGTCATCGCCGGCCAGAGCGTGCAGAATCTGCCACCCTACTCGTTTGGCTACATCTGGCTGCCCGCACTGGTAGTGATTGCCAGTTGCAGCGTGCTCACCGCGCCGCTAGGCGCGCGCGCTGCGCACAAATTGCCGGTCAAACAACTCAAGCGGGCTTTTGCCAGCATCCTGTATTTGCTGGCCGCCTACATGCTCTACAAGGCGCTGGGTTGAAGCATCAAAGCGTGTAGTCAATCGCCCGGCTGTAAGTCGGGTCATCATGCCAGGCCCAATAGGTCTGCACCAACTGACCTGTAATCGGACCCGGTTTGCCCCTGCCAATGGCTTGCTTGTCCACCCGGGTCACTGGCAGCACACCGCCACCCGAAGTTGACAGCAGCACTTCTTGCGCACCGCGCAATTCATCGGCCGGCAAGACTCGCTCCTGGACTTCCAGGCCCAGCGATTGCGCAATCTCGATCACAGTGCGGCGTGACACGCCTTCGAGCATGCCCTGCCCTGGTGTAACCAATGCTCCCCGACTGACGCAAAAGACGTTAAAACCGGGACCCTCAACGACATTGCCAAGACAGTCGACCAATAGCACCGTGTCGGCCCCGGCGTCGAGCGCGCCGAGCAGGCCCATGGTCAGGTCATTCCAGTGGTAATTCTTGGCCGATGGATCCACCGAGGCCGCAGGGATGCGCTGCACGTCGCTAATCATGACATGTAGACCCTGTTCGCGCTGCTGCGCATTGGCAATCCAGACAAAGGGCACGGCGAAGGCATAAAACTGATTTACAGCGAGACGCGGATCGCGTGATCCCCAGGGCGGCTGACCGCGTGTGCAAATCATCTCCACATAAGAAGATCGCAGGCCACTCATTCGCACACACTGCGCCAATACTTCGCCGATTCGCTCGTCCGTCAGACCGGTGTCGAGCCGCCAGCGCTGGCAACTGCGCCGGAAGCGCTCCAGATGTGCGTCGAGCCGGAAGAAAGCGCCATCCCACACCGTCACCACATCGTAGGTGGCGTCGGAGCGCAAAAAGCCCCAGTCGGTGATGGGAATACTGGCCTGGGAAATGGGTAGGTACTGCCCGCGCACAAAGGCGGCGCCCTGTGAAAAATCTGGTGTGGACATGGATCAGACCCCGTACTGTGGATGTGTGGGGTAGAGCAAATATTTGCTCTACCCCCAAGCCTGCTGGCGGAGCAGGGGGGATTCGAACCCCCGGAGGGTTTTACCCCTCGCACGCTTTCCAGGCGTGTGACTTAAACCGCTCATCCACCGCTCCAGCGAATTGAATTTTAACTGAGGCATGGCGCCAATTGGAGCGCCACCGTCCGCAAGCCAAGAAAAAAGCCACCCGAAGGTGGCCTTTTCTCGTAAGCAGAACGCAGAGATTACAGTGCGGTCTTCTTGCCAGCCTTGTAGACCGACAGGGTCATCGACGGGTTCTTCAACTCGCCATTGGGTTCAAACGCGATGGTGCCAGTAACGCCCTTGTAGTTGGCTTCGATCAGCTTGGCGGTGTACACCTTCGGATCGGTCGAATTGGCGCGCTTCATGGCGTCAACCAGGACAAAAGTTGCGTCATAGGTGTACGGGCTGTAAACCTGGAACTGGCCCGGGAACTTTTTGTCGTACTTGGCCTTCCATGCGGTACCACCAGGCATTTTCTCCAGCGACGCGCCACCTTCGGCGCAGATCACGTTCTCCAGCGTCTTGGCGCCACCAGCCAGTTTGGCAACTTCTGCAGTGCAGATGCCATCACCACCGTAGTACTTGGTGGTGGTCAGGCCGAGCTGTTCCATCTGACGCAGCATCGGGCCGGCTTGGGGATCCATACCGCCGAAGAAAATCGCATCAGGCTTCTTGGCTTTGATCGAAGTCAGGATCGACATGAAGTCGGTTGCCTTGTCGTTGGTGAATTGCTCGTCAACCACCTTCATGCCATTGGCCAGAGCGGTCTTCTTGAACACTTCGGCAACGCCTTGGCCGTAAGCCGTACGGTCATCGATGATGGCGACGGTCTTGAGCTTCAGGGTCGAGTAGGCATGAGCTGCCAGGCCAGCGCCCAGGGCGTTGTCATTGGCGATGATGCGGTACGTGGTCTTGTAACCGGGCTTCGTCAGGTTGGGGTTGGTTGCAGCGCCCGTGACGTGCGGAATACCACAGTCGTTATAGACCTTGGAAGCCGGAATCGTGGTACCCGAGTTCAGGTGACCGACAACGCCTGCAACCTTGCTGTCGCACAACTTCTGCGCCACGGCGGTACCTTGCTTCGGGTCCGCTGCATCGTCTTCAGACTGCAGTTCGAATTTGATCTTCTTGCCACCGATAACGATGTTCTGTGTGTTGAGTTCTTCAACCGCCATCAGGGCGCCGTTGTTATTGTCCTTGCCGTAGTGGGCTTGACCACCAGACATTGGTGCCACATGGCCAATTTTGACCACTTGCACGTCTTGGGCCATCGCCACGCCAGCGGCAACTGCCAATGCGGCAGCAGCGGTAATTTTCAATTTCATTTGCATAGACAACTCCAAAGTTTAAAAAAAATGTGAATTAATGACTAATTCCACGGCCTACACGATAACTCAATTCCGGCCGACTTTACCTAGGGAAGTCACCAATTCCACAGCCAAAGCGCGGATTATTTGGCGTCGGTCTCGCTTCCCCGCTCCCGCAAAGTCGCTCGCAGACTCTCCAAATGCTCTGCAACCAGCGTCCGCACGAGTGCACGCACCTGCTGTTCGATCAGCGGATCGAGCCTGGGTGCCAGTGCGCTTTCGGTGGGCGGCGCCTGCACAATTTCGGTCAGTGTCGGCAGAAAGCGCGGCGGGATGCGGGGTGAAGAATTCATCAGTCAGACGTTTTCAAGGTCAGGTCGTGCCGGGTGATGGCGTAGCCACGGTCGGTGTACTGCTTCCAGCGCGCGCGCGCCAGTTGACGCTCCTGCTCGCCCTGTCCGACCAGTTCAATGACGCGCTCGAAACGGTCAAATCCCTCTGGCACCAAACGCCCAAGATTGAGCAGTACCTGCTGATGCGCCGCGGTGGCTATCGAGGTCGAGAGAATCACCGGTGAGGCCGCGACCACGTGGGCTTCGCTGTCGGCCAGGCAATGAGGCACAAAGTCGGTCGCAGAAAAAGTCCAGAGCAAGGCATCAAGCTCCTGCAGTGTGTCTGGCGGACCGGTCACCACTACCTTGGCGCCGCTGCCAACGGCTTTGCGCAGCAGACGACAGGCGTAGGCCAGGCTATCAGGCGCGTTGAAGTGAAAGGCGACCTCGGTCATTGGCCTTGTCTGCGAAGCTACTTGGCTGAAGCCAGCAGGTACTGCAGCAGCAGGGCCACCGGCCGCCCGGTGGCACCCTTGGCAGTGCCGCTCTTCCACGCTGTTCCGGCGATGTCCAGATGCGCCCAGGCAAACTTGCCGGCAAAACGCTGCAGGAACTTGGCCGCCGTGATGGCACCACCGGCACGCCCGGCAACGTTGGCGACGTCGGCAAAATTGCTCTTCAGTCCTTCAGCGTAGTCCTCGTCCAACGGCATGCGCCAGCACAGATCGGAGCTCGCTTCCCCAGCGGCCAGCAGCGCCGCCGCCAGTTCGTCGTTGCTGGCGAACAGGCCACTGCGCACGCCACCCAAAGCAATCATGCAGGCGCCGGTCAGGGTGGCAATGTCCACCACGGCGCGGGGCTTGAAACGCTCGGCATAGGTCAGTGCGTCGCAAAGCACCAAACGGCCCTCTGCATCGGTGTTGAGGATCTCAATAGTCTGCCCGCTCATGCTATTGACCACGTCACCGGGCTTGATAGCGCGACCGTCGGGTAAGTTCTCACAGGCCGGAATCAGGCCGACCACGTTGATGGCAGGCTTCAGTGCGGCCAGAGCCCGAAAGACACCCAGCACGCTGGCGGCACCCGACATGTCAAACTTCATCTCGTCCATTTCCGGCGCTGGTTTGAGCGAGATGCCGCCGCTGTCAAATGTGATGCCCTTGCCGACCAGCACCGTCGGCGCCACCGTCTTGGCCGCGCCCGTGTAACGAAGGACAATAAAGCGCAGCGCCTCCTGCGATCCCTGCGCCACGGCCATGAAGGAGCCCATGCCGAGTTTGGCCACTTCCTTCGGACCGAGCACCTGGCAGGCAATCTTCGGGTACTTGGCCAAGGCACGTGCCGCACCCGCAAGCAGGCTGGGTGTGGCATGGTTGGCAGGACGATTCGCCCATTCCTTGGCGTACTCGATACCCGCAACCGCCGCCGCCGTTTGCTCAAACACTGACTTGAGCTTGGCTGCGGCTGGCAGGGCGACAACCACCCGTTGCAGGGTGCGCGGCTCGGGCTTGGATTTGGTCGTCGTGAACACATAACTGGCTTCGGCAACCGCGGCCATGCTGGTGCGCAGGCCCTCGGCCTTGGGTTCACTGGAAAAACAGAGAACCAACTTTTTCAAATTGTCGCCCTTGATGGCGGTGACGGCGCTGGCCACGCCCTGGCGCAGTTCCCGGGCAGAACCCTCGCCCACGCTGACCAGCACCAGACGCGAGCAAGCCATCCCTGCCGGGCGGTAAATCTGCAGGGACTTACCTGCTTTGGTTTCCAGATCCCCCGCCTTCTGCACCTGAGTCACCAACGTTGACAAGGCATCCTTGCCCGGCTTGAAAGCAGCACCCAGTAGCACAATCAGGGCGTCGCAAGTTTCGTTACCGGCAGCAGCCAGGTCGAGCGTCTTGAGTTCAAAATTCATAAATCACCTTTTGTCAGGGGCGCAACGGCAGCCCGCAATGTTTCATAATAGGTCGGGATGTTATTCCATTCTTCCGTTCGCCAGGAACTGGCACGCAGT
>CAITQH010000171.1 GCA_903894475.1 uncultured beta proteobacterium
AAAACAGTTCCCGGGAGGCAGAGCGGCGCCAGAGCGCCTTGCGACGCGTGGGCGACGCGATCAGTTGACCATCACGAGTTTGCCCATGACGCCGCGCGAGCCCATGTGGGCAAAGGCGGCCTTGAGTTCGGCCATTGGCATGGTGCGGTCAATCACCGGTTTGATCTTGCCCTGACCGTACATTTTGGCCAGATCCATCATCAGCGCGGCATTGGCCTTGGGCTCATGCTTGGCAAAGTCGCCCCAGAAGACACCGACGATGGAAGCTCCCTTGAGCAGCGGCAGGTTTAGCGGCAGAGCCGGAATCGCGCCGCCCGCAGCGAACCCGATGACCAGGTAGCGACCGCGCCGGGCAATCGTGCGAAAGGCGGGCTCGGCGAGGTCGCCGCCCACCGGGTCATAAATGACGTCCGGGCCTTTGCCATCGGTCAGTGCCTTGACCGCATCGCGCAGATTCTCGGTGCTGTAGTTGATGGTGGCATCTGCGCCTATCGATTTGCAGAGTGCGCACTTTTCATCTGTGGAAGCGGCGGCAATCACCTTTGCGCCAAAGGCTTTGGCAATCTGGATGGCTGAGCTGCCAACACCGCCGGCAGCGCCCAGCACCAGCACGGTTTCACCGGCCTTGAGCTGCGCCCGGTCCACCAGTGCGTGATGCGAGGTGGCGTAAATCATGATGAAGGCGGCCGCGTCCACAAAAGGGAAGGCGTCGGGCAGCGGCATGCACAGTGCGGCTGGCGCTATCGTGTGCGTGCCAAAACCGCCGGTGCCTGACAGGCAGGCCACGTGTTGACCGATATTCAGGTGCGTGACACCTTCGCCCACCGCCTGCACGATGCCGGCGTACTCGGAACCAGGCACGAAGGGCAGGGCGGGTTTCATCTGGTATTTGTTTTGCACGATCAGCAGATCCGGAAAATTCAGGCTGGCTGCCTTGATTTCGAGCAGCACCTGGCCAGCTTTGGGCTGCGGCGTCGGGAGCTCTTTCCAGGTCAGGGCGTCGGCGCCCACGGGGTTTTCACAAAGCCAGGCATGCATGGGAGGTCTCCAAGGAAGTTGCGTCAATGATAGAGGTTGACGCTTGCTGCTATTGTCTCAGGCGTGACGACGCTGCACCCTACAATGAAGAATAACTCCCTTGCCCATGAAGATTCTTATTTCGAATGACGACGGTTATCAGGCGCCCGGTATCGTGGCACTCTACGAAGCCCTGAAAGATGTGGCCGAGGTCGAGGTCATCGCGCCAGAACAGAACAACAGTGCCAAATCGAACGCACTGACGCTGCACAGCCCCCTGTATGTGAATCGCGCTGCCAACGGCTTTCGATATGTCAACGGTACACCGGCTGATTGCATGCACATTGCGCTCACCGGGATGCTGGGTTATCGGCCGGATCTGGTGGTTTCAGGCATCAACAACGGCGCCAATATGGGGGATGACACGATCTACTCCGGCACGGTTGGGGCGGCCATGGAAGGCTATCTTTTTGGTGTGCCGGCGATTGCGTTTTCTCAGGTCGAGAAGAACTGGGCGCATCTCGACGCCGCCGCGCACAAGGCGCGTGAACTGGTGCTGCAGATGTCGAATCACAAATTGATTGGCGCAGGCGCCTGGCTGCTCAACGTGAACATTCCGAATCTGCCCCTGGACCAGTTGGGTCATGTCAGGCTGTGCCGCCTGGGCCGCAGGCACGCGGCCGAGCCGGTAATCACCCAGAGCAACCCGCGTGGCGAGACCATGTACTGGATCGGTGCTGCCGGTGCCGTCAAGGACGATGCGGACGGCACGGACTTTCATGCCACAACGCAGGGTCACATTTCAATGACGCCACTGAAGGTGGACTTGACCGACCATGATCATCTGGCTTACTGGGCTCAGACGGCAGCCCGCCTGACGACCCTCGTTTGAGCATGAAAGAGCGTCCCTCATTTCCGGCGCAACTCAATCGTACGAGTGCCAGGCCCAAGGCACAGGGAGCACTGGCTGGCAAGACGGTTTCGCACGGCATCGGACTCGATTCGAGCGCGGTGCGCATGAATATGGTGGCCAGGTTGTCAAAGCAGGGGGTGACGGACGCGCGGATCGTGGCAGCGCTGCAGGAGATTGAACGACACCGCTTTGTTGACAGCGCGCTGGTCAATCAGGCCTACGAGGACACCAGTTTGCCCATTGGCCTGGGCCAGACCATCTCCAAACCGAGTGTCGTCGCGCGCATGGCTGAGTTGCTGTGCCATGGTGTCAGCGGCAAGTTGGGGCGCGTGCTGGAGATCGGTACCGGTTGTGGTTACCAGGCGGCGGTGCTGAGTCGGCTGGCCGATGAGGTGTACAGCATCGAGCGTTTGCGTGGCCTGCATGAAAAGGCGCGCGAAAACCTGCGGCACTTGCGTCTGGCCAACCTGCACCTTCTGTTTGGTGATGGCATGCTGGGCTATGCCAAGGGTGCGCCCTACGCGGCCATCATTGCAGCAGCGGGTGGGGAAGCTGTGCCGCAGGCCTGGATTGATCAGTTGGCCGTTGGCGGACGTCTGGTGGCGCCGGTGGTCAAGGGCGTTGGCCGCGGTGCGCAGCAAGCACTGTTGGTGCTGGAAAAAACGGAGCAGGGTGTGCGCCAGTCGGTGCTCGAAAGTGTTCACTTTGTCCCCTTAAAATCGGGCGTTGCATGAAGGAAGGTTCTATGTCTGGTTTACGTTTTCGTCTCGGCTCGTTGCTGGCACTGGCCTTGCTTGCCAGCATGCTGGGTGGCTGCGGCTCCAAAGTGATTAACCGTGCACCGGTGGAAGACCGGGGTGTGGTCATTGCACCGGGCAAGCCGATGGTGGTGGCGATTGATCCGACGCCAGCGCCGTCGCAGGTCAAGCAACTGCCTGGTTGGGAGAATGCCGGAAAACCCGGTTATTACACGGTCAAGCCTGGCGATACGCTGATTCGCATTGGTCTGGACCACGGCCAGGGTGCCAAGGACATTGCACGCTGGAGCGGCGTTGAAAACCCGAATCGGATCGAAGTCGGGCAGGTGTTGCGTGTTGAGCCGCCGGTCGGCAGTGTTGCGATTGCCAAACCGGTGCAGGCGGGCAGTGCAGTACCGGTTGCGCCGGCTGCCGCGCCAGCGCGACCGGCCGGAGCCGAAAAGGCGGCTGCGGCAAGCGCACCGGCTGTTTCTGCGCCAACACCGCTTGCTGCGCCAGACGATGAACTCAACTGGATCTGGCCTACCGCCGGCGCTGTGCTGGCCGGCTTTGATGAGGTCAAGAACAAGGGCTTGGACATTGCAGGTGCTGCGGGTGACGCGGTGCTGGCAGCCGCAGACGGTCGCGTTGTTTACGTCGGCGCCGGTCTGCGCGGTTACGGCAACCTGATCATCCTCAAGCACAACAATACCTATCTGACAGCCTATGCCCACAATCAGACCTTGCTGGTGAAAGAGGACCAGTCGGTGCGCAAAGGGCAGAAGATTGCTGAAATGGGTAGCAGCGACGCGGACCGCGTGAAACTGCACTTTGAAGTGCGCCGGCAAGGCAAGCCGGTCGATCCGGCCAAGTACCTGCCCGCCAGGTAATTTGACGTCGCAGGATCGATGAGTACGACGCCCGAGTGGCTGTTGGTGGAGTCGCTGGATCTGGAGGCGCAAGGTGTGGCGCACCGCAGCGACGGCAAGGTGGTCTTCATTGAGGGCGCGCTGCCGTTCGAACGCGTGACGGTTCAGGTTGGCCGCCAGAAAAACAATTGGGAGCAGGGCACGGTGACGGCGATTGCGCGCGAGTCGGCGCAACGCGTCCAGCCAGGCTGCACGCATTTCGGTCTGCATTCGGGTGCATGTGGTGGCTGCAAGATGCAGCATCTGCATGTGGCAGCCCAGGTGGCGGTCAAGCAGCGCGTCATGGAAGACAACCTGTGGCATCTGGGCAAGGTCAAGGCTGACATGATTCTGCGGCCCATCGAGGGTCCGGCCTGGGCCTATCGCTACCGGGCGCGCCTGTCGGTGCGTTATGTGCGCAAGAAAGGCGCAGTGCTGATCGGTTTTCACGAGCGCAAGAGTCGCTACGTTGCCGATATGAAGGAGTGTCACGTGCTGCCCGTGGCGGTCAGCGCCTTGCTGCTTCCTTTGCGTGCGCTGATTGAGTCTTTGGAAGCCAGGGAGACCTGTCCACAGATTGAGTTGGCTTGTGGCGATGCGGTGATCGCAATGGTACTGCGACATCTGGAAGCCTTGAGCCAGGCTGATCTTGGGCGATTGCGCGCATTTTCCGCAGAGCACAGTGCGGTGCAGTGGTGGCTGCAGCCGAAGGGGCCGGAGACCGTGCATCTGCTCGATGCAGCCACGCAGGAGTTGAATTACAGCTTGCCGGAATTTGGCATCTGCATGCCCTTCAAGCCGGTCGACTTCACGCAGGTCAATCCACATATCAACCGGGTGCTGGTGTCGCGCGCACTGCGCTTGCTTGATGCCAGCAGGGATGAGAGGGTGATCGACTGGTTCTGCGGACTGGGTAACTTCACACTGCCGATTGCAAGCCAGGCGCGTGAGGTGCTGGGGGTCGAAGGCAGCGCGACTCTGGTGGCACGTTCCCGTGAAAACTATCGATTCAATCAGGGCATCGCCGGCAGTCTCAGGACACTGGCAAAAACGGATTTTGTGGCCAGGAATCTGTTTGAAATCACGCCTGAGCTGTTGATCAGTGATGGCGTGGCTGACAAGTGGTTGATTGACCCGCCGCGTGAAGGCGCTTTTGCGCTGGTCCAGGCCTTGGCTGATTTGCATCAGCAGCGGATCGATCCGGCCAACAATCCGATGACGCAAGGGGCACAGCATTGGCGCCCTCCAAAGCGGATTGTCTACGTCAGCTGCAATCCCTCAACGCTGGCCCGCGACGCCGGGCTGTTGGTGCACCGCGCTGCTTACCGATGTTCCGCCGCAGGTGTGGTGAACATGTTTCCGCACACTGCGCATGTGGAGAGCATGGCCGTGTTTGAGCTGGAACCCTGACGGCAAGCGGCGCTCGCCGTGACGGCCGAGATGGAGACTCAAGTCAATGCGATATTGCGCCACTCGGCATTCTGCAATACGATGCGATAGCGATCATGGTCTTCGTACGTGCGACCCCGGACCTCCCAGTACGGATTGAAGGCAGCCACTGAGCTGAAACCGGCCCTCTCCAGGTCTGCACATGAGCTTTCCCACTCTGCCTTGTCTGGAATATAAATGACCATCAAATCTTCCAGCGTGGGGGTCGGCTTCACAGGATGGTCTCGGCACTGCGTAAACTCGAAGTGGTACTGCGCACCGAGCTTTCCAAGCATTATTCCGTCAAAGCCCTCATGGTCCTGAAAGCTGGCGATAAGGTGCATACCCAGTCCCTGGATATACATGTCTCTGGTACGGAACAAATTACTGACTGGTCGTGCGATACGAAGTTGATTCTGCATTGGCATTGGTTCAAGTCAGCTCAAATCGGGTGACGGCCTTGCAGGTATTGGTTGTGCAGGCTCCTGGATACCGCCGCAACAAGCAGAAACACCAACACGCCGGCCAGACCCATGGCCGCATCGGAGTACAAGCCGGCATTGCTGCCCGACTTCTCGTAGAAAAAGCTGTTCAAGATGCCCATGTAGGCAATTGGCGTGTTCGAAAGGGAAGCAAAAATACTGTACTTGGTGGCGGCAGCCCCGGTACCGATGGCTTCCAGCGTGACGGCGGTAAAGGCGGCATAGCACAGGCCGGCGATGAAACTATAGGACAGCACAAATACGTAATACATATTCAAATTGTGCGGTGCCCACGCCATCAGAACCGCGCAGACCGACATGATGATGCCGAATACGGCATAGGCAAGCTTGCGGTCCATACGGTCACAGAAATAGCCACCGAGCATGCAACCGAAAGCCGATAGCAAGCCGCTTAGCGCACCACTGGTGGCTGCAACATCGTTGGCACTGGCACCCCATTCGGTAGCAAACAGTGGAAACAGGTTACCCGCCGCGCCTGAACCGATCGGTAGAAAACAGATAAGTAGACCCAGATAGCCCACGCGCGAACTGGCAACTTGCCATAAATCGAGAAAGACGCGCTTGACCGTGCGCCATACAAGTGCGAAGTCTTGGCGGGCCGCGCTAACCGGTGGGCTATCCGAAAGGTCGGGCAAGTGCACTTCGGGCTCGGTCGTAAACCGGATGGCAATACCTGAAAGGAGGCAGACGACTGCCAATATCGCGCCGGGTAGCCAGGCGTGAGTCGTGTTTTCTGCAATGACCAAGGCCAATCCACCGCCCAGACCGCCGCCCCCCAGATTGCCAGCCTGAAACCAGCCCGCGGTCCGGCCCATCTCGCGTGGGGCGGTGTTATAGGCCATCAGGCTTTCAACCGACATGCTCAGCAACGCCGTGGCGAAATTGCCCGCTACCACCAACACTCTGAGCCAGGGCAGGCCATTTTCCGTGGCAGGTATGGCGCCCAGAAGGGCAATACCCAAGGCACTCGCGATGCTTGCGATCGCAAACCACTTTTTGCGGGTCAGCGTCAGATCAACCAGAGGGGCGTAGAGAAACTTGAAGGTATGGGGCAGGAAGCTCAAACCCGTGAGCACCGCGATCGTCACCGGGTCAACCCCGGCTGTACCCAACTGGTAGACGATGGTAACGCCCAGGAAACCGCTGGCCGCGCCAAACGGAATGATCAATAGCAAAAACACAAGGGGATGTGTGTATTTGGCTGATGCGTTATCGATGGTGCTGGTCATGGCGCGGCGGGGTGTGTATCGGAAGTTACCATGTTTGGATGATGGCATATCGGATGCGAATACGCTTGCGTCTATAGCCCAACTCCGAAGACGGGTCTGGCAGCTCTGCGAGTCATCAAAATGGCAGCTTCACACCGATCGGGTTTATGTAAGACTGGTTAACGGCGCAAGCCGCTTATCGCTCGGCGATGACGATATGTGCTTGAATCTTGCCCTCGATGGCGCCTTGGCCGAACCGCTCGCCGATTACCGCGGCCGCAGCATTTGTTGCCTCAACCAATCGCGAGGGGCTCCGCGCCTCGATCTCGCTTCTGAGCGGCGTTCCCTGGCAGTACGCGATCGCAGGAATTCCGGGCGATGTGGCGCGGCTTTTCGCCGCCAAGGTCGTGATGACAGGCCGACGGGCGAATCCTCCTTCGGCCAAGTGCCTTGCTATCACCTCGGCGTCGTTGTACCCGTGAGGAATGCGAGCCATGAAGCGAGGTGGATCTGCTGGGAACATCTCTTGCAACGCGAAGCTGGCGGCCTCAGCGAACTCGTTCTGGTCAATCGTGTCCCACACGTTGAAGATGAAGGTTCCTCCCGAGCGCAGGACGCGCTTGGCCTCGGAGAATGCCTTTGGCTTGTCCGGAAAGAACATGACACCGAACTGGCAGACGACCACGTCAAAGCTTTCGTCCGGGAACGGTAGCTGCGTCGCGTCGGCCAGGCGCCACTCGACGGGTCGAGTCGTACCGACTGCGGCGGCCCGGTCAAGCATGGCCTGATTCAGATCTGTCGCGACGATCTGAACTTCGGGCGCCAGGGCGCTTGCAAGGTGCCGGGTTACGACTCCAGTTCCAGCTGCGATCTCAAGCACGCATGAGGCCTGGCAACTGGCGACACGGGAGGCGAGGTCAACAGCATACGGCTCAAAGATCAACGGAACCATGTACTCGTCGTAGACCTGTGGAATTGAGCCAGCGAAGAGCCTGGCCACATCGGATACATGCATGGCTACCTCCGAGCATATTTGTGCTCCTGAGGGTCCTCGGGGCACACGCCGAATGATTATTAGGCGCCTCTTGATGCAAAGGAGCGGCGCGACTGAAATTGGTTGATATCAGAGTAGGGCCAATGTCTCTGAAAGGTGTTTGTGACCTGCCGCTCTGGACTGACATGTTTGTTCTCCTTCGCGGTCCGCTCAATAATCCAGCAGGTCAAGGCGCAGTTGCTGCAACTCGTTGCTCTGCAGCCCCACCGACCCCGACAAGTAACCCGACAGTCCACCGTAGTCCCGGTCGATTACGTCGAAGGAAGCCTGCAGGAACTCTGGCTGGACTCGCCACACCACGTCCATGATGTGCGCTGGACCCGACCCCTCCAATGAAGGAACGCGATGATACAGCTCATTCGTCAGCAAGTAGTCCTGCATGATCGTACCGCGGTCAACGCCGAGTATCGACAGCAAGAGCGCCGCCGCAAAGCCGGTTCGGTCCTTGCCCGCCGTACAGTGGAATACGACAGGCGTTGGATGCAATAGCAGGTGCCGCAGAAAACGAGCAAAGGTGGGGCCATGCTCATGCACAAAGGCGCGATAGGTCTCGCACATCACCTCTACAGTTTCCTCCGTGCTCAGGATCTTTCCCAAAGCCATCCGGGCACGCAATCTCCGAACCACGGTCGGTTCGATGGAGAAGGCAAGGTTTTCAACCCCGAGGATCTGGTATGGCAAAGCAGTGCGTTCAGCAACACCTCGGAAGTCGATGCTATGGGTCAGGGTCAGTAAGCGCAGGTGTACCAGATCGTCCTGAGTCAGCCCTGCCAGGTGAGCTGAGCGGAACACGCGTCCACGGCGGACCCGACCACCGTCTGAGGCCGAATAGCCCCCGAGATCGCGGAAGTTCGAGAGTTTACTGACGTTCGCAGACACCTTACCAACTTTCACTTTTTGGCTTGCTGACGTTCAACCGAGCGGACCATGACGAGCTTCTTGCCTCCTCCTGTCTTTGCTCCCAGTCTGACCCAAGGATGGAAAGCATTATGTCGTCCAAATATTTCAGTCGAGAAAATGCGTGGCCCAATATCGCTATCATCAGTCGTGCCTTGCGACATCCAATAACAGGAGACATTTGTATGCTCGATCCTCAAGCCCGGGCGCTGCTTGACATGATTTTGGCGCTCGGCCTGCCACCCGTAAACATGCAGACTGTGGTTGAAGCCCGACAAAACTACCGCCTACGGCGCACTTTCACCCAGCCCGATCCACCCGAGGTTCAGCACGTCCAGGATCATGCCATTGAGTCAGGCACTTCGCGGATAACTGTGCGGCAATACCGCCCGATGGGTAGCAACAGCGTAGAGCCACTTCCGGCCCTGGTGTATCTGCACGGCGGTGGCGGCGTCATCGGTGACCTTGAAACCCACGATGTCCTGTGCCGCTCGCTTTGCAACCAGTCGATGTGCGTGGTGCTGTCGGTAGATTACCGGCTCGCCCCAGAGCACCGGTTTCCTGCAGCGTATGACGACGCGCTGGCAGCTTTTGAATGGGCTGTCGCTCAAGCACAGGCGTTGGGGATCGACTCAAGCCGGACTGCCATCGGCGGTGACAGTGCAGGCGGAAATCTGGCTGCGGCCGTTTGCCTCGGCTTGCGTGCTCGCGCAGCACAGCCGGCGTTTCAACTGTTGATCTACCCCGCGACCGACATGCGCGCCACGGCGCCTTCCCATCGCAGCAATGGACAGGGTTATCTGCTCACCAGCGATGCGATCGCCTGGTTCTATCAGCACTACCTTGCCGAACCCGCTGATGACGCGGACTGGCGCGCATCCCCCCTATTGGCCGCCTCTCACGCTAATCTGCCGCCCGCAATGGTGATCACGGCAGGCTTTGATCCCTTGCGCGACGAAGGCATGCAATACGCTGACGCGCTGTCGGGTGCGGGTGTCGCTACCGAGTACATCTGTTTTGAACGCCAGATTCACGGCTTCATCACCATGGGCCGCGTGCTGAGTGAGGCCGATACGGCGCTTGGGCTGTGCGCATTTGCACTGCGCAAGGCGCTCAAGCGAGAGGTGGCTCCGTTATAGGCCTGCACTGTTCATCAGCATCGTTAAGATCTGCGAATGTGCTGCCACTACCGAGCGCTGTCGGAAACAGTTCGTCAGCAGAGGCTAAATGACGCAATGCCGGGATTGTTTCGGTGGATAAAAGCGGAAAAGGTGTCTGCAAGTGCCGCCGAACCGGCATCCTGAACCGGGGTTCAGGTGGGCGAGGTCAACTGTTCATTGGGTTCATCTGACGCGAGATGATCACGCTTGAACGGCGATGTTCCAAGCCCGGGCTCTATGAGCATTGGTTCAAGGAAATATACAGCCCGGCATGCACTGCAGACGAATCAGATTGTAGGCTCTGCAGGGCGCCGACGCCGCGCCAAAAAGTTGTCTTACAGCAACCTGCCGTCGTCGGCCAGCGCAAGGTCGAGTCGCTGCAGCAAAGAGGCGAGCAGCGAATCATGATCAGCCGCGGTCGCGCCGTCCTGCGAGCCTGCGACCGGGGCGCTCTGGTCTGCCAGATCAAAGGCGAGATTCAGCGCGGCCAGCACCGCAATGCGGTCGCGCGCCTTGATCTTGCCGCCATCGCGAATTTTGCACATCGCGCTGTCCACGCGCTCGACCGCTTGCAGCAACTGCTGATCGCCGCCCTCGGGGCAACCCAGCAGATAGCTCTGTCCCATGATTTGTACTTCAAGCTGTTTCATGCCGTGCTCTATTGCTTGGTGGTGGAGCTTGCTTCAGGCAGGCGCTCCAGCAACGCATCCACCCTGGCACGCGCTGCGCCGAGCCGGGATTTCAGTGAGTCGCGCTCCTGTGTCAGCGCATCAAGCTGCGCGCCCAGCAAGACATTGGTGCGTTGCAGTTCCTGATAGCGCAAAAGAAGGCGCTCCACGCGCTCGGTAATTTGGTCGATTTGGGTCGAGTTCGCCATAGGATGCCATTGTAGGGTTTGTGTAAACCAATCGGCGGTAGAATCCGGCCGTTGGTGCTCGCGGTGTGGTTCACACGCTGCAGTTCAACGGGAAGCAGGAGGGCTTGTGTTCAACACGTGCCTAACCTGCGCTGCCCCCGCAACGGTAAGTGGACGAATCATTTTGATTCCGCTTCCATCACGGCCACTGAGCGTTTTGAACACACGCTTGGGAAGGCGATGGAGGTTGGTCCACCAGCCCGGATACCGGCCAACTCGGTGGTTGCACGCCTGGCGCGCAACCGTAATGCCCAAGCACTGTCGGGGACGACGGTGAGGGTTTTGTTGATCCAGTCCTTTCATGAAACATTGTTTTCCGTACAAACGCCTGTTGGCCGTGGCCTTGCTGTTGTCTGCGTCGTTCGAACTACCCGCCCAAGGCCTTCCCAGGACCGTTGAACTCCAGCAAACCGTGGTTACGGCGAACCGCTCCGAGCAACTGCTGATCGACGCCTTGCCGCATACCACGGTGCTTGGGCGCGACGTGATTGAGCGTTCGCAGGCTGTCGATTTGCCGAGCCTGCTGGCGAGCGAAGCCGGTTTTCAGTTCACGCAAAACGGTGGTCGTGGCACAGCGGCCAGTCTGTTCCTGCGTGGTAGTGCCTCGCTGCAGGTTCTGGTGCTGATCGACGGTGTGCCGCTGACAAAGCAGGACAGCACTGGAAGCGTCAGTCTGGAGCACATCATGCTCGATCAGGTTGATCGTGTGGAAGTTGTGCGCGGCAACGTTTCGGCGATTTATGGTAGCGGTGCGGTAGGTGGTGTGATCCAGGTTTTCATGCGCAAGGGCCAGGGCGCGTCGAAGGCCTTTGCCGCGATTGAACTCGGTTCCTACAGCAGTTCGCGCGCTTCGGCAGGTGTGAGTGGCCAGAGCGGCGAGACCAGCTTCTTTGTCGGCGTGGGGCGTACCGCAAACAGTGGCTTTTCCGCCATGAACACAAGCCAGTACCCGAATGAAAATCCGGATGCCGACGGCTACCGCAACAGCAACTTCAACCTGGGTCTGACGCAGACCCTGGCGCCGGGTCACACGCTGGGTCTGCGCGCTCAGGGCAGCGATGGCCAGTTCGATACCGATGGCGGCGGCTTTGGTAGCGCCACCGAGATCTATAAAGGTGCCAGCAAACTCGCCAGTTGGTCGCTTTACAGCAGCAACCAGCTCACAAGCGCCTGGCTCAGTACCTTGAGCTTCAGCCAGGGTCGTGAGCGCTCGATTTATGACGCCAGCCAGAGCGCTTTTCCGTATGAAAGCGAAGCCCTGACGCGCAGCCGCACGCTCAACTGGAGCAACGCTGTGACGCTGGGCAACTGGCTGATGACTGCCGGCGTTGAGTCGCAGCGTCAGTCGGTCGACACGAACGACAGCTACGCCACGCAGCTCAGTCGAGAGCGTTGGCTGTCGTCAGTGTTTGCCGGCTTGTCCGGCGCAATCGGTGCGCATTCGATGCAATTGAATTTTCGGCGCGACAACGCTGAGGGTCTGGCTGGCGAAACCACTGGCTATGCCGGTTACGGCTACCAGTTACAGCCCGCCTGGAAGCTGATTGCCAGTGCCTCGTCGGCCTTCAACCTGCCGCCGCTGGGCTATCTGTACGACCCGTTCTCGGGCAATCCGGCACTCAAGCCCGAGACCGCCCGTTCGGTTGAGCTGGGCTTGCAGTGGGCGCAGGACAGACAGGTGGCGCGTGCCACGTTGTTCAAGACACGCACCGCGAACCTGATGATGTACGACTTTGCTACCTCGAGCTTTAACAACGTGACGGATGCCAGCAACCGCGGGCTGGAGCTGAGCTATAGCGGCAGAGTCGCGAGTGCGGATCTGCGTGCCAGCCTGACGCTGCAGGATCCGCTGGACGAGAGCACCGGCTTGCGCCTGATTCGCCGCGCTCGTAGCATGGCTGCGCTGGGCGCCGCGCTGCCGCTGGGCGCCTGGACTGTAGGCGGTGATCTGCGTTACACAGCCGAGCGACCCGACATCATCACAGTGCCAGCATTACCGGCCTACACGGTACTCAATATCACGACCCGTTACGCCTTGACGCGGGAACTGACATTGACGGCGCGCATCGACAACCTGCTCGATCGCCAGTACCAGACGGCTTACGGCTATAACCAGTCTGGCCGCGCGCTGTTCGTCGGTCTGGTTTGGGGACAGAAGTAGCCCAGGCGTCATGGCAGCCAGACGCCTTCTCACCCTGATTCTGCTCGGCTGGCTGCTGGCAGCGGGCGCTGCGCATGCTCTGCAGGTCACCGACGACCGCGGCCTCACCGTGACATTTGCCAGGTCGCCGCAGCGCATCGTCAGTCTGCTGCCGTCTTTGACGGAGAGCGTCTGCGCTCTCGGCCAGTGTCTGCGTCTGGTCGGTGTGGACCGCTATTCCAACTTTCCTGAGAGCGTGCAAGCGCTGCCCCAGGTCGGTGGTGGGCTCGACCCTAATCTGGAAGCGGTGATCGCGCTCAAGCCCGACGTCGTGCTGATGGCCACGTCGGCACCGGTGGGCGAGCGGCTGCAGTCGCTGGGCATCAAGGTGATCGCTCTGGAGCCGAAAACCCATGCCGATGTGCGCCGGGTGCTGGACGCCATCGGCAGCCTGCTTGAGGTGAGCGATGCGGCGCGCGTCTGGCATGGCATTGAAGCCGGGATGTTGACGGCAGTGCAGAGTCTGCCACCGGGCGCGGACAAAACGCGCGTCTATTTTGAAGTCAACAGCGCACCCTATGCGGCCAGCGAATCCTCCTTTATTGGCGAGACTTTGAGCCGGCTCGGCGTCAAGAACATTGTTCCCGGCCACCTCGGTCCGTTTCCGAAGCTGAACCCGGAATTTGTCGTGCGCGCCAATCCGGATGTCATCATGGTCGGCGACCGCAGCTATGCCGGCTTGCAAGGGCGCCCTGGATGGCCAGGCATACGCGCCATTCGCGAGGGACGCGTCTGCATCTTCACTGCGGCGCAGGCCGATGTGGTGGTGCGGCCCGGGCCGCGTATGGCCGAGGGGGCGCAGATCATGGCACGCTGCCTGTCAGGATCGTAGTCATGACAGCCCTGGATCTTCAGCAGCGCCTTGCCTACTTGTTGGGCCTCGGTCTGCTGCTGGCCAGCGCCTTGCTGGCCCTGTTCGGTGCCAGTGTTGGCAGCACCGGGTTTGACAGTGTGCTGCAAGCCTGGAACGATCCGCTGGCGCTGCAGATTGTTCAGGACATCCGCTTGCCGCGCACCCTGGGTGCCTGGCTCGCAGGTGCGCTGCTGGGGCTTGCGGGTGCCGTAGCCCAGGGCCTGTTTCGCAATCCGCTGGCCGACCCCTACCTGCTCGGAAGTGCCTCCGGTGCCTCTCTGGGTGTGGCACTGGCACTGGTACTGTTTGGCGTTTCGCCGTTTGCGGCGCAGTGGGTGGTGCGCCTGGGATTGACCGGCGCGGCCTTTGCCGGAGCCGTTGCGGCCGTGCTGTTGACGCTGCTGCTGGCGCGTGGCGTGCAGCACACACTGCGCCTGTTGCTGGCTGGCGTCATTGTGGGTGTGGTGCTGGGTGCGATGAGCTCCCTGATCATGATGCTGGCGCCCCAGATCATGCAGGCCATGCAGGCCTTCATGCTGGGCAGCACCGGCTTCGTCGGCTGGAGCGCGTGCGCTGTAATGGCCGTGGTCTGGATGCTGTGCCTGCTGCTGGCCTGGCTGCTCAGTTCGGCGCTCGACGGACTCTCGCTCGGCGAGGCGACCGCTGCCAGTCTGGGTTTGCCCCTGTTGCAAGTGCGTGCCATGCTGATCGGTGTCCTGGCGCTGGCCACCGGCACGGCCGTGGCGCAGACCGGAATGATTGCCTTCGTCGGGCTGGCAGCGCCACATCTGGTGCGCTCGGTGGTCAGAACCACGCACCGCAATCTGATTGCGCTTTCGAGTTTGATGGGTGGCGTGTTGCTGCTGGCAGCAGATACGCTGGCGCGTGGTCTGCTGGCGCCGCAGGAACTGCCGGTCGGCGTGCTGACGGCGGTGCTGGGCGGTGGTTATCTCTTGTGGCTGATGAACCGCAGCCGCCGCATTGCTTCTGGTAGCGGATTTTCATGAGCACACTGCAGGCATCCGCGATAGGCGGTAAGTCGATTCGCGCCAGGCTCGGGCAGGTGGAGATTCTGCATGACATCAGCATCGATTTTCCGGCGGGCTGCTGGAGCAGCATCGTCGGTCCCAACGGCGCCGGCAAATCGACCTTGCTGAAGGTACTGGCGGGCTTGTTGCCGTACAGCGGCGAGGCCAGGTTGCTGGGTCAGCCCTTGCAGCATGTGTCGGGCCGCTCACGCGCGCAGCAACTGGCCTGGCTCGGTCAGAACGAGGGCACGGGTGATGATCTGACGGTGTGGGACGTTGCCATGCTGGGGCGACTGCCGTACCAGCGCTGGCTCGACAGCCCGAGTGCAGCCGATCACCGTGCCGTGGAGCAGGCCTTGCGTGCGACTCAGGCCTGGGACTGGCGCGCGCGCGCGCTCGGCCAACTCTCAGGCGGCGAGCGCCAGCGGGTGCTGCTGGCGCGCGCGCTGGCCGTGCAGGCGCAGGTGCTGCTGATGGACGAGCCCTTGGCCAATCTGGATCCGCCGCATCAGTCAGACTGGCTGGCGGTGGTGCGCGCGCTGGTGCAACAGGGCAAGACGGTGGTCAGCGTGTTGCATGAAATTTCCTTTGCGCTGCACGCCGACCAGATGGTCATCATGGCGCAGGGCAGGGTGACGCACCAAGGCGCTTGTGCCGACAGTGCCACTCACCGCGCGCTGGAAGAGGTATTTGACGGCCGCATTGCCATTCATGCTCTCGGTTGCCAATGGGTTGCCTTGCCGGTCGTCAGCGCTCCTTGAAATCGCAGTAGGGACGCACACCGCACTGCCAGCACATGGGCTTCCTGGCCTGGCAGACATAGCGGCCGTGCAGGATCAACCAGTGGTGCGCATCCACCAGATAGGAGGCCGGTATGCGCTCCAGCAGTTTCAGCTCCACTTCGTAGGGCGTTTTGCCCGGAGCCAGGCCGGTGCGGTTAGCAATTCGAAAGAGGTGCGTATCGACCGCCATGGTCGCTTCACCAAAGGCAACGTTGAGTACCACATTGGCCGTCTTTCTGCCTACGCCAGGCAAGGCCTGCAGTTCCTCGCGCGTGCGCGGCACGACGCCACCATGCTGCGCGATGAGAATCTGACAGGTCTGCAGCAGATGCCCGGCTTTGGAACGGAACAGGCCGATGGTGCGGATGTAGTCCTCCAGGCAGGCCTGGCCCAGAGCAAGCATGGCAAGGGGTGTGTTGGCGACTGGAAAAAGCCGACGCGTCGCCTTATTGACGCTGACGTCGGTGGCCTGGGCTGACAGCAGGACGGCGCACAGCAATTCGAAAACCGAGGTGTACTCCAGCTCCGTCACGGGCGTCGGGTTGGCCGCCTTCAAAGTGGCAAAAAATCCCTCAATGGCGCTGGCTCGCATGCGTTTCTCGGTGAGCGTGGTCAGAATACTGAAACTTCCATAAAGCATGACAGTCCGGATCGTCATTGCGAGGAGCGTAGCGACGCGGCAATCCAGGAAGTCCGGGGACATGGACTGCCGCGCTACGCTCGCAGTGACGTTCTGCTCAGGGCCTCTCGATGACGAAAGTGGGTGTCTTGAATTCTGGAAAGATCAATAATAATAGGCGCATAAGACAATCCTTCAACATCGAAAGACTTTCATGCAATTTGCCGAGCGACTGAACGCGATTGAGACATCAGCCATCCGCGAACTTTTCAAACTGCTGGGCAAGCCCGGCATCATCAGTTTTGCGGGAGGCTTTCCGGATCCGGCGTTGTTCGACGCCGAAGGCATCAGGATGTCAGCCGATGCGGTGCTCTCCAACAACCCGGGTCCGGTGTTGCAATATGGCGCCACCGAAGGCTATCAGCCCTTGCGCGAGGCGGTGAGCGGCTTTTATGCGAACAAGGGCGGTGCCGGCAGTGCGTTCAACGTCACAGTCAAGCCCGATGGCCTGATCGTCACCACCGGCAGTCAGCAAGCGCTTGACCTGATCGGAAAAACCATGATTTCTCCTGGCGACAAGGTGATCGTGGAGGCTCCCACTTTTCTCGCCACGATCCAGTGCTTTCGCCTGTATGGCGCGGACATCATCGGTGCGCCGATTGATGCCGATGGCGTGGATGTGGACCAGCTGGAGAAAATGATTGCCCTGCACAAGCCCAAACTGGTGTATTTGATTCCGACCTTCGGCAACCCGAGCGGCGCCACGCTGAGCCTGGAGCGGCGCAAACGCATTCTGCAGATTGCGGCGCAAACGCAAACCCTGGTGGTGGAAGACGATCCCTATGGTGAACTGTATTTTGGCAAGCCGCCGCCACCGAGCATGCTGGCATTGAGCGAAGGCGTGCCGGGCAGCCGTGACTGGCTGGCGCATTGCGGCAGTTTCAGCAAGATTCTGTCACCCGGCTTGCGCGTTGGCTGGATGATCGCGCCAGCTGAACTGCTGGCGAACGCGACGATGTGCAAGCAGTTCAGCGATGCCCACACCAGCAACCTGACGCAGGCTATCGCCGCTCACTACCTGAGCTTGAACCGCCTCGATGCGGCCGTGGCCACGGTGCGCAAGACCTACGCTGAGCGTGCCGACGTCATGGCCGAGGCGCTGCGCCGCGAACTCGGTGATGCGATTTCCTTCAATCAACCGCAGGGGGGTATGTTCTTTTGGGCCCGGCTGACCGGCGCCAAGGGCAGGATCAGCAGCGCTGCGGAGTTTGCCAAGCGTGCCATCGAGAAGGGAGTGGCCTTTGTGCCCGGTGCGCCGTTCTTTGCGCACGACCCTGACTTGTCCAGTTTGCGCCTGAGTTTTGCTACTGCGGGGCTCGATAAGATCAACGAGGGAATAGGGCGGCTTGGCCAGGCGCTCTGATCAATGGACGATCAAAGCCGCGCGCGATTTCCAGCGCAAGCCTTTTGGCTGGGCGCTGGCGCGCTGGTTGCGCCACTGACCTTGTTGCTGTTCCTGCAGTGGCCGCTGCGCGAGTTGCTGCAGGCCGGGTCGCGCCAGGCCAATGATCTGGCGCAAATCCTGTTTGCCTTGTACGTTGCGGTGGCCGTCACGGCCGCATCGCGCGCCAACACGCACCTGACAGCGCACAGACCGCCAAGCAGGCCGACACGACGCCAGCGCATCTGGCGCTCGGCGCTGATATTGATTTGCGTCGGACCGTGGTCCCTCTTCATGCTGGGGGCGGCAGCAGCGCCGATTGCGCGCTCGGTGGCGGGTCTGGAACGGTTTTCCGAAACCTTTGTTCCCGGTTACTTTGTGATCAAGCTGGCGCTGGCCCTGCTGTTGCTGCTGGTTCTGGTCGAGGCGGTCAGCGCCTGCCAGAACGCCTGGCGCTCTCACCGATGAGCTCCGTGCTGTCATCGGCGGGCCTGTGGATGCTGCTGTTGTTGGGTGTTCTGATAGTCACCTCCGGGCTGCCGGTATGGACACTCTTGATTGGTGTTGCCAGCCTGTTCGCCGCCATCGGCTGGCTCGCCGGACAGATCGACTTTGCCATACTGGCGGCACTGCCCGGGCGCATGGTGGGCTTGCTCGAGCACGACCTGTTGCAGGCATTGCCACTTTATGTCTTCATCGGCGTCCTGTTGCAACGGCTCACGCTGGCGGATCGCCTTTTTACCTCGCTGCAGCGCTTGTTGGGCGGCGGCACCAGTGGCGCCAGTCTGGCGGCGCTGAGTGTGGGCGCCCTGATTGCTCCGATGAACGGCTCCGTGGCATCGAGCTCAGCCTTGCTGGCACGGTTGGTGGCACCGCGGCTGGGCGCCATGAAGCCAGCAGCAGCGACCACACTCATCAGCGTGGCAGCCACCATTGGTGTGGTAGTGCCACCGTCGCTGGTGCTGATTCTGCTGGGCGACGCCATGCTCAGGGCGCACACCGAGGCCAGCAATCTGCCCGGCTTTGTGCTGGGCAGCCAGCGCATTATCAACACGCAGGATGTGTTCAATGCAGCGCTGGCACCGGCGCTCTGTGTGCTCTTGCTATGGGTTGCCGTGGCTTTTTGGAACAGCAGGAAATTGAAGAATGCTGAGCGGGTCACCACACTGCGCTGGAGGCAAGAGGCCGTTTCCCTGGTCGCTGTGCTGGCCATCGTCTCGCTGCTGGCAGCCGTCTTTACCGGAAAGATGTTCGCCGTCGAAGCCGCAGCGACCGGTGGCTCCTTGCTCCTGGTGGGAGCACTGGCAACGCGCAGCCTCAGTGGCTCGCAATGGGCCGCTGTGTTGACTGACACGATGGTTTTGACCGGAGCCCTGTTTGCGCTGCTGGTTGGGGCCAGCACCTTCAGCCTGATCTTTCGCCTGCTGGGCACCGACCGCTGGATTGCCGAGTTGCTGCTGAGCTCAACACTGGCGCCGGCGTGGACAGCGCTGCTGGTGTTGCTGGCGGTCGCGCTTTGCGCCTGGGTGCTGGACGCGTTCGAGATGATTTTTGTCGTTATCCCGATCGTTGCGCCGCCACTGGTGTTCATGCTCGGCGACGCGCAGCAAGCTGCCGTACTCTTGTTGCTGGTATTGCAACTGAGTTTTCTGATTCCGCCCATGGGCTACGCCGTGCTGATTGCGCGCTCGCGCTCCGGTCTGCAGGCGGTAGCCGCCAGCACGCTGTTGAAAGCGTTGTTGCCCTACATCCTGGTGCAATGCGCCGTAACCGCCCTGGTATTTGCGCTGCCCTGGACGGTTCATCAACTGGATGCTCCATCGTCGACTGCGGCTGATGCGCAGCCCATGTCAGAGCAGGAACTTGAGAGTCGCATGCAGGAGATGGTGCGGCAAAGCGAGCCTCTGCAGGCGCCGCCAGAGCAGGCAGTGATGGCAAAATAGGCGGCAATGGGTAAACAAATCTCTATTGTTGGAGGTGGTATCGGCGGCCTGGCGGCTGCGCTGGCGTGCTCGCGTGCCGGCTCCACAATCAAATTGTTTGAATGCTCGCAGGAATTCACCGAGGTCGGTGCCGGCATCCAGATGGGTCCCAACGTCGTGCGCGTACTTCAGGCTTGGGGCTTGAGCGATGCCGTGAGGTCGGTGGCCGCATTTCCCGAGCGCTTGCAAGTGCGCAGCGCCACCTCGGGCACTGAACTCGGTGCCTTGCGCCTGGGCGCCACAGTGGTGCAACGTTACGGCGCACCTTACGCCACGATTCACCGGGCCGATCTGCATGCCTTGTTGCAGACCGCCCTGCAGTGCAGCAGTGAGGTTGAATTGAACCTGGACAGCGAACTGATCGCTTTCGCGCAGAACGACAGTGGCGTGAAACTGCAGACGGCGAGCGGCCGCCAGGTCGAGTCCGACTTGCTGCTGGGCGCTGACGGTCTTTGGAGCCGCGTGCGCCAAGAACTACTTGACGATGGTGTGCCGGTCGCGACCGGTCACCTGGCCTATCGGGCCATGGTGCCGCAGAAAGTACTGCCGGTAAAACTTCGCTCGCAGCACATCACAGCCTGGCTGGGCCCGCAATTGCACGTCGTGCAGTACCCCGTGCGCGGCGGTGACTGGCTCAATGTTGTCGCCGTGGTGGAAGGCGATATGGTGGGTGATATCGAGTACTGGGATCATGGGGCCAACGTCGTCAAATTGCGCCGCAGCATGGCACAGACCTGTGGCTCCTTGCGCGAATTGATTCATGCCATTGAGCACTGGCGTTTGTGGGGACTGAGCATTCGCCCTCCCGTTCGTGGCGCGGACGAGTTGGCGCGCGGTCGTGTTGCCTTGCTGGGCGATGCCGCGCATCCGATGCTGCCCTATCTGGCTCAGGGTGCGGGTATGGCCATTGAGGATGCGCAGACGCTGGCGCGGGTTTTGCAGGACGACAGTCTGCCCGTGCCTGACGCCTTGAGGAAGTACGCCAACGCCCGCTGGCAGCGCAACGCCCGGGTGCAGGCACGCGCGGTACGCAATGGACAAATTTTTCACGCAACCGGCCTGATCCGCTGGGGTCGCGATGTCGCCATGAGACTCCTGGGCGAACGTCTGCTCGATGTGCCGTGGCTTTACCGGGGACCTGGCACCAAGGCTACAGCCGGTATATCTGGGTGATTCGCGTCATCGCAAGCCTTGTTTTCGTTAATGCGAACCTTGTTTTCGACATTGCGAGCCGTCTTTTCGTCATTGCGAGCGAAGCGTGGCAATCCATGTCTTTGCAATTTCCGCATGGACTGCCGCGTCGCTACGCTCCTCGCAGTGACGAGGTGATAGCAGCCTCGCCATCACCGCAGTTATAGTCTGCCCAGCAGCAGGAACTCCATCAGCGCTTTTTGCGCGTGCAGGCGGTTTTCGGCCTCGTCCCAGACCACCGATTGCGGCCCATCGATGACGTCGGCCTGCACTTCCTCGCCGCGGTGCGCCGGCAGGCAGTGCATGAAAAGGGCATCAGGTTTGGCGGCGCTCATCATCTCCGAGTCGACACACCAATCGGTAAAGGCCACTTTGCGCGCCTCGTTTTCGGCCTCATAGCCCATGCTGGTCCAGACATCGGTGGTCACCAGGTCCGCCCCTGCGCAGGCCTGCATCGGGTCGCGGAAGACCTGATAGCTTTCTGCCGAACGCAGTCCGGCAATCGACTGGTCGACTTCGTAGCCGCCGGGTGTGCTGACATGGACCTTGAAGTCCAGGATTTCGCTGGCCTGCAGCCAGGTGTTGGCCATGTTGTTGCCGTCGCCGACCCAGGCTACGGTCTTGCCCTTGATGGAGCCCCGGTGCTCGATGTAGGTGAAGATGTCCGCCAGAATCTGGCAGGGGTGAAATTCATTGGTCAAACCGTTGATCACCGGGACACGCGAGTGCTCGGCAAAGCGCTCTATCTTGGTCTGCTCGTAGGTGCGGATCATGACCAGATCAACCATCCGGCTGATGACTTTGGCACTGTCTTCGATCGGCTCGGAGCGACCGAGCTGACTGTCCGCAGTGGTCAGGTGCACCACGCTGCCGCCCATCTGGTACATGCCGGCTTCGAAGCTGACCCGCGTGCGGGTTGACGCCTTCTCGAATATCAGCGCCAGCGTTCTGTCGATCAATGGCTGGTGGCGCTCATATGCCTTGAACTTCTTCTTGATGAGTGCCGCGCGCTCAAACAGGTACGCATAGTCAGCGGCGCTCAGATCACTGAACTGGAGGTAGTGCCGCAGCGGTGCGCTGGCGCTGCTCAGGGCCTGGTTCATGCCTGCTCCGCGATGTGTTTCTTGATCAGCGGACAGAGAATGCCCACTATTTCATCGGCCTCGGCAAGGCTCAAAATCAGCGGTGGTACGAGTCGGATCACGCTATCGGCGGTGACGCTGATCAAGAGGCCGGCGCTGGCGCACTGACCAACCAGCGCCGCGCATGGTTTGGCCAACTCAACTCCCAGCATCAGCCCCTGGCCACGAATTTCCTTGACGCTGCCCGCAGCCAGTTCGGCCTTCAGGGCTTGCGCCAGGGCGCCTGCCAGATGGGCGCCGACCTGCGCGGCGTTGGCCAGCAAGCCTTCTTCTTCCATGATGCGTATCGTCTCGACGCCAGCGCGCATGGCAAGCGGATTGCCGCCAAAGGTGGTGCCGTGGTTGCCGACCTCGAAGATCTTGGCCGCCTTCGGCCCGGCCACGACGGCGCCGATCGGCACGCCGGAACCGAGTCCTTTGGCCAGCGGCATCACGTCAGGCGTGATACCCGCCCACTGGTGCGCGAACCATTTACCGGTGCGCCCCATGCCGCACTGCACCTCGTCAATCATGAGCAGCCAGTCGCGCTCATTGCACAACTGGCGCACCGCCTGGAGGTACTCAAGGTGCATGGCGTGAATGCCGCCTTCGCCCTGAATCGCTTCAAAAAAGACGGCGACGACGTTTGGATTATTGGCGGTTGCCGCCCGAAGACTGTCCATGTTGTTGAGCGGCACACGGATAAACCCCTCCACCAGCGGACCGAAACCGGCCTGGATCTTGGGGTTGCCGGTGGCACTCAGGGTGGCGATGGAGCGGCCATGAAACGCCTTTTCGTAAACCACGATCTCGGGTCTCTCTATGCCCTTGTCATGGCCGAATTTGCGCGCCAGTTTGAGCGCTGCCTCGTTGGCTTCCAGCCCGGTGGAGCAGAAGAAAACATTGCTCATGCCGGAGAGTTCGACCAACTTCTTGGCCAGCACTTCCTGATTCGGTATGTGGTAATAGTTGGAGGTGTGAATCAGCTTGCTCAACTGGTCTTGCAGCGCCGGCACCAGCTTGGGGTGGTTGTGACCCAGCGTGTTGACCGCAATGCCGCCCAGCGCGTCCAGATACTGCTTGCCATTGACGTCCCAGACGCGGCAACCCTGGCCATGCGACAGGGCGATAGGCACGCGCCCGTAGGTGTTCATGACGTGGGGTGAAGCAGCTTCAATGAAAGGGGCGGTCATGGTCTCTGGTCTTTCCAAATGAAACCGGCCCGTTCAATAGCGGGCCGTTGAAGCGTGATTTTATGCGCTTCGCAAGACCACTTCAAAACTGCCAGTTTCGGAGGATGGGTGGTCACTCCCGAATCAGGCGCACGGTCTGCTTGATGTCATCGAACAATTCCTTCGCGAGCATCGACTCACCTACAAAGTCACTACCAGCAGCCATCAAGTGAGCAATGTCGTCCGCATAGCATCCGGCATTGACCAGGAATGATTTAGCAACTGCCATTCTTGACTCTTCCGAACTACCCTGCGTAAATGCACTCACATACTCGGAAGTCCGAGCCCTGCGCATATCGTCAAATTCGGTATGCGAACTGAAAATTCCTTTCTCAACAAGATCGATGGCGCATAAGTACAGGAAGGAATGAAGAAATGCAAAATGGATATCGCTTTCGGTCATCGAAGAACGACAACCATTTACATAGCCAGCCAAGAGAAACAGAATCCATTCTTGCTTCGACGACACTTCAGACCGGTTCCGAACACACTCGCCGATCCAGGACAGTTCCCCCCAATCTTCTGTCTCGCCGATATATAAGGCCATTGAGATTCTGACGAATCTTGGGGCCAGACTCTGAGCGAGGCTCAGACATGACATTCTTGGTTTTCGGAAGAAGGAGAACATCGCTGGCTTCTGTAGAGGAGATGCAGACGTCCACAGGCCACCATCCTTTAGGAATTTCGCATACTCCCGCACGAAGCGCTTTTGTGCCGGTGATGCCATTGCGATAAAGCTACTGTGCACCGATGGCCCTGGGAGCTTTCTGCCCAATGTGCTGATCGAGAAAACGCTCAACTCGATTCCAAAAATCAACACGAGTTTTGACTAGCCACCAACCATGGCCTTCTTCGGCGTACTCTACCCATTGCACATCTGGGTTGCTGACTTTGACGGCTTCGTAAAACTTGGTTCCATGAATCATTGGTACACGCCTGTCCGCTTTGCCGTAGGCGAGCAACAGTGGTCGCGTAATCCGGGCCGCCTGCAAAATTGGCGAAGTCGCCTTCAATTGCGCAGCGTCCTTGTCGGGGTCACCAATCAGCTTGGGCATTCCATAGTTCTTGTACTCTTCAGGCGTATCGCTCCAGTCCCATTTGTACATTAGTTCGATATCGGTGACACCGGCCCAGCTAACACCGCAGCGAAAGAGCTTGGGGTCGTTAACCAATCCCATCAGGGTCGCGTAGCCGCCATAGCTGGCTCCCGCTATGCAAATCCGCTCTGCGTCGGCATAGCCTTGCGCAATAGCCCACTTGGCGCCGTCTGCGATGTCGTCCTGCATGGCCAGTCCCCATTGCTTGAAACCAGCGCGAAAATGCTTGTCGCCAAAGCCAGTGCTGCCACGGAACGCCGGCTCTAGCACGGCATATCCACGCGATGCAAGAAACTGCACTTGCCCGTTCCACAGCCAATCGCTGCCACGCGTATAGGGTCCTCCGTGCACCAGAACAAGCATGGGCAGTTTTTTTCCGGTACCGTCCTTTGGCAGTGTCAGGTAGGCTGGAATTTCCAACCCGTCGCGCGCCACATAACGGACCATTTCAGTCGATGCCATTTGGTCCGCAGCGATGCCGGGCTGCGACTGCCCCACCAGTGTCAGCTTCTGCATCAGTGCATCAAACAGGTAAAACTGTGCGGGTGAAGTGTCGGAGGTCGAGATCACCACGAGCCGTTTCAGGTCCCCGCTTTCAGCCGGGCTGAGCCGGTTGACCAGCCCGGGCAACAGGCCATCGACCGTCTTTTGAATTGACTGCAGCTTGGTGTCGAACCAGTAGGTGTTGGGGGATGCCGCCGTGTAATGAACACCCAAAACACTCGTCGCACTGCTGACAATGCCCCCCGAAACATCATAGTTCTTAAGCGAAAAAACCGGCTCGCGGTTGATCCGGTTTTTAACAAGATCGTAGGAGTAAATGGCGCTCTTGTCGCGACCCAGCGAGGCATTGACGTAGAGGGTACCGTCGGGGCCAAAATCCAATGGAGAAAACGCTTCGGGATCCATCGGTTCAAATTCGGCAATCACGCGCCAATTGCTCGTGGCAGGGTCTTTGTAATGGATGCTCGACTTTCCCTTGTCGTAGGCCATCGCGATACGAGGCTGCCCGTTATTGTCAATCAGCCAACCACGGGTTCTCCCAGGGCGCGGGAAAAGTTCAAACTTCCCGGTCATGCTGTTGAGCTTGATCAAGGTCAGGTAGTCCAGTTCCCGTGCAGCGTTGAAGCGCACGCCGTTGACGAATATGTCGTCAGACTCGGGCTCGCTCTTGCCATGCTTGACCGAATGAAAGACGTGGTTCCATGGCAATGCCCAAACGTCCCTGCTTTCGGGCGAGCGTCGGATCAGGACGCTTGCCTCCGAGCCATCACGGTTCACCGCAAAGAGTCCGGGCGCCATCTTCGACTCTCCTTGCGCAGATTCACGGTCCAGGGTATCGAATACCAGACGCTTGCTGTTGACCCAATGAAAGCGACGAATGTCCGTGTCGATCAGGCCGGCAACCACTTTGCTCCGCCCTGTCGCAATATCGACCGTTGCGAGTTGTACCCGACCGCTCTTGAGCGTCACCAACATGCCCAGGAATTCACCGTCTGGTGACAGGCGCACTTCACTGACTGCGGGATTTTGGAAGAACACTTCGGTTGCCGGTCTGGACTCGACAGCGCATACCGATTGAGGCGCCAGCATCAGCAGGCTGCACAAGAGTGTCAACCTCACCCGATCAACATTCAAGCAAGTTCTCAACACGCGATACATGTACCCTCCCGATGAGACCGATCCCAAGACAGGATTGGCGCTTTTTATTCAGCAATTTTGACGGCGGAGGGCGCGCCTGCCTATCCCCCAAATGGGGGATAGGCACGGCATGGGGCTACGGAACGGCAATGCATTTTGAAGCCACACAGGCCAGAACGGGTGGCAGAACGAACAATGCCACGCAGGGAAACAAGGGCTGTTGTGAAAGCTTCCGCGCAGTTGCCGCCAATTTCAACTGCTGATCCGAGGCCGCTTTTGCAACTGCCGCTGTCGGTGATACTGCAGTGAAGAGAATCGATACAGGCTTCAAGTTCGTAATCATGGCGACGGCCTCCTCCAATATTGCGTCATTGTGACGGCCAACAGTTTCAGTTCTTACGGGACTGGTGACAGGGTCTGCCATCGCCATTGAAGGTGGTCAGATGATCTAAACTGAAGTGTGACCAACGACGATGGTCGAGGTGTCACATGCACCAATCCGCATTTCCTCGTTGGGTTGGATTCAAAATTCACTATTGAGAGCAGGATGTCATGGAAATTGATCCGCAGGAAATTGTCGAATCCACAAAGCCGGAGGAATCGAATAGAAAGTCCCATTGGCTCAATCCTGCGGTTGCCATCACGGTGGCGTT
>CAITQH010000172.1 GCA_903894475.1 uncultured beta proteobacterium
CGCAGAAATAAAATCGGCTCGAAGGCACAGGTCGGTTCAGGCAGCGCGGAGCGGGCCGACGAGAGTTCGCTGGCCATTGAGTTTTAGGAGAACAGCATGTTTACATTAAGCGGCGCTGCAGCGCGACAGATCCAGCAGTCGGCAAGCGCCAGCCCAGCGCCAGAGCTGACACTGCGCGTTGCAGCCAAGCTTGAGGTCGATGGTTCAATCCAATACGGGATGGGATTTGACGACGCCAAAGACGACGACATTCAACTGGAACTGGAAGGCGTGCGCGTGGTCATCGGACCGGAATTTCATGAGTTGCTGCTTGACACCTTGCTGGACTATGTAGAGCTCGAACCTGGCGAGTTCAACTTCATCTTCAGCCGTAGCCGGCCCACCCAGACGGCGCCAACCTCAGGTGCCGGTTGCGCCAGCTCGGCGTGTGCCAGCAGTTCCTGTGGCGTCTCTAGCTGTAACAGCAACGGGCGGTCCCATTGAAGGCCGACTGCACTCCGCCCCCGCCCCCTGTGGGTCGGGTCTATCTGGTAGGCGCAGGTCCGGGTGATCCTGAGCTATTGACACTGCGCGCTGTGCGTCTGCTGCAACAGGCGCAAGTAGTGGTCTATGACCATCTGGTGTCAAGTGCGGTGCTTGAGTTCGTCTCACCCAACGCACAGCGTATCTACGCTGGCAAGCGCCGCAACGAGCACACCCTGCGCCAAGAGGAGATCAACACCTTGCTGATCAGCCTGGCCAATCAGGGCAAACAGGTAGTGCGCCTGAAGGGCGGCGACCCCTTCATCTTCGGGCGCGGTGGCGAAGAATTGCAAGCACTGGCAGCGCAGGGTATCGACTTTGAGGTCGTGCCCGGCGTGACGGCGGCATCCGGTGTGGCGAGTTATGCAGGCATTCCGCTGACGCATCGCGACTACGCGCAAAGCTGCATTTTCGTTACCGGACACCTGAAGAACGGGACGGCCGATCTGGACTGGCCAAGCCTGGTCAGGCTAAACCAGACCGTTGTCATCTACATGGGCCTGGGTGGTTTACCCGAAATTTGTCGGCAGATGATGGCCCATGGCGCCGCTGCCAACCTGCCCATCGCGGTGGTACAGGACGGCAGCATTGCGAGTCAGAAAGTCGTCACTGGCACATTGATCGATATGCCTGAACGGGTAGTACGAGCGGGTCTGAAATCACCCTGTCTGACGATCATCGGAAACGTTGTCAAACTGCATGATGAACTGGCGTGGTTCAAACCTCCGGTGGCGCTCACAAGGGTCTGACATCACTCGCGGCCCTGAGGCCTTCGCGCGAGTTGCTATATTCAAATGAAAATACGGCGGCTTCCACTCTGGAGTGCAAATTGAGTTTGTCCATGATGTGGCGCACATGCATCTTGACCGTGTTGTGACTGATGTCGAGCACCTTGGCGATGACCTTGTTGCTTTGGCCGCGCGCCACATGATCGAGTACCTGTCGCTCACGCTCGGTGAGCGAGGCAACCAGCCCACCCATGCCCGTCCCCTTGGGACCGGATTGCAGGATTTGTGCGAATTGCAGCATCATGGCCGGGGCTACCACCATCTCGCCACGCGCGGCCCGCCCGATGGCATCAATGATTTCCTCCGGCTCCATGTCCTTGAGCAAGTAACCACGGACGCCAGCCCGCAGCGCCGCCGACATATCGGCCCCATCGTCGCTCATGGTGAGTATGACGACCGGCACTTCGCAGCCATCTGCACGGAACATGCGCATGACACTTAAACCATCGATCTTTGCCAGGCGCAAGTCAAGCACTAACAGGTCGGGTTGATGTTCCCGCAACAGCCCAACGACCAAAGCCGGATCACCGCTGGCTGCGACGACCGACATATTGCCCCGATGCTCAAGCAGTTCCGTCAATCCGCTGCGACAAAGCGCGTGGTCATCCACCAACATGACACGGGTCCTGGCATTCATGCCGTGAACTCCTTCGTTGGCGGCGCCAGGGGCAACAGCAAACGCACCCGGGTACCGCCACCATCAATCCGGCTCACCTCGAGACTGCCGCCCAGGCGTTGTGAACGACTTTGCATAATTTCCATTCCAAAATGGGTCGATGGTTTAAGCGCTTTTGTTGCGTTCTGAGAAGTTGACCCGGCCGGTGCAGCGATGCCCAGGCCATCGTCCTCAACCAAAAATTCAAGACCTTCGGCTGAGTTCCTGATCGTCAGGACAGCACGCTCGGCCATCGAATACTTCGCTATGTTGGCAAGTGCTTCCTGAACGATGTGAAACACTTGAATCTCCTGCTTTTCGTTCAGGTTCAGCCTTTCGGTCGAATTCTTGAACTCAAGCACAATACCTGTTCTATCAAAAAAGCTGTCGACCATGCTCTGCAGTGCGTGCAACAGTCCCATCGGGTCCATGCGGGTGCGAAAGTAGGTCATGACTTCACGCAGGTTGTCATGCACTTCGCCGACAGCGATCTTCACTTCCGAGAGGTATTTCAGCGAACGTACGTCGTCATGGGACAGCATGGCATCGCTCAACAGGGGTAGCCGCATCTTGACATAGGCCAGTGTCTGTGCAATCGCGTCATGCACCTCGCCGACCATTTCCTGACGTTCTTTGATGACCGTTGTGCGCAGGTGTTCACGCTCAACGCGGTCATTGTGCAGGGTCAGACCGAGCAACTGCGCGACCAGACGCAAAATGGTCTGCGTCTGTGCGCTGAGTTCCGCCCTGGCTTCAAAAAACAGGTTGTAAAGACCCAGCGTCTGCTGGTCGTGCTTTAGTGAGACTGCCAGCACGCTCTTGCTTTGCAGTCCAAGGTAGGCCTGCGCGCCATGGCGGACGCAGGAACGTACATCGTCTACCCAATTCAGGATCTCCGAGGCGGCGGCTATGTTGCAGGCGCCACAGTCGGGTTCAAGCCTGCGCTCGGTGGCCAGCAACTGTGTCGGCAAGCCATGCTGCGCCACCAGACGCATGCACTTTCCGTCGTCTGTCAGAACCTGTACCGTGCCGGCCTGGGCGCCCGACAACGCGATGATGGAAACCAGAAAGCGTTCCAGCAAGGACTCCAGCAGGTGGCCGCTATCAATACGGTCGGGCACGACCATACCTGGCTGCGCAATGGCGGCGTGGCGCGGCGGATCGAATGAGGTCTGAGTTCCAATCATACGGATGCTGAGTGGCGCCATGCTAATACATTCTGCAGGCCTGATGAATCGTGAAAACCCCAATGCGGAACAAATAGCCCCGGAATTTTTTGCGAATCTGCCGTTGTAGCAGGGGGAGATCTTCACGCTACCCATTTGGGCTATATCGAATTACCCGTGCCGGCTATAGACGAAGCAGGGTGGCTTTGCCTCTAATAGGAGCACTCTGCAAACCCTGCCCGTGAGAAGAATACCGACCGCATGTCTGCCACCCCGCTTCACGACCCGACAGCTGCACCGCTGGCCGGCGCCAGCACCGATACGCGCAACACCACCTGTTACATGTGTGCTTGCCGCTGTGGCATCCGGGTTCACCTGCGCAATGGCGAGGTGCGCTACATCGAGGGTAATCCGGATCATCCACTGAACCAGGGGGTGATCTGCGCCAAGGGTTCGGCCGGCATCATGAAGCAGTACTCGCCGGCACGTTTAAGCAAGCCCCTGCTGCGCAAACCGGGCAGTGAACGAGGAGAGGGCCAGTTCAATGAGATTGAGTGGGAAGAAGCCTTCTCGATTCTGGAACAGCGTCTGAAAAAAATACGCGCGACCGATCCGAAGCAGTTTGCCCTGTTCACAGGGCGCGACCAGATGCAGGCACTGACCGGCCTCTTTGCGCGCCAGTTCGGTACGCCCAATTACGCGGCACACGGCGGCTTTTGCTCGGTCAACATGGCCGCCGGCATGATTTACACCATTGGCGGCTCATTTTGGGAGTTCGGTGGTCCCGATCTGGAACGCGCCAAGCTGTTCGTGATGATGGGTACGTCGGAAGACCATCACTCCAACCCGATGAAAATCGCCCTGGCGAAATTCAAACGCGACGGCGGGCGTTTCATTTCCATCAATCCGGTGCGCACCGGTTACTCGGCGATTGCAGACGAATGGTTGCCGATCAAGCCGGGAACTGACGGTGCCCTGTTGCTGGCTCTGATCCACGAGTTGATCGCGCTCGGCCTGTATGACCGGGAATTTCTGGTGCGCTATACCAACTCAGGCCAGTTGGTCAACATGGACAAGGTGCAGGACGAATTTGGCATGTTCGTGCGCACCGAAGTGCCCAAAGAAGAAGGCTGCTTTGATCCGCAAAACAAACTTTGGTGGGATCGGGCGAGCAACCGGGCGGTCGTGACACACAGCGAGGGCTGCGACCCATTCCTGCTGGGCGAATTTGCCCTGTCGGACGGCACGCTCGTCAAGCCCGCATTTCAGCTTTTGAAGGAACGTGTCGAAGAATACACGCCCGAATGGGCCGCCGGCATTACCGGCATCCCGGCCGAGGCGATCCGTCGCCTGGCCCATGAGATGGGCGTCACCGCACGCGACCAGAAAATTGAGTTGCCTATCCCCTGGACCGACAGTTGGGGCAAGGAGCACGACAGCGTGACCGGAAATCCGGTCGCCTTCCACGCGATGCGCGGTCTGGCCGCCCATTCCAACGGCTTTCACACGACCCGCGCGTTAGCCATTCTGATGACGCTGCTCGGCACCATCGACCGACCTGGCGGCTTTCGCCACAAGGCTCCGTTCCCGCGCCCGATTCCACCGTGCGCCAAGACACCTAACACGCCGCTGGCGATACGACCCAACGCACCGCTCGACGGCATGGGCCTGGGTTGGCCGGCCGAGCCCGATGACCTATTCGTTGATGACGACGGCAAACCAGTCCGCATCGACAAGGCGTTCTCCTGGGAGTACCCGCTCTCGGTTCACGGCATGATGCACAACGTCATCACCAACGCCTCGCGCGGTGACCCGTACCCGATCGACACGCTGATGCTGTTTATGTCGAACATGGCATGGAATTCGACCATGAACACGACGCAGGTGCGTCAAATGCTCAACGACAAGCGCGAGGATGGCGAGTACAAAATCCCGTTCCTGGTTGTCTGTGACGCTTTTCAGTCAGAGACGGTCGCGTTCGCCGATCTGGTGCTGCCAGATACCAGCTACCTGGAACGTCACGATGTGATGTCGATGCTGGACCGGCCGATTTCGGAGTTTGATGCACTGATTGATGCGGTACGCATTCCGGTGCTGCCACCCAGCGGTCAATGCAAGCCGTTTCAGGAAGTGTTGATTGAGCTCGCCAGCCGTCTCCAATTTCCGGCCTTCGTGCGCCCAGGCGGCGAGCGCAAGTTCCGCGACTACCCCGATTTCATCGTCAACTATGAAACCGAGCCTGGCTCGGGCATCGGCTTTCTGTCGGGCTGGCGTGGCAAGGGTGGCGAGAAATTCATGCGCGGCGAGCCCAATCCGCGCCAGTGGGAAATGTATGCGCAGAACAACTGCGTGCACCAGCACAAGCTGCCTGCTTCTTACCAGTACATGCGCAACTGGAACAAGGGCTACCTTGAGTGGTCGCAGCGCAACCGCATCCAGCGCTACGCCGAGCCGATCCTGATTCATCTGTACTCCGAGGTGATGCAAAAATTTCGGTTGGCGGCGCAGGGCCGGGGCATGTCGCGCAAACCGCCAGCACATCTCAAGAAGCGCATCGAGACCTACTTCGACCCCTTGCCGTTTTACTATGAGCCGATCGAGGCGCAGCGCTCCGACCTGGTGAAATATCCGCTCAACGCGGTGACCCAGCGGCCGATGGCGATGTACCACTCGTGGGATTCGCAAAACGCCTGGCTGCGCCAGATTCATACGCACAACCATCTGTTTGTCAATCCGCGCGTCGCCCGTTCGGCCGGCATTGAAGACGGTGGCTGGATGTGGGTCGAGTCGGAGTGGGGCAAGGTGCGCTGCATGGCCAGCTATTCTGAAGCGGTCGAGCCGGGCACCGTCTGGACCTGGAACGCCGTTGGCAAGGCCGCCGGCGCCTGGCAGCTTGCGAGCGATGCCAACGAGTCGCAGCGTGGTTTCTTGCTGAACCACCTGATCAGTGAGGAACTGGCCGGCAAGTCCGGTGAAGGTGTTGTGTCCAATTCGGATCCGGTCACAGGCCAGGCAGCCTGGTACGACGTGCGTGTTCGCATCTACCAAGCTGATCCCGCTGAGCCCAAGACCAGTTGGCCGCAATTCAAAGCTGTCCCGGCCGTGCCCGGCAGCCGCCAGACCAAGCGCCGTCATCAGGCCTTTTTTGCTGGTCGCGGGGAGTGGAAATGACCCAACTGGCGCTGGTCATCGATCTCAACGTCTGCGTTGGTTGCCACGCCTGCGTTACCAGCTGCAAGCAATGGAACACGTCGGGCGCAGCCGGGCCACTGGCAGACTTCAATCCCTACGATGCCGATCCAGGAGGCACGTTTTTCAATCGCGTGCAGACCTTCGAAGTCGGTGAGTACCCGAACACCCAGACGGTTCATTTTCCAAAGTCCTGCCTTCACTGCGAAGATCCGCCGTGCGTCCCGGTCTGTCCGACGGGCGCGAGCTACAAACGCTCGGATGACGGTGTTGTGCTGGTCGACTTCAATAAATGCATTGGTTGCAAGTACTGTATGTGGGCTTGCCCTTACGGCGCACGTGAACTCGACGACGGGCGCAAGGTCATGACCAAGTGCACGCTGTGTGTCGACCGGATCCACAACGCCGCCCTGCCTGAGCGCGAGCGCCAGCCGGCCTGCGTTCTGGCTTGCCCGACCAGTGCGCGTTTGTTCGGTGACATCCACGATTCAGAGTCAGCCGTTTCACTCGCCATTCGTGAGCGGGCGGGCTACGCGCTGATGCCGGAGTGGGGCACCCATCCTTCGAACCATTACCTGCCGCGCCGCAGGGCAGCCATGCGCATGCATCGGGACGAACTGATCCGGATCGACAACCCCCTCAAGATCGACGGTCTGCTGCCCAAGCCAGCCAAGACCGAACCGTCGCTTGACGACATGGCGGCCTGGTAAGCAAGACGATCATGAAACCAGCCTTCTCCGTCATATTCCTGACCACGCTGATAGGCGCTGCGCAGGGCTTGTTTCTGGCCTTGTTCACAGCGCAGTCCTACGCGCTGTTCAATCTGCTGCCGCAGCAGGACAGCCAGTCGTTCTACGCTACTGGCACGCTGCTGGTGCTGGTACTTGGCGTTCTGGGATTGATCAGTTCCTTCTTTCACCTGGGCAGGCCAGAGCGCGCCTGGCGCTCGGCCGCCATGTGGCGTACCTCGTGGCTGTCGCGCGAGATCATCATGCTGCCTAGCTTCATGGGGGTGGTGCTGCTCTACGGCATCGTCCACTTCATCGGCTGGAAGCCGACGCTGACCACACTACCCGATGGCGTTGTGATCGATGCCACGGTGCTGCTGGGTATCCTGGGGACGCTCCTTGCGTTTGCGCTATTTATCAGCACGGCGATGATTTACGCCTGCCTGGCGTTTCTGCCTGAATGGCACAGTCCGCTGACGGTGCTGAACTACATTCTGCTCGGCGGTGCATCTGGCTTCACGCTGGCGGCGGCCTTCGCGGCCAGCAACGCACGTGAACTCACTGGTTTTTTCGCAGGCTGGGCTCTGATCATCACCGTGCTTGCCTTTGCCAGTCGTGCTGCATCGCTGTTTCGCAACAGCCGGCTGCGGCCGAAGTCGACGCTGCAAACCGCCATCGGGATCAAGCATCCTCGAATCGTCCAGAAGTCGACCGGGTTTTTGGGTGGCTCGTTCAGCAACCGGGAGTTTGTTCACGGCTGCTCAGCTGCCTGCTTGCGCTCAGTCAAATGGATCTTTCTGGCAGCGGTCTTTGTTGCTCCGGTGTCGCTGCTGGTTGCCGGACTTTGGGCCAATAGCAGCAAGCTGCTGCCGTTGGCCTTTGCCGTGCAGTACCTTGGACTGCTTGCCGAGCGCTGGTTCTTTTTTGCCCAGGCGAACCATCCGCAGAGTCTCTATTACCAGGCGGTTTGTTGAGTTTTGAAACATCCATACTTTGAGGAAACATTACCATGTCTTTAGTTGAACCCCATGGCGGGCGCGGCCTGCTTGAATTGCTCCTCGAGGGCGATCAACTCGCCGCCGAGCTGGCGCGTGCTGACGGCTTGCCCAAGGTGCGCGTCAGTTCGCGCGAAAAGGGCGACATCATCATGCTCGGTATTGGCGGCTTTACTCCGCTGGAGGGCTTCATGACGCATGCCGACTGGATTGGCATCTGCGATGGCATGAAGATGGCGAGTGGCTTGTTCTGGCCCATCCCGATCACTCTCTCGACCGACCCGACAACCGCTGCGGGCATCCAAATCGGCGGTGAAATCGCGCTGACCGACCCGGACAACGGCAGCGTGCTGGCGACCATGCGCGTGACCGAGAAATATGCCATCGACAAGGCACACGAATGTGACACCGTATTCAAGACCACCGATCCCAAGCACCCTGGCGTCAAATTGGTGATGGAGCAGGGCGACATCAATCTCGCGGGTCCGCTGAAGGTACTGTCACAGGGCGACTTTCCGGAGAAATACGGTGCCCTGTTCATGTCGCCCAAGCAGACGCGCGCGCAGTTCGCGGCCATGGGATGGAACAAGGTGGCCG
>CAITQH010000173.1 GCA_903894475.1 uncultured beta proteobacterium
AGCAAGTAGGCCAGATAGACCGGTACCTTCCAAAGCGCGTACAGCGGGGTCGTCGCCAGCTCTCTGGCGCTGAGCAGGTGGCGTCCGAAACGGAACCAGGCCAAGCCGATGGCCAGACAAAAAAACAAGGCCGAAACGCCGGACAATTGCGCTGCCATGCGCCACACCGGCCAAACCGCTGCTGCTGCGAGGCTGGTGACCACCGTTACTGCGAGCACCAGGAAATACAGGGCCGTAGGTGGAATCAGAAGGTCCATCGTCAGTACGATCAATGCCGGATCGCCGGAAGTGATTGCTTTGGCAGCAAGACCGGGCAGTTCTTCGGTCAGGGTGGCGAGGTGACCGTGTTCCCAGCGTGACTTTTGCACCTTGGCCACTCCGGTATCGACCGGGAAGGCACTGCTGACCCGAACCTGCGGCAGGAACTGTGCTGCGTGGCCCGCAACAGCAAGATCGATCCCGAGCTTCATGTCCTCGGTGATGTGACCCGTGGCCAGTTTGGCGGTCGACATCAGCGACCAGGGCAGTGCCATGCCAGTACCCATCAGGTGGCAGGCCTTGCCCAATCGAAACGATCCCAACGGGCGCACCAAATTTTTCACCACCATGGCGAATTCAAGCACCCTGAGTTTCAGTCCGGCACCGCTTGGAGCGCTCATCAGATTTAGCATCTGTGCCGGCTTGGCGCTGGCTCTGCAATGCTGGGCAATGCAGGCCACGGCACCCTCGGAGAGGACGCAGTCGGCATCCACCACCAACACCACGTCGGGCGGGTCGGCGCGCAGATGATCGACGCCAAAGGCCAGCGCGTAACCCTTGCCGCGAAGCTGGGAATTGTTTCGCTCGATGACCGTAGCCCCGGCCGAACGTGCCAACTCGGCAGTGTCGTCGTCGCAGTTGTCAGCGATGACCAACAGCAGATCGCGTGGACCAAGCTGGGACTTCAGGGATTCAATTGTCGGCAGAACGTTGGCAGACTCGTTGTGTGCGGGTACCAGGACGGCAGTCCGCACTGATGTGGCCCCCGAATCGACGACATCCCTGTTCTGGCTCTGCCGTGACCCCAGTGCTGCCAGCGTCAGGACCAGTAGCGAAATAGCCGGCAACGCGATCGGGACCATCGCCAGGGTCAGCAGAAGTTCTGTCATGGTTGGGCCTAGGCTGTTAATGCACAACGCCGCACTCGGGTAACACGCGCTGGCGTTGACGTCAGTGTAATTGACGCGACGGGTAAGCGAACTCTGTCGAACAAGATCAAGGTCTCAGCCAGATTAAAAAGATTCAGATGCAACTTGTTCAGTACATCACACGGCGGAACGGTGAATCGGACCTGCTCGGCTTAACCGGTATGTTGGTGGATGGGCTTGTACTTGCCTTTCTATTCTTGATATTTTCGCCCCAGCCGAGCAACAGGAAGATCATCGGCTCGGTCTGACCCCCCATATAAACCGTGAAGAATGCTATGGAGCACGCCAGGTAGATGCCTGAGAAGGTGAATCCAATCGGCGGTTCCCCTGCCGGAGCGTCCAGGCCGAGTTTGATCTGTGAAGCGATCGCATACAGCAGAATGGCAATGAATAGCGTCGGGGCGATCACTCCATGCTGCAAGGCCATCAGGAAGAAGGCGTTATCCAGGGATTCTGTGCCGGCGATCTTGGGGACCGTGGTTAGCCCCCAGCCAGTCCACAATTTTTCCATCAGGAAGGCCTTGTACTGATCTATCATGACCTTGCGATAGAGCATGGTTTCCTGCTCGTAACTCAGAATCTGACCTTCCTTCGGCGTCGTATAGGCATCGAGCGCGAATTGACCAGCCACAGCACCGATCAGGAAGGCGACAAGGACGATGATCAGCCATTTCTCGCGATTCTTGAAGTTCCCGACAGCCACTAGTGCTGCGCCAGCAAAGCCGCCTATCCACGGACCCCGCGAGATTGTCATCAGTGCCATGACGATCAGGACGATCGAAATCTGATTCTTGAAGGAAAACGGAAAGCGTTTTGCATGCTTCTGAATCCAGCCTAGCCAACCGCCTTGCGCTTGCTCCCATGCGCCCAGCCAGCACAACCATCGGTGCAGGCGGTACACAGCAATGATCATGATGCAGGCCAGGATGGGATGCTCAAAGGTGCCTGAAGTGCGTGCCAATCCATAGCGCAGCGACAGGCCCTGGGCCGCGTCTGGAAAGAAATTGCCGAGAATTCTGAAGATCGGACTGCCCCAGAACTTGGCTTCGTAGAGGAACATCGGGAAAAAGATCAGGAACATCAGGACGAACATGCGTGATGTCTCGATATCCATGCGTCGACTGTTGATCACGTAACGACCAAGCAAGTAGGGACTGATTAGTGATGCAAGTATGTAGTAGAGATAGTTCTGTGCGTCAGAGTAGCCGCGGCTCATGTAATCGACGACCACACGCACTACCACATACAAGAGCAGCAACGATTCCATGCTGCCAAACTTGAAATCCTCTCTTCGATCACGAAGCAGCACAAAGATGATTGGGAAAAGCGCAGCTTGCAGGAAGTTGACATAGTGCACTGGAAATCCTACTTGGAATACTACAGGCATGCTCAGGAATACGGGGATCCAGACCCGCAGGAATGCCTTCTCCACGCCACCTTGTCGCAGAGCGTAAATGGACAAAATCGTGGCGAGGTAGACGATGAATTGCATTTAAATTATCACGCCAGAGCTCCTAATCGCCTCGCATGAATTGCTGGCGAATTCGGTGTCTATTTTGAGTTGTCAGAATGCGTCCGGTTTTTCATGCGCTCTTGCACCCAACGCGCCCACACGAACTCAAACTGAAGCATCGCACTGGACAAACTCATGAAGTGACTAAAACTTTGCTTGGTCAGAGATTCAACCATCAGTTCTTTGATGTAACCGCCTTGCTGAAACACCGGGATATTGCTCACGAAGAGCCCGACCGCCTCTGGGTCCAGCTTTTCCAGTAGGCGCTTAGCCCGAGTTATCTCGCCCCGGTTGACCGATTGCGCTTCCAGCACCATGAACACCTGGCCGAGGGAATCAATCAGCAATTCCGCGTCGGCACTCAGTAGCACTGGCGGCAAATCGATCAGGACAAAATCATACTGCTGCGACCAAAGGCTCACGGCGTGCATGAGCAGATCGAGCCGCTGCACCCCTCCGGCAAGTTGGCTGCCAAAACCAACGCTATCGAGTCTTTCCTCCTGATGAACGACGGTCTGGTGAACGTTTTCCAGAGCAGCCTGTCCTGACAGATAGTCTGATAGACCAGGGGCTTGCGCGTCGAAAATCGGACTGGGGGAATAACTATTCGCTTCCAATACGAGTACACGCAGCCCAAGTTGCTGCACAACAACCGCCGCATCCAGAATAATGGATGTTGCACTGCCCACCGTTTTTACCGAAGTGAACGCAAAAGCATTTTTTCCGGAGCGGGTCTTGTTACGTATCAAGGTAGAGACAAACCGCCGGGTCTGTTCCTTGGCGAATATTTGTGATGGTAGGTCCTTGCCCTCAAGTTGCCAACCTGCGGCTGGGATGCCCATCAGCCTTTCGGCATCATTGACGGTATGGATGCGCCGGTCCACCATATCCAGTGCAATGGCGGCGCCCAGAGCCAGCACGGTGGCGAGCAGCAAGACAATTAGCAAGACTTTGGTCTTGCCGATCCCCATCGGCAGTTCGGCGGGCAATGCCTGCGTTACCAGACGCACAAAGCCGATCGCTCCAGTTTCATTTTGGAGGAAATTTAGCCGGTCGCGTACCTCTTTTTGTTCCTGCGCACGTTTGCGGATGTCACTGGTAAGGCGCATCGCTGTCTGAAAAGTTCTGGCGTAGTCTGCTGCCTGCCCCTCAATCTTCCTCAGGTTTCCCTGAATCTCACCCTCAACCTGCTTGGTCTGCCGCAAAGAAGCCATTAAACGAGTTTTTACATTGTCAAAAGCGGCCTGTTCAAATTCGCTCTCCTTGCTTTGCAAACGCTTGTTGATAGCGTCGTATTCGTCCATCGCCGGTTTCTTGGCTGGATGTTTGTCTTCAAGACCGGCAGCGGCGCGCGTGAGTTCTTCGGATCGCTTCACCACCTCGCTTCGAAGCGCCTGAAGTCCGCTGTCCGTCTGTCTCATTTCGAAGATCGAACGGCCGACTGAAGTCGGCGTTTCGCGCTGTGCCAGAAAGGCCTGCAGTGTTGCTTCAGCGTGTGCGCGCTCAATCGAGGAAGCGGCGTGTTTCTCGCGTGACTGGGACAGTATGCTGTCGTAGGGACTGGCCGTGCTGTCCCCAAAGGTAGTGAGGCCTAGCTGTTCCGAAAGCTGTACACGTTGTGCCTCAAGCACGGAAATTTCTTCCTGCAGTCTTTTTGCGTTGGCTTCCAGCGACTCAACACGCTCGACCGAACCGAAAATCTGCTCACTCTTGGTGGTTTCCAGAAAGGACGTGGTAATAGCGTTGACAATCTCAGACAGCGCTTCCTTCCTTTCGCCTTCCAGACCGATGCGCACCATGTAGGTATCCGGCACTGCCTTCACTGTTACCGTCATTTGCAGTTGCTCAATGTATTTGCGCTCGCTCAAGCCCTTGGGTTGTGCCTCGACTTTCGCGTCCCTCAGTTTCTTCAGGGCGCGCTGCAGCACATCGTAGCGCTTGACCGTGGTTGACAGGTGATTGACAAATTCGCGGTACTGCGAATTGGACTGCAACTCGACTTCCTTGTCGGTTGACAGAGTCTTCATGTAGTTGGGTGAAACCTGAAAAACCGATTCCACGCCGTAGTAGCTCTTCCCCTTGATCCACACCATTGGCAGGCCGGCTAGCACGACCAGAAGCCAGACCACAATGCTGATCCGGTAGTGCGTACGCAGGCTGCGCAGCGGGTTGATGCCGCGTCCTGGGAGTTGACTGGTGTCCATCTTGCTTGGGTTGAATCTTTGTAATCTCGCAGAGGCGCAGATTTGTTCGCCATAGAGTTGGCATCGCCTTTGCGGCTATTACACCGCAGCCACTGTCACCGAGTGTTACCAGAGTGTGGCGATATTTCAAGCACGGCAGTGTGGTACGCGCAGCGTCAAACTGGGTCGATCAGGCTGCTCGGAGGCGGTCATTCCATCTTGTGCATAGTCTCTTTCCGAACGCTATCCATCTCTTCTCGTAATAGAAGGTCGAGAAGTGCGCGCTGAGAAACACCGCGCCAAACAACAAGGGCCGCTTGGCGTATTTCAAAATGCCTTCGCCACTACCAAGCCAGGTATCTGCTAGCAGCGGATGAACCACGTAGAGGGCATAGGAGATGGTGGCAACATACACCAGCAAGCGGTTGTCCATCGCGCTAGCGATTCGTGTCGTGCGGTTGAACAGCGTTGCCCCGACAAAGCCAGCGGCAAGGTAGGGGCGCAAATAGTTCATAAATCCGCCATCCGGGTGGCAGGCTGCAAGCAGCAGGATCAGCATGGGCAACTGCGCGAGTCGCGCCAGAAGTTTTGCCGGCGCAATGCCCAGCCGGTTGTTGTAGATCAACGCGAGCACACTGCCGGCGAGAATTTCATCGACCCGGTAGTAGGTGTTGATGGCCATATGGACACCATTGACAACCCGGTACATCGTGACCGCGATGCAAATTGGCAAAATCAGAAACAGCCACTGCCGCCGCAGCAACAACACCAGCATGGCGATGCCGGCATAAAACTGAACCTCCACGCACAGGCTCCAGAGATGCCCATTGGCTTTACCCAGCCACATCGGTGGCCAATTGGCGTAGAAAAAGAAATTGGCCAACCAGAATTCGGTATCGCTTTGCATCACCAACAGCGCGATCACCATGTAGAGCCACGCCAGCGGCACAATTCTGAAAAACCGGCGGATCAGGAAATCAACGACATCGTCGTGCCTGAGCAGGAAATTCGCAATCAGAAAGCCCGACAGCGTGAAGAAGATCGCCATCCCCATCGCACCGGCCGCAGCATTCATTTGCCACGCTTTGGGCCCAAGCGGCAGCAGATGCGCGGCCAGCACCAACAGAATGCTGACGCCACGCCACCCGTCAAGCACGCCCAGTCGTGATTCCGCAGCAGAACGCTCATTCATACCAATCCGATTAGCAAAGCGGTGACGGCAAAGCGGCCAGCGCATAGATTGAAAAACTTCATCAACCAGGCCTTCAGCGCGTCGAATGGCGGGCCGCGTGATACCAGTTGAGAATCACGGTCGGCGTGATCGCCCTGATACAGGGCTTGACCTTCATGATGCCGTCGCCAAGCCAGCGCAGGGCGTTAACCATTTTGTAAAAGAGAACCACGCAGAATGTGTTGATCGCACCCTGCTTGACGACCGGACAAAGCAGGGTTGTGTAATGTCGCTTGAACTGCAGATGGTGACTTTGCTTGAAAACAGAATATATGAGTCCCATGGCCTTTTCTGATGGGTAGATCGTGCACGGAAATTTGTGTATTAGCGGATAGATCGTGTTCGAATACACGATCGGCCCGGTCAGTTTGACCACGCCTTTTTTGCCTACGCCGTGAAGATACGGGTTGTAGTTCATGATGTTGTCAGCCACCGCATCGATAACCGCCGCCAGGAACGGATGCCCCTTGACGGTGAAGATGTTCCATTGCTGGAACTCGCCGATCGGGTTGCGCAGTTCCTTATGCAGCCTGCCCCATGAGGGGAACTCAACTTCATCCCAATAGCACAGAATGAATTTGTCTTGCGGTTGCAGAACCTGCGACAAGGGCGTGGACGTATTGCTTTTGATGTCCAGATAGCAGCCGCCCTCGTAATACATGATGATGTATCGGAAAAAATCGGCGCGCGCTGGGCCATATTGCGCATCAATTGTTTTGTAGCAGTCCAACAAATAGGGCGACCTGGAACGAATGTATTCATACTGCTGCGCGTCATTGAACAGCACGCATTTCCAATCCGGATTTCTTTCCCGCATCAGCTTGATGTTGTCCAGCAAGGGCGAAGGAAGTTCAGTTTCGGAGTGGGTCAAATAGATGTTCTTCGGTATTTCTTCAGCGATTTCAATTCTGTCAAAGTTCATCATGTCAACACTCCGATTTCTTCTGGATTACTGCGGTGTCTGATGTGTTTCAATGGGCAGCAGATGGGGCGGCCACAAATCCACTGAGGATTTCCGGGACCAGCACCCTCTGGGCAAAATTGAGCGAAGCGATCGGCATCAAGTGCCCGCCATCGTAGGCAGTAATCCCGTCCTTGATACTGTCGCCAATGTAGACAAGGCAAGCACCCGCATCGCAGAAGTTGTCGATCACACTGAGATAGCGGGAACTATCGGATTGCCAGAAGTTCTGCGTGAGTGCTTTGTCCAGTTGGATGACGTCAGGATTCAAGCCTTGGCGCAATTTGCGCGGCACATTATCCCACAACTTGAACACCAGCGTCGGCAAGGGCGTCTCCCAATGGGGCGAAGGTCCGGTAAAGATGACCTTTCTGACGCCCAAGGACAATAAGCTGCTGCTGATCAAGGCCATCTGGCCGGCATCGTGATTGAGGTTTTGCGCAATAACGACGACATCCGGTTTGGCAGCCGATATTCTGGAATAGGCGAACCAGTTGAAATATTCACACAGGTCGTCCCTGTTTTCACGCGCATGAAGCCTGGGCTCACAGCCGGAGGTCGCAAGCTGAAGAATCTGCCAATCCGCTGGCATGACACGGCGCAAACCCGGGTACAGCATTTGCGCGTGGCTGTCACCCCAGACAAAAACAGAGTTTCTGAGCGCGGTATTGCGAACGTAACACTCGGCTGGGATGCTCTCCTTCGGCACATTCGTCAGGTTGCCCGACCCCAGTTTGGACGTGTCGTAAAAGTCGCACTGGTAACGGAACTCCGCTGGAATCACGGCCGGCGGTGTCGTCGCAAACTGTGTCAGAAACTCACCCAGTTCGCCGTCGAAGCGGACCTTGAAACCGTTGCTGAAGTGGCCGGCCAGACCAAGCGCTATAAAGAGCACGCTGCCAGCCGCGCCCGTTTGAAATATTCTTCGTCGAGAGATCCGCATCTTGTCCTGAAACGGGGTTTCAAGGTACTTCCAACTGATGTAGGCAAGCACCATGGACAGTGCAGCCAGCGCCAACAGCAGCGGTTTACCGGGCTCCCCGGCACTGCCATGTCGGGCGAAAGCGAACAAAGGTTGGTGCCACAGGTATGCGCTGTAACTGATCAAGCCGATGCCAACAAACAGCTTGCTCCCAAGCACTCTGCCGACCCACGTGGTTTGGCTGGCGCTGAGAATGATCAGCGCTGCCCCCAGAGTTGGAACCAGGGTGTACAGGCTAGGGAACGGCGTATGCTTGTCGAAAACAAAGATGGCATACGTGATCAATCCAAACCCGGCAAGTGCAAAACTTTCGTTGGCCGGTTTGGGCATTTTTATCTTTGCATTGTTGGCGACGTAAAAGGCAGCAAATGCCCCGACCAGTATTTCCCAGCCGCGCGTGGGCAGCAGATAAAACGCGCCCGGCGATTTGCCGACTGCCAGGTACTGCGCCAACCCGAGACTGACGACAAACAAGGTCGCCAACACCGGCAGAATGAACCGTCTGCCGAGTCGCCACATGGCCATCAGAAAGATCGGAAAGAAGAAATAGTATTGCTCTTCTACCGCCAGGCTCCAGGTGTGCAACAGTGGCTTGAGTTCGGCTGCCGTGTCAAAATAACTGCTGGTTCTCCAGAATTGAATGTTCGATGCAAACACGGAAACTGCCACCAGGCTTTGCGAGAAATTCTTCATGTCGTACGGAAGCAACCAGATCCACGCGAACGGCAGGCAGACCAACATCACAACAAACAGTGCGGGCAAAATTCGTCTTGCGCGTCGCTCGTAGAAGGTAACGATCGAAAAATGTCCTGCTTCAAGCTCGGCAAGAATAATGCTTGTGATCAGATAGCCACTGATCACGAAGAACACATCAACGCCGACGAAGCCGCCGCTGAAAGTCTGAAAGCCGGCGTGAAAAAGCATGACTGGCAACACGGCAAGCGCCCGCAGTCCGTCGATCTCCTGGCTTCTGGCAAGTTGACTCACGCTTTGTCCTTCAGTCTCAGAAAGGGGGCTTCGAAATAGTTGAAGCTCAGTACCGCGACGGCAAGGGGAAGGCTCAGGTACAGGCCGACATAGACGAGGGCGCCTACGCTGTAGCCACCTGGAAAATTCTCCAGGCGCAGCCCTCTGAATGACGGGGCGAACAGGTAGTGGTAGACGTAAATTCCATAGCTGTACTTGCCAAACAAAACCAGCAGCCGGCCCGACAGAAGCTTTGCAAACAGGCTGCCCGGGCCGCTGACGTCAATGCAAAGGCATGCCACCAGCAGCGCAATCAGGGGTGAAAACAGCCACGCTGTTTGCTGCGTTACGTCAAAAGAAATCAGCAGGATGCAAAACACCAATGCGACGCCGGCCAGCGTTCTTCTGCCAAACAGTTGCGGATAAATGGCGGCAGCGCTGCCGATGGCCAGGCCGGCCAATTGCTTTGGCGTGGCGACCAAAACCGCAGGCAGATCGAGCAGTTGTAGTTTGAGAATGATCGACAGCGCCGTGATCGCGAAGGCGCTCAGGAGCAGGGCCGAGCGACTGAGAAAGAACACCATGAGCGGCCAGACTAGGTAATAGTGCTCTTCCACTGCCAGTGACCAGAAATGCGTCAGTTCGAATTTGCCAAACTCCAGCACCGGCGTTGCGGCGCCATAGATTTCGCGCGGCAGATTGGCAGCGTGAAGCCAGAACCATAGCTGCATGTCCACGAAGCGGCGGTAGTTCTCATCCTGCAGCACGGGGAAAAGCTGGGGGATCAGCAGCAACAAAATCAGGACACCGAAGTAGAGTGGAAATATTCGCAGCGCGCGCCGGTAATAAAACCACGAGAGATACGCGCTCAGGGCCGGTTTACGCACCTTTGACCCGCGCAATATGCCGGTGATCAGATAGCCGGACAAGGCAAAGAAGATGTCCACGCCGAGCCAGCCTGCATGCGTCAGCTTCAGCAACTGTTGCACAGACCACCAGTGATGGCCCAGGGTCATCGTTGCATGAAATAAAACGACCGCGAGAACAGCGATCCCGCGCAGGCCGTCGAGTGCCGCGTTTCTACTTTGAATTGCATGAAATTCGGATGTGAGTGATCTGCCGGAGTAGACAAGCGTTGTCATGCCTGCTCCAGCGACGCCAGCAATAGGTTCGCTGCGTCATCCCAGCTATAAACATGCGCCTTGCGGTGCGCACGCTCCGAACAAGTTTGCCAGTCGGCCGCAGATTGGCGGCACATGGCGACGATGGCGGCAGCCATCTCCTCGGGTGATTCCTTGGCCACCAGAACACCGACGCCATCACCCAGCAAGTCGGTGGCAGCACCGATGGGCACCGCAATCACCGGTGTGCGGCAAGCCATTGCCTCCAGAATCGGCAGCCCGAAGCTGTCAAGCCGCGAGCCAAACAGCCAGGCATCACAGCTTGCATAAATTTCCTTGAGTTTGTCTTGCGCTGGACGACAGAAGAACGCCGTGTCCCTGGGCAGCGGAACTTGCGCGTCGGCTGGGTCTGCGCCAAACGCGACAACCCGAAGTTCGGGCACTTGTAGCCGGGCCAGTTCGCAGGCCCGTGCGCAGATGTCGGCGCCCTTGATCGGGGCGACGGCATAGACAAAACCCACCGTGGGCGAGCCCTGCTTGCTGCGCGGCGGCGCGTTGAACTGCGTCAGGTCCACCGCATTGGGTACCACGCTCATGTCCAGCGGACCGAGTTTCTCTTCAATCGTTTGCTTCAGGTCCGACGAAATGGCGATCTTCAAATTGGGCAGTCGCAGCGCCGCGTTAACCTGTGCCGTAGCCTGCGGCGTCACCCAGACTTCGTAGCCCTGAATCAAATGAACCTTGCGGCCCTTGCTGGCGGGCAGCCGGTGCATCTGCACGACGGTCTCCCACCAGGTGCCGACGATGAAGTCCGCATCGGGCACATCGGCCGCCGTGATGGCGCGCGGCCGGTCCAGCACCTTTTGCGGCACGCCGGACAATGCGATGTGCCCAGGATGGGGGACGCCGTCCGCCAGCAGCTTTGACCAATCCCGTTGCAGGATGGCGCGAACTTTTTGGCGCGGGCTCAGGCGCTCCGGGGCACAGTTCACGACCAGCACTTCGTGGCCGCGGGCCTGCAATTGCTGTGCATAGATGGCGACAACGCGCGTGCCACCGCTGATGTCGTCCGAGGGCAATAGAAAAGTGAACCGCATGTAGACGCCTCTTCAAGACGCTACTGCGTATGCACGCCAACCACGACACTGGGTTTGCTGCTTGTCTTTCGGATCACATAGCAGGCAATTTCACCGGTCAATTGGTTCAGGGGCAGAAGGTCAAGCAGTTTGCGACGCAATCCGTATCCCCCATCGTGTCGCGGTATGTCGTTATGCAGAGGCCAGTCCGTGCGAGAGTACTTGACCGTCTCAATGGTGGCCGTTGTGGTACTGCAGCAGCGTTCCATCGCCCATGGGAAGATCGGCGTCACGTGGTAGCAGCCGACAAAACTATCCTCCCGGAAGTAGGGAAGAATTCCGTTGGCCATGTAATTCAGGCGGCTGTGAAGGCTGGCCACATTGGGCGTGGTCACAATCAGCGTGCCATTGTCAGCCAGCACGCGCACAGACTCACGAATGAAGTGCCACGGATTTTCCAGGTGTTCAATCACCTCAACCGCCAGGACCACATCAAACAGACCGTCGTTCAACGGCAAATCCCGATTCAAGTCGGCACCGAGGCACTCGAGCCCGTCTGCAACGAAATGCTCAGGGTGCAGATCAAGGCTGGTCAACTCGTATCCCGCGTTGTGCAGCAGCCACGATATACCGCCGCGCCCCGCTCCAACATTGAGAACGCGGCCCGATTTCGGAAATACGTCAAACACGGTTTCCCAGGTTCGCGGCGCGGCCTGCGGCCTCATGTTTTCCGGGAGACTGGCCATTGCGTCGCCAAACCGTGGTGCCGCGCGCGCTGTCAGCGTATCTTTCGCTATGTTCTGCGTGGTCAACATTGGTAAATTTCCTTTAAATGACTTGGTGAAAAAATGCACTGCAGGCCGAAAATGCTTTGCCTGAGGCGATACCGACAAGAAAAATTGGCAAGACGATCAGTTCCTTCCGCAGGTCGAGGAGGTGGTGCTTGATCTTGAAATGGATGATTGGCAGCAAACTGAATGCGCGATGCAGTGCAATCACCCAAAGCGCACCGTCAAAGCCGAACAGGTGAAAGCACAATGGAACCAAAACGAAGAGTGCAGCGCCACGAATTGCGATCAACTCGGTAAGGATGCGAGGTTTGCCTAAAGCCAGGCAGCACATTTCCGTCACGCCATAGCGAATGAATATGAGCGAAAGTGACAGTATCTCCACGATATGTCCCGCCGAGCGGTAGCGGTCATCGAACAACAGATCAATCACCGCTGTACCTGACGAGAACAGGGCGCCGGCGGAAAACAAGGCCAGCAAGTCCACCGGAATTCTGAACCGGTAATAGGTAGCCCTCAAGGCTTCAGGTCGATCCCGCGCCACTTCGCTAAACGCTGGAAAAGAAACAGTGCCAAGTAGTTTGCTGATGATTTGTGCCACCGCATCGACGATGAGAAAGGCGATCGAATACAGACCAAGCAGTTCACTGCTTACCAGGCCACCCAACAACAGGCGGTCTCCACTGTTAACGGCAAAACCAAGAATGGATGTCAGGAAGATCCATTTCCCAAACTTGATGATTTCCTGCAAGGCTTGCTTGCTCCAGATCCAGCGATCCCTGTTGCCAGGAAGCAGCACATGACTCAGTACCGTTCGCGTCAGGCTGGAGACAAGTCCACTGACTACGAGTGCCCAAATTGAGCGGTCAATCATGGCCCAGACAAGCATGCACAGGATACCTGCCAGTTGGCTGAGGATGTCCATGCGCGTGACACTGCCCAGAGCGAGGTTTCGATCGGCCAGCGCAATACGCATTGACTCGAAACCGGAAATAAGGGCGGAGGCAGCCAAAACCGCCACCACCAGGGGTAACTGCGGGTCAGCATAAACAGTGCCCACGGCCATGAAATTGAGCGCCTGTGCAAAATGCAATCCGGTCGCAAGTCCAATGCCCAGCAAACAAAGAATGCCGCCCCGGAAAATCTGCGCAACCCAGGCAGTTCCAAGAAATTGCGCGTCTTCTCCGCGTGAACTCTGCACGATGCTTTGACGCAATCCAAAGTCCGAGAGCATTTGCAAGCCGGTCATGATGATCCATGCCACAGCGATCATCCCAAACATCTGCGGCACCAGCAGCCGTGTCATGATCAGATTGCTCATCAGACGAATAAGCTGCGCCAGACCATGCCCCGCAAGCAACCATAGGCCGGCCCTAAGCACCCGTGATTTGAGCGAAGCCTTAGACATTGATTGCATTGTTTTCCCATTCGGAAAAGCTGCGCGCAAGCTGGGCCACATTGCGATTCAAATCGAAATCAGCCAGCACCTTGGCGTGTGCCGCTTCGGCCAGCGACTGGCGCAGGGCCGGCCCCTGAATCAGGCGCCGCAACTGGGTTGTCAGACTGTCAACATCGCCCGGCGTGGCGAGCAAGCCGGTGCGCTCGTGTTGAATCAACTCCGGGATGCCATTGACCGGCGTCGAAATACAGGGAACACCGCTCGACATGGCTTCCATCAGCACCACCGGAATGCCTTCGGCAAGGCTGGGCAGAACAAAGATGTCGGCACGGGCGAAATATGCGCGCACGGCGACCTGATTCAGGGAACCGGTCAGGTGGATGCGTTCGCCCAAGCCGCTCTCGGCAATGGCGTGCTCGATACGCGCCCGATCCGGGCCGTCGCCGACCAGCGTCAAAGTGAAAGCAAGGCCTTCGTCGCGCAGTTTGGCGCAGGCCTGCACCAGCAGGATCTGCGCTTTGGCCGAAGACAGGCGTCCCACGCAAAGCAGCTTGACGGTTGCCGTATCTGCCGCGCGCTCGGCATAGGTGAACTGCGCCGGGTCAACGCCAAGGCGGCACACTTGCAGCTTGGCCCAGTGAGCGGGATGGCTGATGCGCATCAACTGGCCTTTGGCGAACTGGCTGATGCAGACCACGTCGTCGGCCTGCGCCATCTTGAGCGCCAGGTGCTGGCCCGGAACATCGTCAAACTCATCGGGGCCGTGAATGGTGTAAGAGAGGTGGCACGGGTTCAACTGCTTGACCAGAATGCCGACCGTGGCGCTCGCGTTGCCGAAATGGACATGCAAACGCCTTGCGCCCTGCCGCTGCATCCAGCGTGCCACCAGGGCCGCCTCGGCAACATAGGCCAAGCCGTAAAACCAGCTGCCGCCCTTGCCCAGACCCAGGCCCAGGCACAGCGCCTGGTAAAGCCTTGCAGGCGATCGGACGCACCAGTACAGCAGCGCCGACAAGGCACCACCCCAGCCTTGGGCTTTGACAAAGAAAGTGTTCCCGGCTTCCTGGCGCTCATAGGCCTCCATGGCCTCAATGGAACGGTCAGGTGGATTGATCGACGCCGTCACAATGCGGTGGCCCAGCGCGCGCAGGCCCTGAATCTCGCGCAGGATGAAGGTGTGGGAAATCGCGGGATAGCGGCTGACCAGGTAGGCCATCGGCGGGCAGGAGGATGTCATGCGGGTTCAACTTTCAGGCCGTCAAGGGCCGGGGTCTGGCGCAGCGAGCGGGCCGGAACTCCGCCAACAATCTGCTGCGCGCCTATCGGTTTGGTGACAACGGCGTTGGCGCCGACCACGCTGTTGGCGCCAATGCTGGCACCCATCAGCACGCAGGCGCCACGGCCAATCCAGACATTGGCGCCGATCTCGATCGGTTCGCTGACGTGGTCGGCGTTGCGGATCGAGAACGGGTCGAGTTTGTGATTGGCGTCGCGGATGCTGGCGTATTCACCAACCATGCAACCCTGGCCCAACTGCACCCGCTCGAAGGCCACGATGTGAACGCCGCGCGACAGAACCACATCGTCGCCGATCGTGATCAGGCCAGCGCCCTGTGTTTCCAGATAGACGCCGGGGTAGATCATCGCGTTGCGGCCGAAGCGGATATTGCGCGTGCCGTGTAACTCGATGGCACCCAGGATGACATTGGACGGATCAAGGTGATGGCCGATGGCCTCTTGTAGACGCGCCAGGCTCCACAGGCGCAGCCAGCGCTCCAGAATCACACGGCGGCACCAGGCCAGCGGCATCAGCGCACGTGCCAGAAGTGCCTTGCCCGACCCTGTGCTGCGAGGGGACGCATTCATTTGTAGTCAACCAGTGCGATTTCGGTCTGCTGCCTTCTTGCGCGGCGCCACTTGAGTTGTCCGAACAGCGCAGGGATCTTCTGCAAATGGGCGTGCACCGCGTACTGTACGCACAAGGACCACTGGCCGGGTGCCTTCCAGGCGCAGCGCTTCACTGTACGGGCCAGGAACAACAAGGCCAAGCCCATCAAAATCAGTGCCAGTGTTGTGCTAAGCAAAAGCGAAGTCACCAGTACAAAAGGCGCCAGTACAAAAACAATGCCATGGCGAAAGTCGCGCCGTGCTTCATGCTGCCAGAGAACGTCGCCGCGGATGCGCATGCGCTCGGCCACCTCAGCGTAGGCGATGCCGGAGCGGTAGGCGCGCAGCCAGTAGGCGCGAAAAGAATTGACCGCAAGATCGTGCTGCGTCATGGGAACATCAATGTGGTCAATCTGCCAGCCTGCGGCGCGCAGTCGGGCGCACATCTCGGGCTCCTCGCCGGCTTTAAGGGATGGGTCGAATCCGTCCACCTGAACCAGCGCAGCGCGGCGTACCAGCACGTCACCGCCAAAATAGAGTGTGCGACCCACCGGGTAAATCCAGTCCAGATCGAGCACTTTGGTGTAGAGAGATTGCGCTGGTCTGGACTCCCGTCTATGGCCCCAGGCGGCACACAGTTGGGATTCTGACAAAGTGCCAAGCGCGCGTTTGACAAAATCAGGATGGAGTTCGGTGTCACCGTCCAGAAACAGGACAAATTCTCCGCCTGCCGCCTGCCAGCCGAGGTTGCGGGCCTTGGCAGCACAAGGACTGGCGTCGTCCAGAACGATGACTTTGGCACCCAGCGCCTGCGCGCTGGCAACGCTTTGATCGGTGGAGCGCGAGTCCACATAGATCAGCTCATGTCTTGCGCTACCCCAGTGCGCCTGGGCCACAGATTGCAGGCAGCGTTCGAGGCGGCTGCCCTCGTTGCGGCCGATCACGACGACCGAGAC
>CAITQH010000174.1 GCA_903894475.1 uncultured beta proteobacterium
ATCTTGAATTCCAGCGTGTACTTGCCACGCGCCTGCCCGTCTTTACGTTTGCTCATTTCCTGTTCTCCTATTGCTGAATTTTCACATCAGCTAAGGAGTCCGTTTTTCGGGGGCAAGGTCATCAAGACGCTCATTGGCAGCCATGCGGTTTGGCAGTTGAGTCATCACATCGCTTCGGGCGAGTACGTTCAGTTCTTTGTTGAGCCGCGCCAAGTCAGCGGTGCGCTGCTCCAATTCCTTGTCGCGCTGTGCCAGTTCGATCACGTCTCGCCGAATGCGACGAGTTGCCGGGGCAAATATATAGACTGCTTCGAGTACCAGAACAGAAAGCGTGACGCACAGGAGCGCGATCTCAAGCCACTTGGCCAGATCAACCTTGGCCTTCGCTTCCTCGTCGTATCGAAACACGATGTCGTTCATGCCTTTCAGAAAGGGCACTTCGTGTTCTTTGATGCTACGAATGTTTCGATCAAGTGCTTCTGCGGTTCCGGTCGATGACAGGATAGCTCTAGCTGCCGCAACAATGGCCGCGTGATGCGGTTCGATGGAACTGAATAATGTGATCACCGTCTGGCTGTTTTGTCCCGGCAGTCCCATCTCCAAATCACCTTTCAACAATCCGACCTGAGAACGCTCCCACAGGCTGACCGCTTCGTCGAGTTCCTTGCGATAGAGCGATGCTGCCTCCGCCGATTGGGCAGTCAAGATGTAGTAGCTCGTCTTGGTGATCTTCTGACTTAACATCCGCTGCCTGCCGGCTATGTTCACCACCCGGGAGTCATGCTCCTGATCAGCAATCAGGAATTGCACGATTGCCTGAGAAATTATCGTAAGAAGTGCGATCAGCGATAGCGCCATGATGTATCGCTTGGCCAGTTGCCGCACAGATCGGGTCTTGGCAGCGCCATCTTGCGGCTGAAGATCAGATGAGATCAAATCTGGATTCACAAACCTTACTCCCTCAGGCGGTTCACCACATATCTATTTTCGGCAGCTCCTAGTTTACGGCCTAGCCGTGACCAGCATACGGTTCCGAACGAGCGCCGGCTGACAACTCGAATCAAACAATTGGACTTCCGTCAAGATGCCAGTCGTGACTGACAGGTTAGGCTGCGAAGCTGCCTAACCTGTCGTCATAACCAACAAGATCTCACTTTGTCCTTTGCTCAGGTCCACTCGCTCGAAGGTGGTTGCCATGGCGGCAAAGGCGGGGTAAAAACGGGTCAGGATGTCAGCTTGCGCGCCTTGATCATGTCCATCCCTCAAGCTGGGCCTCCGACAGCAAGAGCGCAGGCATTCCCGATATCATCCTCCTGAGCGACCTGCCCTGTGCGTCCACCGGAGTATTGCCTGATGAAGAAGTTGAGCTGTTTCATTGCCATTTGCTGTTTGCTGCTGGCACCTCTTGCGCGAGCCAAAGCCGATCCCGAAGTCATCAACAGCATCCGTGATCAGGGCTTCAACCATTCGCAGGTCATGCAGACACTGCAGCACCTGACCGACAAGATCGGGCCGCGCCTGACCAACTCGCCGGAGATGCGCGAAGCCAGCCGCTGGACCATGGAGCGTTTGCAGAGTTGGGGTTTGAGCAACGCACATCAGGAGGCGTTTGTCTTCGGCCGGGGCTGGAGTTACGAGAAGGCCGGCATCGATCTGTTGACGCCTCGCAAGACCTCGCTGCACGGCATTCCGTTGGCCTGGACCCCTGGCACAGCCGGCGTGCTGGAAGCAGATGTTGTCTATCTCGATGCGGTCAATGAGGCCGAGTTGCAAAAGTACCGCGGCAAGCTGAAAAGCAAGGTGGTCATGCTCAACGAGCCACTGGACGCCGAAGAGCCGAAGCGGGACCTCTCGAAGCGCTACACGGCAGCCGAACTGGCCGAGATGAAGAACTTTGATCTGAAGGCGGGTGCAAGTGAAGCGGATGCCCCGCAGGACAGCATCGCACAGCGTCAAAGAATGTACCGTTTCAGCCTGGAGCGCGAGGAATTTCTCAAGACGGAACAGGTCAGCGGTGCCTTGTTCCGCAGTTCGTGGGACGGTGGCCTGATCCGGGTGATGGGGCAAAACCACCGGGTCGGGAAGACCTTTCCGGTGCCCGCGCTGATGCTGAGCGTGGAGCAGTACAACCTGCTGGCGCGCCTGCTCGACAGCGGCGTGACGCCCAGAATTTCCTTCAGCGTCGAGGCACGCTTTCATGACGAGGATGTGAATACGCACAACACGCTGGCCGAGATTACCGGAGCCGGCGTCAATCCGGAAATTGTGATGCTCGGCGCCCATCTGGATTCGTGGCACGGCGCCACCGGCGGTGTCGACAATGCGGCTGGAGTCGCCGTCACGATGGAGGCCATCCGCATCCTCAAGGCGATCAAGCTTCAGCCCAGGCGCACCATCCGCCTGGGTCTGTGGAGCAGTGAAGAACAGGGCTTGAACGGATCCACCGCCTATGTGGAACAGCACTTCGCCACGCGCCCCAAGCCGAGCGACCCGAAGGAGCGTGACTGGAGTCCCTGGCTCTGGAGCAGCCCGGGCTGGCCGATCAGCAAACTCAAGGACCACGATCTGCTGTCCGCCTACTTCAACGTCGATAACGGCAGTGGCCGGATTCGCGGCATCTCGACCCAGGGCAACGCGGCAGCGCGCGCCATCTTTGCAGAGTGGTTTGGGCAGGTGACCGACCTGAGCGATGGCACCATCACCAACAATGGCTCGTTCTCGACGGACCATGTGTCCTTTGACCGCGTTGGGCTGCCCGGCTTTCAGTTCATTCAGGATCCGCTGGACTACGGTACACGTCTGCACCACACGCACGTGGATTCCTTCGATCACGCCATCGCGGAAGACATGAAACAGGCCGCCGTCGTGCTGGCCACACTGGTGTACAACGCGGCCATGGCCGAGGCCCGTCTGCCAAGAAAGCCGCTGCCCGTGGAGCCCACAGCGGCCGAAAAAGAGCTTGAGAAGAAGAAGGCTGAAAAACGCACGCGCAGCCGCGACCGCAAGGCATTGACCGAGCTTTCGGACCCGGCGAAATAAGGACCGATAAACCATGCCAACGATGACATTCAACCACGGCCGCATCAGACGAGCCGACTACGACCCCGCATCGCGACAACTGGACCTGCATTGGGACAGCAAGACGATTCTGGCCTACAAGCACGTTCCGCAGGAGGTGTACCGGCGGCTCTGCAGCGCACCCAACCCAACGACCTACTGGGAAGACCGCATCGCCGAGGAGTATCCGAAAGGCACACCAATGAAAACCGGCGCCGGCTCGGACGCTGCGCCGATTCAGGCTTCGCCTGCCCCCTTTTGCAGCGACGCGCAGTCTGACTGATGATGCTTCCCAGTCAATCCCCGAATTGGTTGAAGGGACGCGTCCGGCACCGGGCCTCGAATGGCGCACCAGAGCTTGTCCCCCGTTCTCCAGGTCAGTGGTGAGTGTGACTGAACCAGCCAGACCGGTCGGCTACAACCCAGGTTCACGCCGTCGTCGACGTCGTACAAGCGGACGACATTGACGAACTTGCCCACGTTGGACTTATGGACTGCGGACAAAACGACCGCCATATCACCCGGCTTGCACTTCATGGCAGCTACCCTTTCAGCGTTAACTACGGACACTGGTGCAAGAGTAGCCTTTATCGCGCAAGAAGTCTGTTGAGAATGTTTAAGAAAGCTGCCATCCTCCGGTTTGCTTTAGTGCAGCCGCCGCATCGCTGGACGAAGAAACGCAAGGTCCAAGCCGTTCGGCCAGTGTCTTCAAGATGAGCGCTGCACAGGAGCCGCCCAGTCAAAAAATGCGTAGATTTCTGAGCGTTGTCGTTGCGCGTCGGCGTAACCTAGCGCCATCAGTTCACGCGTGTAACTGGACTCGAACAGCAGGTAGCTGGCCAAGGCCGCACCTTTGACGTCAGCCGCCTTGGTGGAAACGCCAACGCCGCCGAGCATGGTGCGCACCGCCTGCGGCAGATCGCCGATGTGGCGCGCGGCGATGCTGTCCAGCCTTTGCGATGGCGAAATCAGCAGCAGGTCAATGTGGCGCAGGGCGCTGGCGCTGCGCGCTTCGGCTGGCACCAGCGACATGGTCAGGTTGATGCGGCGCATGCGCTCCACGTCGACCGCGAGCGCGTCCAGAAAGATGCTTGACAAGGCATGGCCGGCAATTTGCGCCAGCGACGGGTAAGTGCTGCGCTGACCACTGGGGGCTGTGTTTCTGGGCTCGGTCAGGCGCCCAGCCCCGATGACCAGGATCCGGTCCGCTCCAAGGTGAATGGCTGGCGCCACCGGCGCCGACTGGCGCATCGAGCCGTCGCCAAAATACTCGGAATTTCCGTCAATCTGCAACGCCATCGCCGGAAAAACAAAGGGAATCGCCGAGGAGGCCAGCAAATGCTCATAGGTGATGCAATCACGCACCGAGCGGCGCCGTGAGCGCACCCAGGGCAGCAAGCGCGGTTCACCATCAAAGAAGGTAATGTGCTCGCCCGAACTGTAACTTGAGGCTGTCACAGCCAGCGCCTGGATGTGACCCTGGCGTATCAGTTCAGGCAGGCGTTCCAGCGGCGCGATGCGCTTGAGCAGATCGAGTGCCGGCGCATTGTTGAGCAGGGAGCGCGGCTTCATGTGGCGCCACTTGGCAATCAGCCAGCCCAGCGAGAGCAGGGTCATCAAGGTCGCGCCGGAGCGCAGCATGGACAGCGAGTCGGCGCGGTAGACCTGCTCCGCATGGATGTTCTTCCAGACCTCGACGATGCGGCGCACAGTGGCGTCAAAATCATCTGCACCGCAGGCCAGCGCCGTGGCGTTGATGGCGCCGGCCGAGGTGCCGGTAATGATGGGAAAGGGATTGGGCTGCTGCAGTGCCCCACAAGCTTTGCGGATATCGGCAATAGCCTCCAGAACGCCCACCTGATAGGCCGCGCGCGCCCCACCGCCACTGAGTATCAGTCCGGCAGCTGGCCTTGTCGGGCAAGAATCAGTCATGCGGTTCGTCAGGCATAGTTCAATACCTTTTGCCTCTTCTCTTGCTTTGCCAAATACATCAGGCAATCGGCTTCGGCCATCAGCTCGTCTGCGCTGGCATGTTTTTGCGGGGCGTAGCTCACCACGCCGTGGCTGAAACTAATCCTGCAGGCTCGGTCTCGCCCTCTCTGGGCAACCTGCATCTTGGCTCTGGCAACAAGGCGCTCACACTCGTCAATCGAGCAGTCCCTCAGCATGAGCAGGAATTCATCGCCACCGAGTCGGATGGCAGCGTCGCTTGACCGAATGACCCGAGTGAACACTTCGGCCACCGTGCGGATCAGCCAATCGCCGTGCGAATGCCCAAGGCTGTCATTGGCTGCCTTCAATCCGTCCAAGTCAATAAAGCAGACCGCGAGTTGACGTGCATCGCGCTTGGCGCTCGCCATCGATTTGCCAAGCATCATCAATCCGGTACGTCGATTCATGAGTCCGGTCATGTCGTCGAATGTTGCGTGGTGTTCAAGTGCCTGCTGTGCCTTCTTGATGGGGGTGATGTCGGTCAGGCCGAGGACAAGTGCAGACTGACCGCAATAGTTTACCTCCCGAACGGAGACCAAGGTGTCAATCGGCATGCTGCGTGCGTTGAGCAAGACGACTTCGCATTCATCGACGCTGCGCTCCTGGTCAATCCTCGCGAGAAAGTCCCGATTGCCGTGGAACTCCAGTGGCAGGTAGTGCCTGAGATCAGACCCGACGATCTGAGCAAGGGACCTACCCATCAAATGGGAGGTCCTTTGATTGGCACGCAGGACAGCGAGGCTACCAAGTTCAAGCAACAGCATGGCCGTTGGAGCGGCCAGAAAGAGACACTCCAGGTCTTGCTCACGATGAGCCAAAGCCGTCATCTCTGTTTCGACGCGACGTGCAGCCAGAGTGAAGGACAAGACTCCACCCAATAGCAGAGGCAGCACGGCAAGACCCAGCAGGATGGCGTGCGACTGTTTCAAGAATAGTGCCGACAGGGTAACCAGGGCAATCAGTGCCAGGGTGGTGAGCAGGCGGCGACGCAGTCGCTCGGCAGAGGTGATCGCAGTTCTTGCCGTTTCATCCTGGATGCACTTGCTTGTCTTCATACGGAGCCTCCGAACCGATCCTGGCCTGCTGTTGTTCCCATGGTTTGTCTATTGGAACAACAGCCAGGTGAGCGCCAGTGACCAAATAGAAGGGCAATAACGCCTCTTTTCGGCGGATCAGCTGAAGGGCAAAAAACTGAAGATATCCAACTTCGAAAGCTCAATGATGTCTTTGATCTCGCCAATTAAGTCCCTGCCGCTGCAGTATTACGCAGCGGCTCTGGGTTCGTTCGGAGCGATCGCCATTCTTTTCGCCGGTGGGGTCACTTGGGGTGCGGCCGCCATGGCCTGCATCCTGTTCATTGCCGGCCTTGTGCTGGCCATGCAACTTGCAAAGAGACAGGCGAACTTGCTGCGCTCCATTGAAAGCTACCTCGCAGGTCAGAGCGAATTCGGCGAACACCTGGCGCCGATCTGGGGCGGTCATATCGAAATGTCGCGCCAGCAAATGGCCAGTGCGATCGAGGCGCTGTCTGATCGCTTTTGCGGAATTGTCGACAAGCTTGACGAAGCGGTGCGGACCTCCGCGCTGGAGACGCAAACCATAGAAAACAGCGAGCAGGGTCTGGTTGCTGTGTTTGCACGCAGCGAACGCAAGCTTGATGCCGTAATTACATCGCAAAAGATAGCCATGAAAGGCCTCCTGAGCATGCTCGAAAAAGTTCAGGGATTGGGCCGATTTACTTCCGAACTGAAGGAAATGGCGGCCGATGTGGCCAAGATCTCGCAACAGAGCAACCTGTTGGCACTCAACGCCGCTATTGAAGCCGCGCGCTCGGGCGTGCATGGGCGGGGCTTCGCCGTCGTTGCCAACGAATTCAGGGTGTTGTCGGGGCAATCGGGCGACACGGGTCGGCGCATTGCGGAGAACGTCGGCATCATCAGTCGCGCCATCGTCGATACCTGCAAGGTGGTTCAACAAGCAGTGCAGGAACAGGATGACTCGATGCTGACCGCACAGGCCACCATCCGGGGCGTGCTGGAGGATTTTCAAGGTATCACTGATGCGCTGCTGCGCTCCGGCACGCTGCTCAAGAACGAGAGTATTGGCATCAAGGCTGAAATCAATGAATCGCTGGTGCAAATGCAGTTCCAGGACCGGGTCAGTCAAATCATGAACCACGTCAAGGACAACATCGCGCGCTTGCCAGGGTTCTTGCAGAACAACCAGCGACAGTATGCGCAAGTCGGTACCCTCCAGCCGCTCGATGCGCAAGCCTTGTTGACGGAACTGCAGGACACCTACGTCATGACAGATCAGCACGTGATTCACAAGGGCGGCAAAGTGGCACAAAAAACAGCGTCCGACATTAGTTTTTTCTAGAGGGAAACCATGGCCAAAACCATCATGATTGTGGACGACTCGGCCTCGATGCGGCGGGTTGTCGGGATTGCACTTAAAGGCGCCGGTTATGACTTGATCGAGGGCTGTGACGGCAAGGACGCCTTGAGCAAGCTCACCGGTCAGAAAGTTCACATGATCATCAGTGACGTCAACATGCCGGTCATGGATGGCATCACGTTTCTGAAAGCCATCAAGCAAATGCCGGCCTACAAATTCACGCCAGTCATCATGCTGACGACCGAGTCCGAGGAATCCAAGAAACGCGAGGGCCAGGCCGCTGGCGCTCGGGCCTGGGTGGTCAAACCGTTCCAGCCGGAACAACTCATCGGAGCAGTCCAACGACTGTGCCTGCCATGAAAAAAAAGTCTGCGCTTCGCATAGAGGGTGAACTCACAATTTTTCGGGCGATGGAGCTCAAGCCGATCCTGCTCGATCACCCCGCCCCGACCGAGGTAGATCTCTCTGGCGTCACGGAGCTCGACAGCGCTGGCGTGCAACTGCTGCTGCTGGCCAAGAAGACCGCCATGGCTGAGCAGCGCGAGCTGCGACTGGTGGGGCACAGCCAGCCCGTCATCGAAGTTTTTGAACTGCTCAACATCGCGGGTCATTTTGGTGATCCTCTGGTGATGGATTCGCGCGCTGGCGCCGGCGCAGGGCAGCGCTCCAACAGTAAAACAGCGAGAGGCTCCCATGAATCTTGATGACGCACTGGAGACGTTTATCGTCGAATGCCGTGAACTGCTGCAGGACATGGAGACGGCGCTGCTGGGGGTGGAGCAGGCCGCAGAAAAAGACGAAATGGTCAACGCCATCTTTCGCGCCGCCCACACCATCAAAGGCTCCTCGGGCCTGTTCAGCCTGGACCATATCGTTGCCTTCACCCACGTGGTGGAGAGCGTGCTGGACCGGGTGCGCGCGGGCAAGCTCAAAATCGCCGACCAGCTGGTGGTGGTGCTGCTGGCCTGCTGCGACCATATAGGCTCCCTGGTCGAGGCCGTGGCCTGCGGTGAGGGCGATGGCAATGCCGAACTGCTCAAGCAGGGCGAGCCGCTGATCACCCAGCTAAGCGCCTACCTCGATGCCCCCAAAAAAGAGCCGACACAAGCCGCCCTCGCGACCATGTCCGAGCGGCCTCAAACCGAACAGCTCAAGCGAATCGATGGCAGCAGCGTGGACGCCGAGCATTGGCACATCTCGATACGCTTTGGCGCCGATGTGCTCAGAAACGGCATGGACCCGCTGTCCTTTATCCGTTATCTGGAGACCATGGGGCGCATCATCGGCATCGTCACGCTGTCCGATGCGCTGCCGCCAGCCCAGGAGATGGACCCCGAGACCTGCTATCTGGGCTTTGAGATCGCCTTTCAGACCCGCGCCGACAAGGCCGCGATTGAGAAAGTCTTTGAATTCGTGCGCGATGACTGTCGGCTACTGATTCTGCCGCCACACAGCCTGATCTCCGAATACGTCCACCTGATCGACCAGCAACAAGGCGAGATGGCCCGCCTGGGCGACATGCTGGTGCAGTGCGGCACCCTCACGGCGCAGGAGCTCGATCTGGCCCTGAACGCACAGTCTGACACACCCACCCTGCCCATCGGGACCATCTTCGTCCAGCAGGGCTCGGTGCAGCCCGAGGTGGTGCAGGCTGCCCTGAACAAGCAAAAGCAGATCAAGGACATGGGCGCAGCCGAGAGTCGCTCGATCCGCATCGAGGCCGATAAACTTGACCAATTGATCAACCTGGTGGGTGAGCTGATCATCGTTGGCGCTGGCGTGAACCTGATTGCACGGCGCTCCCAGATCGTTGAACTGCAGGAAAGCACCTCCAAGCTCTCCAGCCTGGTCGAAGAGGTGCGTGACAGCGCACTGCAGCTGCGCATGGTCAAGATTGGCGCCACCTTCAACCGCTTCCAGCGCGTGGTGCACGACGTCTCACGCGAAATCGGCAAGGACATCGGTTTGCTGGTCAAGGGTGA
>CAITQH010000175.1 GCA_903894475.1 uncultured beta proteobacterium
AGTCAGCGTCGGACGACGAGTTGCACTACCTGATGCAACCCTGGCACGTGCTCCAGCTGGCCTTGCTCAATGAGCAGCGGGCCGAACGCTTTTTTGGCAAACTGGCAAGTCTGGCCACTGTGGAATCGGTGCGCAAGGCGGCGCTCGAGTTGCAGGAGGAAGAAGCGGAACACATTGAGCTCGTCAAGGACTGGCTAAAGAAGGTGCCGCAGCCCGATGCCAATTGGGATCAGGATCCTGATCCGCCGCGCTATGACAGCTAGAGTCAGATGCAAGTTCTAATTCCTGCTGGTAAACCCCGGTGCAACAGGGGCTCACACCTGTTTAAGATAATGCCTTGGCTAGCACAATGAAATTAACATGAGCGCTGACGTGGATTATTTTCCCTGTACTGAGACAGCATTGCTGTTGGCTCGTCTGTTTTCGGCTGAACTGGGTGCCGTGCGGCTTGACCCGGTAGCTCGGCCATCCATCCGCCGCACGCGATCTGCTTCCACATCATTACCAACTGGAGAGAGACAATGAGCTTGAAGAAAACACTGCCGGCGCTGGCCGCGCTGGCGCTGGCTACTGCGGCGTATGCCGATATCAACGTGGGGGTGACAGTATCGGCAACCGGTCCTGCCGCTTCCCTGGGCATCCCGGAGAAGAATACGATCGCCCTGATGCCCACCACCATCGCGGGACAGAAGATCAACTACATCGTTCTGGACGACGCTTCGGACACGACAGCGGCAGTGACCAACGCCCGCAAATTGATCAACGAGTACAAGGTCGATGTATTGCTGGGTTCGACCACCACACCGAATTCGCTGGCCATGATTGATGTCGCCGCCGAGGCGCAGACACCCATGATCTCGATGGCGGCATCGGCCCGTATTGTGGAGCCACAGGACGCCAAGAAGCGCTGGGTCTTCAAGACGCCCCAGAACGACATCATGATGTCGCTGGCGATCGTCAGCCACATGGCAGACAGTGGTGTCAAGAGCGTCGGCTTCATCGGTTTCTCGGATGCCTACGGTGAAGGCTGGTACCAGGAATTCAGCAAGATTGCGGCGATGAAAAGCATCCAGATCGTCGCCAATGAACGTTACAACCGGACCGACACCTCGGTGACCGGGCAGGTTCTGAAGATTGTTGCTGCCAAGCCTGATGCGGTGTTGATCGCAGCCTCCGGTACACCGGCTGTGCTGCCGCAGCGCGCTTTGAAGGAACGCGGCTACACCGGCAAGTTTTACCAAACCCACGGTGTTGCCAACAACGACTTCCTGCGCGTCGGCGGCAAGGATGTGGAGGGCACCTTCCTGCCGTCCGGCCCGGTCCTGGTGGCATCCCAATTGCCGGCCAGTCACCCCTTGAAGAAGTCCTCGGCGGACTATGTTGCCAAATATGAAAAAGCCAACGGCGCCGGTTCGGTCTCCACTTTTGGTGGGCACGCCTGGGATGCCGGCAAGCTGATGGAAGCTGCAGTGGGTCCGGCGCTGAAGAAGGCGAAACCCGGCACAGCTGAATTCCGTGCTGCACTGCGCGACGCGCTCGAGACAGTCAAGGAAGTGGCCGGCGCACACGGTGTCTTCAATATGTCGCCTACCGACCACCTGGGCCTGGATCAGCGCGCCCGTGTGATGGTCAAGATTGAGGGCGGTGCCTGGAAATTTCAGCCCTGATGGACGGTCAGGTCGCCTTGCTGCTGGCGCAGGACGGCATCGTCAATGGTGCGGTCTACGCGCTGATGGCGTTGGCGCTGGTGCTGGTGTTTTCGGTCACCAAGGTGATCTTTATTCCGCAAGGCGAGTTTGTTGCATTTGGCGCGCTCACGATGGCCTTGCTGCAGGCCGGGCGCGCGCCCGGAACCCTG
>CAITQH010000176.1 GCA_903894475.1 uncultured beta proteobacterium
CACCCTGCAGCAGCATGATGTTGCGGTCAACACCCGCAAAGACCGAAAACGGCCCCGACTGCGCAATGGTGGCAATGCTGATGCGCCAGTCAAAGCTGTCCAGACCCGAGCGCTGCGGGCTGCAAACGATTTCGCGCGTGCTGCCCCCACCGTTTTTCCACGCTGTCAGGGGTAGGTCGGCAATGGCAAAGCGCTGCAGCATGGCCTGCGCCTTACTTGATCATTGGCAACTTGAGGCCCTGCTTCTTCGCAGTCGCAATGGCAAGTTCATAGCCGGCGTCGGCGTGGCGCATCACGCCCGAGGCGCAGTCGTTCACCAGCACGCGGGCCAGCCGCTCGGCGGCGGCGTCGGTGCCGTCGGCCACGATCACCATGCCGGCATGCTGCGAATAGCCCATGCCCACGCCGCCGCCATGGTGCAGGCTGACCCAGCTGGCGCCACCGGCGGTGTTGAGCAGGGCGTTGAGCAGCGGCCAGTCGCTCACGGCGTCGGTGCCGTCCTTCATGGACTCGGTCTCGCGGTTCGGGCTGGCCACCGAGCCGGTGTCCAGGTGATCGCGGCCGATGACGATGGGCGCCTTGAGTTCCCCGCTTTTCACCATCTCGTTGAAGGCCAGGCCGGCCAGGTGGCGCTCGCCCAGGCCGAGCCAGCAGATGCGCGCGGGCAGGCCCTGGAAGCTGATGCGCTCACGCGCCATATCGAGCCAGCGATGCGTATGCTTGTTGTCGGGGAACAGCTCCTTGATCTTGGCGTCGGTCTTGTAGATGTCCTCGGGGTCACCGGACAGCGCCACCCAGCGGAAGGGACCCTTGCCTTCGCAAAACAGCGGGCGAATGTAGGCTGGCACAAAGCCGGGGAAGTCAAACGCGTTCTTCACCCCGTGGTCGAACGCCACCTGGCGGATGTTGTTGCCGTAGTCCACCGTCGGAATGCCCATGGCCTGGAAGTCCAGCATGGCCTGCACATGCACGGCGCAGCTGCTCGCCGCGTCGGCGGTCAGAGCGGCGTGCTGCGCCGACTCGTGCTGCGCGGCCTTCCACTGCTCGACGGTCCAGCCGATCGGCAGGTAGCCGTTGATCAGGTCGTGGGCCGAGGTCTGGTCGGTCACCAGATCGGGCTTGAGGCCGCCGGCACGGGCACGCCGCACCAGCTCCGGCAGCACCTCGGCGGCATTGCCCAGCAAAGCGATGGAAACCGCTTCTTTTTTTCCGGTGTGCTGCTTGATCAGTTCAATGGCGTGGTCAATGTCACGCGCCTGCTTGTCCACGTACCGGGTGCGCAGCCGGAAGTCGATGCTGGCCTGCTGGCACTCGATGTTCAGCGAGACCGCTCCCGCCAGCGTGGCGGCCAGAGGTTGCGCGCCGCCCATGCCGCCGAGGCCGGCGGTCAGGATCCACTTGCCCGCAAGGTCATTGCCGTAATGCTGGCGTCCGGCTTCGACAAAGGTTTCGAAGGTGCCCTGCACAATACCCTGGCTGCCGATGTAGATCCAGCTGCCGGCGGTCATCTGGCCGTACATGAACAGGCCCTTGCGGTCGAGCTCGTTGAAGTGCTCCCAGTTGGCCCATTTGGGCACCAGGTTGGAGTTGGCAATGAGCACGCGGGGCGCGTTGGGGTGGGTCTTGAACACGCCCACGGGCTTGCCCGATTGCACCAAGAGGGACTCATCGTCGTTCAGGTCCTTCAGCGAGGCCAGGATCTGGTCGAAACATGCCCAGTCGCGCGCCGCGCGGCCGATGCCGCCGTACACCACCAGGGACTGTGGGTTCTCGGCGACTTCGGGGTCCAGGTTGTTCTGGATCATGCGGTAGGCCGCCTCGGTGATCCAGCTCTTGCAATGCAACTCGCTGCCTCGGGGCGCGCGAATCACTCGGGTGGGGTCGATACGTGGATCGTTGTGGGTGCTCATGGACGACTCCTTTATTCAAATGCAATGAGACGGGGGGACGGACTCAGACGACGCCGGGCAGGGCCACGCCGGCCAGCGCCGCCAGCAGCGCGCCGCTGCGCACCATGCCGATGGCGGCCTGCAGGTCGGGCTGCATGTGGCGGTCGTCGCCCAGCATGGGCACCTGGGCGCGCAGCAGGTTCACGGCCTGCTGCAGCGCAGCGCTGGTCTTGAGCGGGGCATGAAAGTCACAGCCCTGGGTGGCGCACAGCCATTCGATGGCGATGACGGCCATGGCGTTTTCTGCCATCGGGGCCAGCCGGCGCGCACCGTGCGCGGCCATCGACACATGGTCTTCCTGGTTGGCCGAGGTCGGAATGGAGTCGACGCTCGCCGGATAGGCACGCTGCTTGTTCTCGGACACCAGCGCGGCGGCGGTCACCTGGGGAATCATGAAGCCCGAGTTCAGGCCCGGCTTGGGCGTCAGGAAGGCCGGCAGACCCGACAGCGCCGGGTCCACCAGCATGGCAATGCGACGCTCGGCCAGGGAGCCAATTTCGCAGATCGCCATGGCCATCATGTCGGCGGCAAAGGCCACCGGCTCGGCGTGGAAGTTGCCGCCGGAGAGCGAGTCATCGGGGGCGCCGTCCTGGCCCGGGAAGATCAGCGGGTTGTCCGACACACCGTTGGCCTCGGTCTCCAGCAAGTTGGCAGCGTGGTTCAGTACATCCAGGCAGGCACCCATCACCTGGGGCTGGCAGCGCAGGCAATAGGGGTCTTGCACCCGCTCGTCGCCGCTGAGGTGCGAGGCGCGGATGGCACTGCCCAGCAGCAGCTGGCGCAGTGCTTCGGCCGCCGCGATCTGGCCCTTGTGGCGGCGCAGCGTGTGGATGCGGGCATCGAACGGCGCATCCGTGCCGCGGGCCGCGTCGGTGGACAACGCGCCGGTCAGCAGGGCCGACTGGAACAGGCGCTCGGCCTCGAACAACCCGGCCAGCGCATGGGCGGTGGAAAACTGCGTGCCGTTGAGCAGCGCCAGCCCTTCCTTGGGCCCCAGCAGCACCGGCGCCAGGCCCACGCTGGCCAGCGCCTCCAGGGCGCTCTTGCGCCCGCTGGGCGTGTCGGCCTCACCGACGCCGATCATCACCGCCGTCATGTGCGACAGCGGCGCCAGGTCGCCCGAGGCACCCACCGAGCCCTGCGCCGGTACCACCGGAATGACCCCGCGCACCAGCATGGCTTCGAGCAGGTTCAGTGTTGCCGGGCGAATGCCGGAAGCGCCCTGGGCCAGGCTGGCGAGCTTGAGCGCCATCATGAGCCGCGTGACCGGCACCGGCGTGGCCTCGCCGATGCCCGCGCAATGCGAGAGCACGATGTTGCGCTGCAGTTTCTCCAGGTCGTGCGCGGGAATGCGCACGCTGGCCAGCTTGCCAAAGCCGGTGTTGATGCCATAGACCGGCTCACCTTTGGCGACGATGCGTGCCACCGTCGCGGCACTGGCGGCCACGCCGGCGGCACAGGCCGGGTCGAGCGTGGGTGTCGCGCCCCGGAAAATGTCGCGCCACTGCGCCAGTGTGACGCGCCCGGGCAGCAGGGTGAAGGAGGTCGGGGACATTGGTATGTTCCTGTATAGACAAGTGTGAGACTGTTGTTGACGTCAATGGGCGGACGGCGTCCTAGCTGGCCAAGGCGTTGCCGTCCGTGCGGAAGCGGCTGCCCAGCCGGTAGCGGGCACCCGGATGCAGGCAGCGCACGATGGTGATGGGAACCTCGCGCTGCCAGGTGCGCCGGGTCAGCAGCAGGCAGGGCTGGCCGGGCTCCATCTGCAACAGGCTGGCCTGCTCCGGTGTGGGCAACACGGCGTCGACCACGTGCTCCATCTGGTCGAACAGCACGGTGCGCACCAGGAAGTCCGAGGGTTGCTCCTGCGAAAAGTCCTGCCGGGCAAAGCCCGGGACCATGGCAGGATTGACGAAACGGTCTTCCAGCTGGACCGGCACGCCGTCTTCCTTGTGCAGGCACACGCAGTGAAACACGGAGGCGCCGGTATGTAGCCCCAGAGCAGCGGCGGTTTCCAGCGTGGCGGAAATGCGTTCCACGACGATGACCTCGCAGCGGTAGTCATGCCCGCGCGAGCGGATGTCCTGCGCCAGGCTGGCGATGCGCAGCAGGTGCGATCGGGGCTTGTCTTCGGCCACGAAGCTGCCGACGCCGGCGACCCGGCGGATGCGGCCCTGCTCAAGCAGTTCGCGCAGGGCGCGATTGACCGTCATGCGCGAGACACCGAACTGCTGCACGAGGTCGTTTTCCGAGGGCAGGCGGTCGCCGGCCTTCCAGCTGCCATGCTGGATGTTTCCGGCCACGAAGTCCTTGATCTGCTGGTACAGCGCGGTGCCGCTGGACGGCTCGGCCTGCGGCTTCGCGCGCACCACCGGCTTGGCGCGTGCGCGCGGCGAGGGTTCTGATGCGGTGGTGGCCATGCTGTCGGGTCGCGCCGGTTTCAATGCACGTCCGCCGCCATCGACTCGGCGCGGATTTCTTCAGTCAGCTGCGCCTTGATGGCCATGAACTCGGGTGAGGTCTTGATGGTGTAGTGGCGCGGGTGCGGAAAATTCACCGCCAGCTCGGTCTTGATGCGGCCGGGCCGGGCGCTGAACACTGCCACGCGGTTGGCCATGAAGATGGCCTCGTCGATGTCGTGGGTCACGAACAAGACGGTTTTTTGCGCCGATTCCCAGATGCCAAGCAGAAGCTCCTGCATCAGCACCCGGGTCTGGTTGTCCAGCGCGCCGAAGGGTTCGTCGAGCAGCAGGATCTTGGGGTCGTTGGCCAGCGCGCGCGCAATCGCGGTGCGCTGCTGCATGCCGCCCGAGAGCTGCTTGGGAAAGTGGTGCTCGAAGCCGCGCAGGCCAACCTTCGCGATGAAATAGTCGGCGCGCTCCTTCTGCTGCGCTTCGGGCATGGCGCGCTCGCGCAGGCCGAAGCGGATGTTCTGCTCGACGCTGAGCCAGGGAAACAGCGTGTAGCTCTGGAACACCATGCCGCGGTCTGCCCCGGGGCCTTCGACTTTCTGGCCGTCGAGCAGCACCGTGCCGGCGCTCGGGTGGTCGAGCCCGGCCACGATGCGCAGCAGGGTCGACTTGCCACAGCCCGAGGGACCCAGGATGGTGACGAAGTCGTTTTCACGGACTTCGAAATCGACCGGTGTGAGGGCCTGGGTCTTCTGGCCCTTGGGGCTGACGAAAACCCTTGACACGCCCTGGATCGAGAGTTGGTTTCTCACAGCGAACTCCAGGCGAACAGGCGGCGATTCAGTGCCTTGAAGGCAAAGTCCGAAATCAGGCCGATCAGGCCGATGACGATGATGCCGAAGATGATCTGGCCGGTATTGAGCAGCGACTGGCTGTCGGTGATCATGTGGCCGATGCCCGAGGACGAGCCGATCAGCTCCGCGACGATGACGTAGGTCCAGGCCCAGCCGAGCACCAGCCGCAGGATTTCGGCGATTTCAGGGGCAGCACCGGGAATCAGCACGCGCTTGACAATGCCTGAGGGCTGCGCGCCCAGCGTGTAGGCCGCCTCCACCAGGTCCTTGCGCGCCGAGCCCACGCTGACCGCGACCATCAGCAGGATCTGGAACACCGAGCCGATAAAGATCACCAGCACTTTTTGCATCTCGCCGATGCCGGCCCACAGGATCAGCAGCGGGATGAAGGCCGAGGCCGGCAGGTAGCGGCAAAACGAGACGAAAGGCTCCAGAAACGCCTCGATGCCCTTGTGCGCTCCCATGGCGATTCCCAGCGGCACGGCGATGACTGTCGCCAGCACAAAGCCGCCGAACACCCGCCACACGGTCATGCCGATGTCGTGGATGAAGTTGAACTCGGTGAACAGCAGCCAGCCTTCGCGCGCCATCGTGACCGGGCTGGCCAGAAATGTGGGCGAGACAAAGCCGCCCAGGGTGAAGACGCCCCACACGGTAAAAAAGAGGATGAAGAATCCCAGGCCCAGCAGCCACTGTGTGCGCGGGCTCACCGGCTCCAGCGGAGCCAGCGAGCGGCGCTGTGACCGCGCCGGGGCCGTTGGTGCCGCCATCGCCGGTGCCGTGTTCATGGGCCTACTTGATGAAGCTGGCGTCGTACATCACGGCGAAGTCTTCCGGCGCTTTGCGGATCACGCCGGCTTCCAGCAGGATCTTGGAGGCGTCCTTCATGAAGGACTGCAGTTCGCCGGCGAAAAACTTCTGGTTCGCCGCCTTGTCCTGCCAGCGCAGGAACGCTGAGGACTTGGCGAAGGCCTCACCGTTCTGCTTGACGGCAGCGCCCATGATTTCGTTGGACTTCACCGGGTCGGCTTTGATCATGGCCAGGGCATCGAAGTAGGCATTGGTCAGACCTTGCGCCGCTTTCGGGTTGGCCTTGAGCCAGTCGGGCGCGCAGCCCAGCGTGTCCATCACCATCGGGTAGTCCAGCGTAGTGGCCAGGATCCTGCCGGCCTGGGGGTTGTCACGCACGCTCGACAGGTACGGCTCGTACGACATGGCGGCATCGTTCTGTCCGGCGACGAAAGCCTGCGCGGCGGCCTGCGGGCTCAGCGTGGTGGTTTTCACGTCCTTCAGGCTCATGCCGTTCTTGCTCAGCATCCAGGCCAGGCCGAAGTAAGGCGAGGTGCCGGGTGCATCAACGCCGATGGACTTGCCCTTGAGGTCGGCAAAGCCCTTGATGTCACCACGCACCGCGATGCCGTCGGCGCCGTAGGACTTGTCGAGCTGGAAGATCTGCACGATGGGCACGCCGTTGGTGTTCCAGGCGACGTGGGTTTCCACGGTGGTGGCAGCGCACTGGATGGCCTTGGCGGCCAGCGCCAGGTGGCGGTCTTTCTGCGGGATCATCTTGATCTCGACATCAAGTCCCTGTTTCTTGAACAGACCGGCCTTGTCGGCAAGCGTCAGCGGGGCAAAACCGGTCCAGCCGGACATGCCAATCACCACCTTGGTGTCTTGCGCGGCAGCTGGAGCGCTCAGGCCCGCCATGCAGCTGCCCAAGGCCAGCAGCGTTGCCGCATTCTTGAAAATCGTCATGCCCATCACATTCTCCAGTCGGTTAAAGAGTTGATTAACTTCCAGGATCCTGCGCGCGATGCCTGGCAAGCTGATTGTGTCAGCGAACGCAAACCTGTATATACAGGACAAACCCTAATCCCCAAACCGGGTCGGCGAGCCCTTGATTTCAGGGCTCCTTGATCCATTCCCCCCTCTGATGGTGCATTGAATGCGGAATATTGACCTATTTTTTACTGTCTATACAGGTAAGGTCGATGACACGCGACGAGCATGCAATTCCCGGACCATGGCCGGTGCGGCGCCGGCTGCAAGCTGGCCGGCCTTAGCCCTTGACCGCGCCCGCCGTCAACCCGGTAATGATTTGCCGCGCGGCGAGGAAGGTGAAGATCAGCGGCGGTATCGCAATCAGGCTGCCCAGCGCCATGATCTTGCCCCAGTCCACGCCAATGTCGGTGATGTAGAGCGATGCCGCCACCGGTAGCGTGCGCGTGGCGCGGTCGGTCAACACGAGGGCAAGGATGAATTCGTTCCAGGCGATGCGAAACGTAAAGATCGATGCCGCAGCAATGCCCGGTTTGATGAGCGGCAGCACGACCTTGTAAAAAACCTTGATCGGGCCGCAGCCGTCAATGGCAGCCGCTTCTTCCAGTTCTCTGGGCACCTGCAGGATGAAGCCATAGAGCAGCCAGATGGCAAACGGCAGATTGACCGCCACGTAGAGCAGGATCAGGCCCCACAGTGAATTGATCAGGCCGACCTGGTTCCAGATCATGAACACCGGCACCGCCAGCACCGCCAGAGGCACCGTGCGCAGCAGCAGCGTGACGTAAGCCATGCTCTTGCGACCGGGGAAGCGAAAGCGCGCCAGACCGTAGGCCGCCATGCAGCCCAGCACCAGCGTGATGATGGTGGAAACCACACCCACCATCAGGCTGTTGCCCAGGTAGCGTTTGAAACTGTCTTCACCCAGCACGTCGCGATAGTTTTCCAGCGTGGGCGCAAAGATGAAATGG
>CAITQH010000177.1 GCA_903894475.1 uncultured beta proteobacterium
AACATTGCGAACTCCGGGACTGTGGGTTTCAAGTCGGGCAGCGTGCAGTTCTCCAACGTCTACGCCGGCTCCATGGCCGGTCTGGGCACCAAGGTTTCCGGCGTTTTCACGGACTTCACGGCTGGTGCCGTGCAACGCAGCGCGCGCCCGCTCGACGTGGCGATTGTTGACGGCAACGGATTCTTCCGCATGACCAGCACCGGTGGCGAAATCAGGTACACACGCAACGGCCAGTTCGATGTTGACAAGAACGGCTACATCACGAATGCCGCCGGCCTGCGCCTGACCGGCTTCACGGTGGGCGAAACCGGTGCGCTGGCAGGTGCCAGCCCGGTCGCCCTGCAGGTGCCAACCTCAGCCATGGAGCCACGTGCGACCACTGGCATCGCTGCGCAATTCAATGTCGATGCGCGCAGCGCCTACCCGGTGGTGGCCCCTTTCGACGCGCAGGACTCCACCAGCTACAACTACTCGAATTCAGTCACCATCTTCGACTCCTTCGGCAATTCGCACGAACTGTCCGCCTACTTCGTCAAGACCGCACCCAACAAATGGGAGATCTATGCAACCGCGGACGGCAAGCCACTGGCTACCGGCGGCGCCTTTGCGCCAACGCCGGCTTTTGCCCCATTGGATGCCGTAGCCGGGTCGGGCGGAACACCGATCGGGTCGATCGGCTTTGACAGCTCCGGAAAAATGATCACGACGAGAGCTACTTCAGCGTCAACTACGCCGGCAAGCGCACTGACCAAGGCTAAAGCCAACGAGGCGACCGCTCTGGCGGCATTCAATGCAACGACAGAAGGAACCGCGTACACAACGGCGAAAGCTACCTTGGATGCAACCACAGCGGGAGCTAAAGCCATCGCCTCAGAGGCAGCGGCAGTAACGGCAGCTGCAACAGCCGCTGCGTCTGGACTTGCTGCCGATGCCACTGCGGCGACGACAGCAGCGACCACGGCGACCACAGACAGGGCAGCGGCAGCGGCAACCGCAGAGGGCATAGCGGCGGCTGCGGCGCTGACGCCGGCCATGGCAACGTCAGCAGGCGTGGCGCTGGCCGCAGCGCGGACCACAACAGCAGCGGCACAATCGGCAATGACAGCGGCGACAGCAGCGCTGACCACGGCTAAAGCTGCCGAGGCTACCGCCCTGACGGCATTCAATGCATCGACAACGGGAGCTGCGTACGTAACGGCGAAGGCCGCGTTGAATGCAACGACACTGGGAGCTGCAGCCATCACGGCAGAGGCAGCGGCAGCAGCGGCAGTCGCAGCAGCTGCAGCAGCACCGACCGATACCGTATTGGCGGCGGACGCAACGACCAAGACCGGCCTGGCGAACACAGCCAGGGCAGCGGCAGCGGCAACCCCAGAGGGCATAGCCGCGGCAAGCGCGCTAACGACGGCCATGGCGGCGCCAACCGGTGTGGCGTTGGCCACAGCGCGGACCGCAACGGCAACAGCGCAAACAGCATTGACTGGATCGGCAACGGCGTCCACCACGGCAGCGTCTGATGCGCTGGACAAGGCAATCGCCGACGAAGCCAGCGCGCTGAAGGCCTTCAATGCCTCAACTGAGGGAATGGCAGCAGCCGACGCGAAGGCGGCATTGAACGCGTCGCCAGAGGGAAAAGCAGCGACAGCGGCAGCGCTGGCAGCAACTGTCGCAGCGAAAGCAGCAGCAGCGGCACCGACCGATACGGCTTTGGCGGCCAAGGCGGTGGCGGCTGCATTGGCCTCGGCTACGGCAACCGCAGCAGCGGCGGCGACCACACTGGGCGAGGTGGCCAGAACGACAGCGGCCACAGCCAAGTCATCGCCAACCGGCTTGGCACTGGCATCAGCGATGGCAACAACGGCAAGAGCCCAATCTGCCCTGACGCCGACCCTGGACAAACTGGCCTTCGCAGGGCTGCGCTTCCCCAGCGGCGCCGCACCGATGGCCTTCGAGATGACTCTGACCGGTACGACGCAGTTCGGTGCCACCAACGAAGTCAGAAAAATGTCGCCAGACGGTTATGCATCGGGTCAACTGACCACCCTGGCGATCTCGCCCGACGGCACGGTCTCCGGCAAGTATTCGAACCAGCAGACCAAACTGCTGGGTCAGATTGTGCTGTCATCGTTCGGCAGTCCGAACGGGCTGCAGAACATGGGCGAAAACGTCTGGTCCGAGACACCTAAATCCGGTGCGCCCCTGACCGGTACGGCCGGACCCGGCACCACGCTGGGCGCCCTGCTCGGCGGCGCCGTCGAAGGCTCCAACGTCGATCTGACAGCCGAGCTGATCAACCTGATCATTGCCCAGCGCACCTACCAGGCCAATACGCAGACGGTGAAAACGCAGGATCAGGTGGTGCAGGCCCTGATCAACATGCGTTGACCTTGAACGTGCAAGCGCTTAGCGCGAGCCACAGTCGCCGAAGAATGGAGCATCAGCCATGGACCGCATGATCTATATCGGCATGGTTGGCGCCAAGCAGGCCATGGAACAGCAGGCCTCGGTCGCCAACAACATGGCCAACGTCTCGACCAA
>CAITQH010000178.1 GCA_903894475.1 uncultured beta proteobacterium
CTGCGCATGCTGCACGACCCAAAAAATCCGTTGGCCAATGCCGATGGTTACGTGGCGCAGTCCAACGTCAACGTGGTCGAAGAGATGGTCAACATGATTTCCGCCTCGCGCTCCTACCAGGCCAATGTCGAAGTTCTCAACACAGCAAAGACACTGATGTTGAAAACTCTCACCCTTGGTCAATAAGGCAGCATTTTCCAACACCCCATCCACAGGAGTCATTGAATGGTCGCAAATGTTACCAACTCCGCCAGCGTGACGGGCGCCGCCTCGGCGGCCTCGGCTGTCACTGGCTCGAACGCCGATAGCGAGCAGCGCTTTCTTAAACTGCTGGTGACGCAACTGAACAATCAGGACCCGCTCAATCCTCTGGACAATGCGCAACTGACCTCACAACTGGCACAGATGAGCACGGTCAGCGGGATCGAAAAACTAAATACCGCTCTCGAATCCCTGCTCGCTCAAAGCGGATCAAGCCAGGTGCTGCAATCGGCCGGCCTGATCGGACGCTCGGTGCTGGTGCCGGGGCAGGACCTAACCGTCAAGCAGGGCGCTTCAGCGTCCTTTGCCATCGAAATGGCGGCACCTGCCGAATCAGTCAAGCTCAACATCAGCAACTCAGCGGGTCAGGTGGTTCGCAGTTTCGATCTGGGTGCCCTGCCGGCAGGCGTCAAAACGCTGTCCTGGGATGGCATGGGAACCAGTGGTGCCGCACTGCCCGATGGCAACTACAAGATCAGTGCCGCTACCGGCGCCGGCGCGACGCCAGCCACCCTGACTTACGCCAGCGTCAGCAGTGTGGCGATGGGACCGACTGGCGTGGCGCTGCAACTCGCCGACAGTCGCAAAGTCGGATTCAGCGACGTCAGGTTGATTCAGTGACCTCACGCCCTTTGTCGTTGTAACAAGCAATTCTTTTCAAACGTTGATTTATTTAACAAGGAAATATCATGAGTTTCTCACAAGGTGTTAGTGGCTTGAACGTTGCGGCAGCCAATCTCGATGTGATCGGCAACAACATTGCGAACTCCGGGACTGTGGGTTTCAAGTCGGGCAGCGTGCAGTTCTCCAACGTCTACGCCGGCTCCATGGCCGGTCTGGGCACCAAGGTTTCCGGCGTTTTCACGGACTTCACCGCTGGCGCCGTACAGCGCAGTGCGCGCCCGCTCGACGTGGCGATTGTTGACGGCAACGGATTCTTCCGCATGACCAGCACCGGTGGCGAGATCAGGTACACACGCAACGGCCAGTTCGATGTGGACAAGAGCGGCTATATCACCAACGCCGCTGGCTTGCGCCTGACCGGCTTCACCGTGGGCGAAACAGGTGCTCTGGCAGGCGCCAGCCCGGTCGCACTGCAGGTACCAACCTCGGCCATGGAGCCGCGTGCGACCACCAGCATCGCTGCGCAGTTCAACGTCGATGCGCGCAGCGCCTACCCGGTCGTGGCGCCCTTCGACGCCAAGGATTCAACCAGCTACAACTACTCGAATTCAGTCACCATCTTCGACTCCTTCGGCAATTCGCATGAATTGTCGGCCTACTTCGTCAAGACCGCACCCAACAAATGGGAGATCTATGCCACAGCCGATGGCAAACCCCTGGCTACAGGCGGCGCCTTTGCGCCAACACCGGCCTTCGCCCCTTTGGATGCCGTAGCCGGGTCGGGCGGGTCACCGATCGGCTCGATCGGCTTCGACAGTGCCGGAAAAATGATCACGACGAGAGCGTCTTCAGCTTCTTCAGCCACTTCAGCGTCAACAACGCCGGCAGCCGCACTGACCAAGGCCAAAGCCGTCGAGGCCACGGCTCTGACGGCATTTAATGCAACGACAGAAGGAACTGCGTACACAACGGCGAAGGCGGCTTTGGATGCAACGGCTGCAGGAACTACAGCCATCGCCTCAGAGACAGCGGCAGCAACGGCAGCCGCGGCGGCAGCGGCAGCACCGACGGATACCGCTTTAGCAACGGCCGCAACAACCGCAGCGACCAAGGCGACTACCGATAGGGCAACGGCAGCGGCAACCCCACAGGGTGTGGCAGCGGCCGCGGCGTTGACCGCAGCCATGGCGACGCCCGCAGGCGTGGCGCTGGCCGCAGCGCGAACCACCACGGCCGCGGCACAATCGGCACTGACAACAGCAACAACGGCGCTGACCACGGCCAAAGCTGCCGAGGCTACCGCCTTGACGGCATTCAATACATCGACAACGGGAACTGCGTACGCAACGGCGAAGGCCACGTTGGATGCAACAACACTGGGTGCTGCAGCCATCACGGCAGAGGCAGCGGCAGCAGCGGCAGTCGCAGCAGCAGTTGCTGCACCGACCGATACCGTATTGGCGGCGGACGCGACGACCAAGACCGGCTTGGCGAACACAGCCAGGGCAGCGGCAGCGGCAACCCCACAGGGTGTAGCCGCGGCAGCGGCGTTAACGGCGGCCATGGCGGCGCCAACCGGTGTGGCGTTGGCCACAGCACGGACCGCAACGGCAACAGCGCAAACAGCATTGACCGGATCGACAACGGCGACAACCATCGCAGCGTCCGAGGCGCTGGACAAGGCCATAGCGGACGAAGCAGCCGCGCTCAAAGCATTCAACGCTTCAGCCGAGGGAATTGCGGCGGCAGACGCGAAGGCAGCGCTGAACAAATCGCCAGAGGGAATGGCAGCGACAGCGGCAGCGCTGGCAGCAACTGCGGCAGCGGATGCGGCAGCAAAGGCACCGACCGATACTGCTTTGGCGGCCAAGGCAGTGGCGGCGGCGTTGACGTCGGCTACAGCTACAGCGGCCGCGGCGGCGACCACACTGGGCGAGGTGGCCAGAACGACAGCGGCCACAGCCAAGTCATCGCCAACCGGCTTGGCACTGGCATCAGCGATGGCGACAACGGCAAGAGCCCAATCTGCCCTGACACCGACCCTGGAAAAACTGGCCTTCGCCGGCCTGCGATTTCCCAGCGGCGCAGCACCGATGGCCTTCGAAATGACACTGACCGGAACGACGCAGTTCGGTGCCACCAACGAAGTCAGAAAAATGTCGCCAGACGGTTATGCCTCGGGTCAACTGACCACGCTTGCCATCTCGCCCGATGGCACGGTCTCCGGCAAGTATTCGAACCAGCAGACGAAACTGCTGGGACAGATCGTGCTGTCATCGTTCGGCAGTCCGAACGGGCTGCAGAACATGGGCGAGAACGTCTGGTCCGAGACGCCCAAATCCGGTGCACCCCTGACCGGTACGGCCGGCCCCGGGACAACGCTGGGCGCTTTGCTCGGCGGTGCCGTCGAGGGCTCCAACGTCGACCTGACAGCCGAGCTGATCAACCTGATCATTGCCCAGCGCACCTACCAGGCCAATACGCAGACCGTGAAAACGCAGGATCAGGTGGTGCAGGCACTGATCAACATGCGTTGACCTTGAACGTGCAAACGCTTAGCGCGAGCCACATTCGCCGAAGAATGGAGCATCAGCCATGGACCGCATGATCTATATCGGCATGGTTGGCGCCAAGCAGGCCATGGAACAGCAGGCCTCGGTCGCCAACAACATGGCCAACGTCTCGACCAA
>CAITQH010000179.1 GCA_903894475.1 uncultured beta proteobacterium
CTCGCGCACGTACTCACTGCTGGTGCCGTACCCGCGCTGTGTTACCTGTTCGTCCACGAAGGATTTGAGCGAATCAGGCAGGGAGATGTTCATTGTGGTCATACCCCAAGTTTAGACATCTTGGCAAAATTTGGCAAGAATGGTCGACGTTCCTGTCGACGTTCCCAATCTGAGCCGCAGCCCGATTGGATCAGCGGCCATCCTGCCCGATCACTGTCGCGCATGAGTTCGGCCACTACCTTTTGCACCGGCATCAACGGGACCGGTTTGAGTGCGGCGACGATGACATCGAAACCGGGGACGACGAGAAGCAGGATATCGAATCCGATGCCGACAAGTTTGCCTCGACACTACTCATGCCCTTTGACGATTTCCATAAACAAGTTGACGGACAACCGGTGAACTTCGACCTGCTCGGCCATTGCGCCGACCGATATGGCGTATCGCTGACTGCGGCCGCCTTGCGCTGGACGGAAATTGCTGAAAAGCGTGCCGTCTTGGTGGCCAGTCGTGACGATCACATGCTCTGGGCAAAATCAAATGATGCCGCGTTCAAGTCCGGCGCAGTGTTCTCTACTCGCAAACGCACGATTGCACTCCCATGCGATGCGCTGGCGTATAGCGATAACTGTTCGGCGACGAATCAAACTCAGTCGATCAAAGCCCAAGTCTGGTTTCCGCGTGAGCCTGCCTATGTCGAGTTGAGCGAGATGACCAAGGTCGCCGGCAACTATGACTACACGCTCACGCTGCTGCTGATGCCCGACGCTGAATGGCGCCAGCCGCAACATGACGACGAGCAGCCGGAGGAAGACACCTTCGACCGCTTCATCAACAATGGCCAGCACCCCGTGCGATAGCTCACTCTCCCTCGATCATGAGCCCGCACAAGTGGCAGTTCACCTCACGCTTTCGCCGTCACGCCTTCGGCTGGCGATCAGACACCCCAATTCAGCGTATCAAGGAAGCCCTCGCGGAAATCAAGCTGGTCGCGCGCAAGGAACCCGCGATCGCGGCCGAGGGTGCCGTGACCCTGCTGGAGAAGATCTCGCCCGCATTGGAGCAGGTCGATAGCTCATCGGGTGCCATCGGCACAGCAGTGAACCGGGCCATCGAGACCTTGGTGCCGATTATTGTCAAGGCCGAAGTAGAGCCGCGCATTCGACAGCGTTGGCTCGAGCGCCTTTGGCAGGCTTTGCAGGATGACGGTATGCCCTACATTGAATCCCTCGGGGAGCACTGGGGCGAGTTGTGCGTCACGGCGGACATTGCGCTCATCTGGGTCGACGAGTTGTTGCCTACTGTCGAACATGTCTGGAGTCCCAAGTCACCCGGTCACGGGTACTTCAAGGGAACGAGCGCATGCCTTGCGTCACTCTACGCAGCCGCTCGCTACGATCAGCTGCTTGCCTTACTGGAGCGGGCGCCATTCAAGTGGTGGCACGACCGCCAGTGGGGCGTCAAAGCAATGGTAGCGATGGGCAAGAAGGCCGAGGCAGTACGTTATGCCGAGCAATCGCGCGGACTGAACGATCCCGGCTGGCTGATCGCCCAAGCTTGCGAGGCTATTCTGCTGTCCTCAGGCTTGTCCGATGAGGCGTACCGGCGCTACGCCATCGAAGCCAACCAGAGCACGACCAATCTCGCAACCTTCCGGGCCATCACCAAGAAGTATCCGAACAGGCCGCCAGAGCAGATCCTGCGCGACTTGGTCACCAGCACGCCTGGTGCCGAGGGCAAGTGGTTCGCGGCCGCAAAAGACGCGAGCCTGTTCAAGATTGCCGTCGAGTTGGCCAACACCAGCCCAACCGATCCACGCACGCTTGCACGCGCAGCCAGGGACTTTGCCGAGAGCCAGCCTGAGTTTGCGCTCGCGGCTGGACTTGCTTCACTGCGTTGGATTTCGTTGGGGCACGGCTATGACATCACGGGCCTTGATGTGCTCGATGCCTATTCAGCTGTGATGCATGCAACGTCGACCGCCGGGGCAGATGCCCAGCAGGTAAAGGCACGGATCAGGGATATGCTGGCCTCGGCACCGGCTGGCAACCAACTCATGAAGACAGTCCTGGCACGCCATCTGACGGACTGACTCGGTAGCGGTTTTGGCGGCAGCGTGCGCCAGCACGCAGGCGCTCGAAACTCCCTCATGGTTTTGGTCGCGGTCCTCTAGGACAATTTTGCATCAAGCAAGTTGGACAAGAAGGACCGGCAGCCAATGCATGAAATCAACCAAACACCTCCCGAACGCATGACGCCGGCGCAGCGTCGCTGCGAGATCGCCTCCATACTGGCGCGAGGGCTCGCTCGACTGCGCATGGCGCATTCTCCGATGGTGGCGAACACAGCCCCAGCAAGCGATATTTCACTTGCGTTTTCTGGCAGCCGGAGTGTTCATTCAAACCCCGTCAACTATAGAAATTCGGAGTCCTGATGCGATCCCCAAAAACCATTCCGGCCACGCCACGATCGGTGGTTTCACAAATCAGCCAGTTGCCCGATCTGGAGATGTCAGCAATCAAATCACTCTGGCTGAAGATTTTCCATGGTGATGTTCCAAACCACAACCGCCAGTTCCTGGAACGACGCATCGCGTACAAGCTGCAGGAGATCGAATATCGCAAGGTCGATCCAAATTTGCTCGATCGCAACAAGCGACGCATCGAATCCTTGATGCAAACAGGCAAGGCCAAGACGCGCGATCCGGACTACCGTCCCGTCGCCGGCACGGTGCTCACCCGTGAGTACCAGGACAAGGAGTACCGCGTGATCGCCACTGCCGATGGCAACTACAACTTCGACGGCAGGACGTTTCAGAGCTTGTCCCACATTGCACGCGAAATCACTGGCACACGCTGGTCAGGCCCCTTATTTTTCGGACTCAAAACACGGACCACAAAGAGAGTTTCCCCTGAAAAGTCAGGCCTGGCATGAGCGAAGTCCTGAAGAAGCGCATGCGCTGCGCCGTCTACACACGCAAGTCCAGCGAAGAGGGGCTGGATCAAGAATACAACTCAATCGATGC
>CAITQH010000180.1 GCA_903894475.1 uncultured beta proteobacterium
CGACCCGCAATCCATGGCTCGCGTGGCACTGGATCCCGGATCAGAGCCTGCCCCGGGCTTGATCCGGGGTCCGGGATGACAATTTCAGGTTCAGGGTCCGTGTGCGGTATCGGGCCGGATTCGGGAGGCTCGCAATGACGATCACGAATGATCATGCTTGCAGCCGGGCCCATGCACGTGGGGCGCAGCGGCCTTGATCGGGATGTTGATGGGCTTGGGTTTTGGCGGGGCGTGCTCATGGCTGTGGCCACTGCTGGAATAGGCGCCACCCTCTGGCTCAAAGGAGGCGGCTTCCTCGGACACCGTCAGGTGCATGGCGCGCAGCATGTCGGCCAGCACATGGTCGGGTTCGATCTTCAGATGGTCTGCCTGGAGCTCGATCGGCACGTGGCGGTTACCCAGATGGTAGGCGGCGCGCGTCAGATCAAAGACGCTGGCGTGCTCGGCACAGGCGGTGATCCGCAGCACCGGCTGCGCTGCGGCGATGACACGCACCAAAGAACCATCCTCGGCCACCAGCACGTCGCCGCCGCGCACCAGCGTGCCGCGTGGCAGGAAAACGCCCAACTGACGACCCGCCGAGTCGGTCGCGTCGAAGCGGTTCTTCTGGCGCACATCCCAGTCCAGTTCGACCGTGCTCGCGCGTTTGATCAGCGCGGCAGCGAGGCCCTGTCCCTGGGCAATGAGTTTGGATGCTTGGATCATGATTTCGCTGGACCAGCTTGATTCGCTTGAATAGGTAGGGATTCCCGGATAATATAACACTTGTTATAACTTCGCGGGGCGGTCATGTCAGCACTCAAACTCACGCAAATCGGCAATTCGGTGGGCGTCATTTTGCCCAAAGAGGTATTGGCGCGGCTCAAACTGGTGAAGGGCGACACGGTTTATTTGACCGATGCGGCGAATGGTGTGAACCTGTCCGCCTACAACCCTGACATGGAAGAGCAACTCAAACTCGGCCGGGAGTTCATGCACGACTATCGTGACACCTTTCATCAGCTTGCCAAGTGAAAGACTGGAAGTGGATTAACCGCGAGGTCCTGCTGCTGCTGCATGAGGAGAGTCTGGCGGAGCATGGAGGTGCCGGTGGTTTGCGCGACGAGGGCTTGCTGGAGTCGGCCCTTGCGCGTCCAATCAACCTGACCCTGTACGCGGGGCCGGATGTCGCAGATCTGGCCGCTGCTTATGGCGTCGGTTTGGCGAAGAACCATGCTTTTGTCGATGGCAACAAACGCGCCGCATTTTTGGCAGTTGGTTTGTTTCTTGCGCTCAATGGCTACAGCTTGAACGCTACGCAGGCAGATGCCACATTAATCATGCTGGAAGTCGCTTCGGGTAGTCTGCCCCAAACCGAATTCGCCAACTGGATTCGAAAATATGTCCAACCCGGCGGGACCCAGAGAAATTGACAGGTAACACCATGGATTCATTTATTGTTGTGCAAACGCCAAAGCACAGCCCGAAGCAGCTTGTTCTTTTCTTCCATGGCGTTGGCTCCAATGCGCAAGACCTGATTCCGGTGGCCGAGCAGTTTGCCAGGGCCTTGCCAAGCGCACTGCTCGTGAGCGTGGATGCGCCGCAGCCATCAGACTTTGGTGCAGGCCGGCAGTGGTTCTCTGTCGCAGGTGTCACTGAAGATAGCCGACCGGCTCGGGTAGAAGCAGCGATGCCAGCATTTCAGTCAACTGTTCAAGCGTGGCAGGCATCAGCGGGTGTCACGGCCGAGCAAACCATACTGGTCGGCTTTTCTCAAGGCGCCATCATGTCGCTGGAGTCAACCCAACGGCCACTTGTGCTGGCTGGTCAGGTGATTTCCTTTGCCGGTCGATTTGCCGCTCCGCCCAAAGTTCTGCCAGCGCAGACAACAATCAACTTGATTCATGGCGAGGCGGACCCTGTCATTGCTTCAAGCCATAGCATCGCTGCCGCCAGCCAACTTCTGACATTGGGCGCAAGAGTGTCCGTCGACACGGTTGCCGGAATCGGCCATGGCATCGACAAGCAAATGCTTGCCATCGCACTCAGCAAGCTTGTCGCCAGCGATATAGCGATACGCCAATGAACCTGTTCACACCACTCACCCGGCCCATTGACACGGTCAGCAGTTCATGACGGCGACTCAAGCCAGGAAATACCGTCGCTGGATGGCACACCGCGCCGCAGCCTGAAGGCGCGACCATTAGCGTACCGAATGAATTGAAGAAAGTTGCAAACAAACATGAGCGGAAAATTTCCCAAATCGATTTGGCACTCCGTCTTTCCTCTTGAACTGGTCAACCAAAAGGGCCAGGAATGTGGCAACGGGCACCTTGGAATTGAAATTCTGGAAGCGGGTGCCGACTACCTCAGAGGTCGAATGCCGGTCGATCATCGAACCAAGCAGCCTGCCGGCGTCTTGCACGGGGGCATATCCGTTGCGTTTGCCGAAACGCTGGCGTCATGGGCTGCTGCATTTGTGGTGGACCAGAGTCTCTTCCATTGCGTCGGGCAGGAAATCAATGCAAACCACATTCGCGCTGTGAGCTCAGGATGGGTGTACGGCGAAGCACGGCCGCATCACCTTGGCAGAAGCTCCCATGTTTGGGAAATAAAAATAACCAACGAGGATGGCAAACTGGTTTGCGTATCCAGGGTGACCATGGCGGTGCTGAGCAAAGCCATGCAGTATTGACCTCAAAACAGAAAATAGCGCTGTGCCATCGGCAGGCTTGAGGCGGCCTCGCAAGTCAGCAACTGGCCATCGGCGCGCACGCTATAGGTCGGCGCATCGATTTCCATTCTGGGCAGATAGCTGCCAAGCCCCGCTTGCTGGTGCTGGATGAACCGACCGAGGGCATTCAGCCCAGCATCATCAAAGACATTGGCCGCGTCATTCGCATGCTGGCGGACCGCGCCGACATGGCGATTGTGCTGGTCGAACAGTATTACGATTTTGCGCGCGATCTGGCCGACGACTACGTGGTGATGGAGCGCGGCGCGGTGCTGGCGTGCGGCAAAGGTCAGAACATGGAAATTGACGGCGTGCGCGAATTGGTGGCAATCTGATCCGGTGATCGCGAAGGACGATGGCCGCTTGTTGCACAATCCCATCCATTCGTCCCGAAAGCCCTGCCATGAGCCTCGACTTCAGCCCCTTGGGCAATGCCATTGCGCAGCTAGACAAAAGCTTGGCCTATGCCCACTCGCCAGCCGCGTTGGCCGACCCGGGCTTGCGCGAACAACTTCGCAACTCGGTGATCCAGTGCTTTGAATTTACCTACGAGTTAAGCTGGAAAATGCTCAAGCGATACCTGGAAGAAACCGAGGCCAATCCGGCCGAGATCGACATCGGCACTTTTCAGAACCTGATACGACTTGGCAATGAACGCGCCTTGTTGCGCTCGGACTGGTACCAATGGAAAACCTACCGGCAGGCCCGCACCGACAGCAGCCACACCTACGATGCCGCCAAGGCCGAGGCTGTGTTTGCCGTCGCGCCCGACTTTCTGGCTGAGGCCAGAGCTCTGCTTGGTGAACTGAGTCGCCGCAGCGCCCAGGCCTGATCAAGTCATGAAATTCGCCGTTGAAAGCAGTGCGCCGCCGATCGACATCAGCTCACGCGACTGGGCTGAAGTGCTGCGCATCCTGCGCGAACAAGTGCCTGATATCGAGGTCTGGGTGTTTGGCTCACGGACCAAACGTACTGCCAAGCCCTACTCCGATCTGGACCTGGCCCTGATCACCAGGGAACCCCTGTCACTGCAACAACTGGCGGCCATCTCAGACGCATTCGCCATATCCGATCTACCGATGCGCGTGGACTTGGTCGACTGGGCCGCTACCAGCGAGACATTTCGCGCCATCATTGAGCGGGACAAGGTCATGATTGCCTCAGGTCGACCAGATGCGCGGGCTTTGCGCTGACATCTGCCAGAAGTGCGCGCACCAGGCCGTCCAGACCCGGCGCAGCCGGTCCATGGCAGGCTCCACCACAGGCGCCAGGCACTTCGATGTGCTGCAGAAGACTGCCCGTCTCGAAGGGCTGACCAGCCAGTGGTAAGCCCAGGGCGGTCACATCCCGGCCGATGAACTCGGCCTCAGGGTCCAGATTGAGCGTCAGGTGGTTTTCAGCCAGACACTGCGTGTAGCAAATTGCTTCCAGAGGCAGCCATTCAACACGCGCCTGAGCGGCCAGTGTGATGCGCGTGCGTTGCACTGCGGGCTCGCCGGCAGAGCGGTAAAAACGAGTGGCACCCGGCGTCGTGATCAGGCCGTGCGTGCCCGGCTCTGCTGTGATTTCCAGCTCCAGCGCGTCGCCACCCACCAGTCCACCCGGTGGATGCACCAGCACGTTGTGGCAGATTGCATCGCCTTCGGGGTACAGGCTCTGCAAAATCCGCAATGGTCCGTTGTGGCTGTGCCGGGCCACGGTCTTGCCCGCTTCCAGCCGGTAATCAAGTCGAAGTTGCGCGTGCCAGGACATGCTGCGAGTGTACTTTTGACTTGGTGGGTATCCCTGGGCTCGGCGGTCAATGAAGAGCTTTAGACACTCGGGCGACGCTCAACTTTTCAATCTGCTTTCTCCAAAGATGCCGTCATTCACTAGCCGGTGCGACTGACTGGAACCGGCCATGACTGGCAATTCAGCGGCTAAGGACGCTGCTGGGCACGCCTTTCGACCATGAATGTGACGCGATTTCGACCCCCTGCCTTGGCGATGTACATCGCGGCGTCGGCCCACCTCAACAAGCCCTCCA
>CAITQH010000181.1 GCA_903894475.1 uncultured beta proteobacterium
GAAACCATTGGTCGTAGCTGGCTTCCTGTTCTTCAGTCTCGAACTCGGAAACGATCGGGGATAGCACGGCGTTCATGGAACTAAGGTTAGCACAATGCGGGTGTTCGCAATGGCATGAACGATGTGCCACTGACTGATGTGGTGATTCTGTCGGCTACGCAGACGCAGTAGCTTCGTGGGGGCGGCCAAAGACGCGCCAGCTCCGGAACTGGTGGTTCCAGCTCAGGGTACAAGGTTCCGGCAGGATCCTGAATGACACATCTGGTTTCTCCACACAAGCGCGGCTCTATAAGCACTTTATCCGTGGAAATTCTGGAAAAACGCCTGACGATGCCCTTGTACCAACGGGATTCCTGGCAAGGGTGGGCAAGGTCATCGACCGATTGCTTGAGCGTCTGCGAAATCCCGTGACCGTACTGGTGCCCAGCTATTGCGCGACTTCATGCGGGATTTTGTGAAGCAGCAACAGGAAGCCTCGGAGCATGACGCCTGGTTTCGCCGTGAGGTACAGATCGGAATCGACGCTGCCGACGCCGGAGCTGTGGTCGCAGCCGAGGAAGTGGAAGCCGAAGCGCAAGCCTGGCGCGCTGAGACCCGGCGCAAGATGGTCGGCGCTAGCGCGTGAAACTGGTTTGGACGCTGCCGGCTCGCGAAGACCGGAAATCGATTCGTGAGTACATCGCGGCAGGCGCTGACCGCTTCCGGTGGGGATACGATCAAGCTGGGGTGAAGAAACTAATCAGCTTGATTCCGGTACGGGTTGTAGTTATACTGAAATATTAGAACATCAGTATAACTTTTTGATGCTTTACACGTCACTCTCCACGGCTGCCCAGACTGCCTATGCGTCGCTCGCCAGCGCCAGCCGCTTGGAGGACGTACGCACGGTGGCTGAGTTACCAGGCAGCTTCTCCAAAAAAGTGGTCAAGGGCAAGGAATATTGGTACTACCAGACACCCGATCTGACCGGCAAGCAGATACAGATTTTTCTGGGCAGCGCCTCGGCCGAACTTACCGAGTTGATAGCGCTCCATCGCGGCGGGGACGACAAGACGGTGCACTTGCGCCAGCTCACTCGCCAGGCAATTGCAGCGGGTTGCACCTCTATTGTCACTGCGCACGCAAAGATCATTGAACGCCTGGCGGCCGCGGGGTTTTTCAGGGCTGGTGGAATACTCGTGGGGACACACGTCTATATGGCCTACCAGAACTACCTTGGCGTTCGCTGGCAGTCTGCAGCGCAAACCGTGGACCTGGACTTTGCCCATGCGGGGCGCAACGTGTCCGTTGCCATTCCATCAGATGTCACCATGGACATGGGCAACGAAATTGAAGCCCTCAAGATGGGGTTCGTTCCCGTCAAGAGTCTGACCACCTATGTGAAATCTGATGAGCGGGATTTGCAAATCGATTTTGTAACCTGTCGCCACCGCGCAGGCGACACGCCGGTGCTCATCAAGGCGCTGAACGCCACCATGCAGCCTTTGAAATTCATGGAGTTCTCGATGGAGGCGCCGATTCAGGTAACGCTGCTGGCCCAGCGCGGCCCTATCACGGTCAACGCGCCACCGCCGGAAAAGTACGCCCTGCACAAGTTGCTGGTCTATGGTGAGAGACCGCAAGCCATGCGGGTCAAGGCTACAAAGGATTTGGACCAGGCCGCGTGCCTCATTGACTACCTTGCCAATCATGACTCGGAACTGCTGAGCCAAACATGGGACCAATTGATCAGCCGGGGCCCAGGCTGGAAGCGCCGCGCCCTGGAGGGTCTGAAAGCACTAAGGGAGCGCTACCCCGCAGTCGACATTTCTCCATTGCACCAATAGCGAATCAGAATCAGGAGCGCGATTTTGCTACGCTGAGTTCCTGCAGATCGTGGCATTCCAAAATGCCCACATCACAACGGAGATCGGCATCCCTTATGACGTGGCAGCGCCAGATGCACTTGGCAGCACTGCAAGAACTCTGCGCTGGGCCCCTAGCCGAATGTGATTGATGTTTTGCGGCGATTGCATGACGGCATGGATTTGGAGCGACATTTGTTATGATATACAATATATATATCAAACAACGAGAAGATGCTATGCGCACATTGATCGACATTCCCGATAGGCAAATCAAACACTTGACGGCAATTTGCAAGACAAAAAAAGTGTCTCGTGCCGAAATAGTTCGGCAGGCCATTTCTTCTTTCCTGGAAAAGAACAAGACGGGCGGCGTTGAAGCGTTCGGTCTTTGGAAAGATCGCAAAGTCGATGGACTGGCGTATCAGGAGCAGGTCCGCTCAGAATGGTAAGCACGCTGTTTGACACCAACATTCTGATCGACTACCTGAACGGCGTCGAGGCGGCCAAGGCTGAGCTCGACAGGTATTCCGACAAAGCCATCAGCCAGATTACCTGGATGGAAGTGATGGTGGGTGCGACACCCGAAACAGAAGAAATTGTGCGGGCTTTCTTAGACGGCTTTGTCCATCTGTCAATTGACGAGCAGGTCAGTGGCGTTGCGGTCGCGCTGCGAAAGAAGCACAAAATCAGGTTACCCGATGCCATTATCTGGGCTACAGCTCAAGTGAACAGACGCATTCTGGTCACGCGTAACACCAAGGACTTTTCGCGCACGGAGCCGGGCGTGCGTGTTCCGTATAACGTGTAGGTGTAGGTGTAGGGGTCGGCCTGGTCAATGAGCAAGGGTTGTTATACTTTAATATAATACAACAGAACTGACCCACCATGTACACAACCAATCTTCGTAAAGTAGGCGGCTCTGTCATGATGGCGGTGCCGCCAGCCATTCTTGATCTCTTGCATTTGCAGGCTGGCGCGGTAGTGGGAGTGGCTGTGGATGGTGGTCGCCTGGTGGTTGAACCGAAGCCGAGCCCACGTTACACGCTTGCCGAGTTGCTGGCCGCGTCGGATTACTCGCAGCCACAAGCACCTGATCAGCGCGAATGGGTCGATGCACCAACTGTTGGTGCCGAGCTGATATGAAGCGGGGTGACATCTATCTGGTGTCGCTTGACCCGACCGAGGGGCGCGAGCAGCAGGGGTATCGCCCGGTGCTGGTCGTGTCGCCACTAGCGTTCAATAATGCGACCAAATTGCCCGTGATTTTGCCTATCACGAGCGGCCGCGAGTTTGCCCGTCGCATCGGGTTTGCGGTGCCGATTGAGGGAATCAAAACGACGGGGCTTGTACGTTGCGACCAACCTCGCGTGCTTGATCTGCAACAGCGCAAGGGGCGAAAAGTTGACACGCTGCCGCCGGAAATTCTGGCTGAAGTAATGGCTAGGCTGCTTCCAATTTTTGAGTAAACAGAGTGAAATCGTGAATTTCAAGTAGTGGCATCGCCAACCTGCCGCTGGATTACGTCAGCGCAACGCAACCGGGCTACGCGCTGTTTGGCAAGGTAGTCACAGACATGGCCGTGGCCGATGTAGTGATTCTGTCGGCGACGCAGACGCAGTAGTTTAAAAATATTCATATAGGAATATGCTACACTTTCTTCCTATATGAATTTAACGCTGCGCATACCGCTGAACGCCTCGCCTGAGCAAAACACGCGTTTGCAGGAGTTGCAGAGCGCTTTTGCCAAGGTCTGCAATGCGCTGGCGCCCACCGTGCAGCAGACCAAGGTCTGGAACCGTGTAGCCTTGCACCACCTGATGTACCACAGCCTGCGTCAGCGCTTTCCCGAGCTAGGTTCACAGATGGTTTGCAATGCCATTTATTCCGTGTCTCGCACCAGCCGGATGCTGTTTCAGAGTCCGCAGAGCCCATTTAATTTGACGCGCCTTGCTGGCAAACCGATGCCATTGTTGCGTTTTGCAGACAGCTGCCCGGTTTACTTTGATCGGCATACCTTGTCGGTCAAGGCGGGTCAGCTATCCATGTACACGCTGGACGGCCGCATCCGCTTTGCCTTGGCCTTGACGGCGCTGGACGAAGCCAATTTCAAGGAGAAGAAACTGCTTGAGATTGTGCTGTCGCGCCGCCCGGACGGTGTCTTCGAGCTTTCTTTTTTGTTCAGCGACGAGCAGGACCCCGCAGAGTCAGAACCGCTTGCCGCCCCCAGCACCGAAATTCCTGAATATGTGATGGTCGAGGAGGCCGCATGAATCCCGCAAAACTTCCTTCAGAACTTGGCCTGGGTGTGGCCGCGCTGAAACCCTATTTCAGCCGCGCTGCCTGGCTCAGCGTGGTGGCCAGTCTGCTGGTGCTGGCACCCTCGGCCTACATGCTGGAGGTCTATGACCGGGTGGTCAACAGCCGCAGCCACATGACACTGGCCATGCTGACGCTGGCGGTGTTGGCGGTGTTTGCGGTGATGGAGGTGCTGGACTGGGCGCGTGGGCAACTGATGCACCAGGCATCCATGGCGCTGGACCAACGCCTGAGCGGGCGCATCTTCAGCGCCATTTTTGAAGCGCACATGAAGCGCATGCCGGGTGGCACGACGCAACCCATGAATGACTTCAGAACGGTGCGCGAGTTTCTCAATACGCCGGTGCTGATTGCCTGCATGGAAGCGCCGGTTTCGATCGTCTTCTTGATCCTGATTTTTGCCATGAGCCCGGTGCTGGGTTGGTCTGCCGTTGCGGCGGCGGTGATTCAGACCCTGATTGCATGGCTCAACCAGCGCGGCACGCAGCCGCCGTTGCTGGCGGCCAATCGCAGTGCGATTGCGGCGCAACAGTATGCCGACGGTTCCTTGCGCAACGCGCAGGTGATCGAGGCCATGGGCATGCTGCCCGACATTCACCGCCGCTGGATTGACAAGCAGCGCGAATTCCTGACCCTGCAGGCGCAGGCCTCGGAAGCCGGCGGCGCGTTTCAGGCAGCCTCGAAGTTCTTGCAGAACACTACCAGTTCACTTCTTCTGGGGCTCGGTGCCTGGCTGCTGCTGCGCAATGAGCTCAACGGTGGCTCGGCCATGATGATCATTGCCTCGATTCTGGGCGGCCGGGTGCTGGCGCCGCTGGTGCAGATTGTTTCGCAATGGCAGGCCGTGGTGAATGTGCGTGACGCCTGGGGGCGGCTTGAGACCATGCTGGGGGCTTTGCCTGTGCGTCCGCCCAGCATGGCTTTGCCGGCGCCGCGAGGTGCCCTGGCGGTTGAGAACGTGGTGGCTGCTGCACCGGGCTCACAGATGCCGATTCTGCGCGGTGTGGCCTTTGCGCTGCAGCCCGGCGAGGTGTTGGCCGTGGTGGGGCCATCGGCCTCCGGCAAGACCACGTTGGCGCGGCTGCTGGCAGGTCTGTGGCCCGCTGCCACGGGCAAGGTGCGGCTCGACGGCGTTGACGTTTTCAGCTGGGACAAGGCGGAACTGGGGCCGCACGTTGGTTATCTGCCTCAGGGGGTGGAACTGTTTGACGGTACGCTGGCCGAGAACATTGCGCGTTTTGGCGAAGTGGACATGGCCAAGGTTGAGGCCGCTGCCCGCGCCGTCGGCCTGCATGAACTCATCATTGCCTTGCCCAAGGGCTATGACAGCCCGGTGGGGCGCGACGGCGCCATGTTGTCGGGTGGGCAGCGTCAGCGCGTTGCGCTGGCCCGAGCGCTTTATGGTGACCCGGTGTTTGTGGTGCTTGACGAGCCCAATTCGAGTCTGGACGAGTCGGGCGATGCCGCACTGAGCAGCGCCATTGCCCAGCGCAAGTCGTGCGGCACCACGTTTGTCGTGATGACCCACCGCACCAGTGTGCTGGCGGTGGCCGACAAGATGCTGATTCTTCAGGAGGGTCAGAACCGGGCCTTTGGTCCACGCGACGAGGTGCTCGCGGCACTGGCCAAGGCCAACGCCCCGCAGCCAGCCAAGGCGCCTGCGATGCCGGCAACTGCCTCGGCGCAATAAGGACAGGAACATGAAAACACCGGCATTTTTTCAGCGCAGCGAACTTACAGCCACGCTGTGGACTTTCAGGCAAGAGTTTCTGATGGTGGGGTTCTTCAGCATGCTGGCCAATGTGCTCATGCTTTCGCCCACGCTGTACATGCTGCAGGTTTACGACCGCGTGCTGGCCAGCCAGAGTGAGCTGACGCTGCTGGCCATGTCGCTGCTGACGCTGGCTTTGTTCGGTGTCATGGCCTTTGCCGAATGGTTGCGTTCACGTGTCTTGGTGCGCGCCGGCGTGCGCCTGGATGAGCGCCTTGGTACCCAGGTTTTCAACGCCAGCTTCGAGTCGCATTTGAGCCTTGCCGGCACCTCGCCGGCGCGCTCGTTTGGTGACTTGATTCAGGTGCGGCAGTTCCTCACTGGCAATGGCATCTTTGCATTTTTTGATGCGCCCTGGGCACCAATTTACACGGCAGTGCTGTTCATGCTGCACCCCTGGCTGGGTGTTCTGGGTCTGATTTTTGCGGTGATTCAGGCCTTGCTGGCCTGGCTGGGGCATCGCCATACGCTGTCACCGTCTGAAGCTGCCGTGGCAGCCAACTCGGAAGCGGGGAGTTTCCTGCAAAGCAAGCTGCGCAACGCCGAAGTGATTGAGTCCATGGGCATGCTGGGCAACTTGCGCCAGCGCTGGGCGCAGCGCCACAATGCGTCGCTGGAGCAGGGTGCTGTGGCGCAAGGCCTGACGCAGCGCGTGGTGGCCTGGAGCAAATTCATACGCTACGCCCAGTCGTCGCTGGCGCTGGGAGCGGGCGCCCTGCTGGTGATTGACGGGCAACTCTCGCCCGGCGGCATGATCGCTTCCAATGTGCTGATGACGCGTGCCCTGGCTCCGATCGACCAGATTGTCAGCGGCTGGCGCGGTTTTATCAGCGCTGCGGCCGCCTTTACGCGTCTGGAGAAATTGTTGCAGAGCTTTCCACAGCGCGATGCCGTCCTGTCACGCTCGGCCCCCCAGGGTGAGATCAAGCTGCGTGATGTGGTGGCGACGGCGCCCGGGCGCGCCAGCCCGATTCTGAAGAACATCAATTTGAACCTTGCGGTGGGCACGGTGCTGGTTGTGCTGGGGCCGTCCGGCTCGGGCAAGTCAACGCTGGCACGGGTATTGATGGGCGTCTGGCCCGATGTGACCGGGGATGTTCTGCTAGACGGTGTACCGATTCAAAACTGGGACCGGGTGCAAGTCGGTTCACACGTGGGGTATTTGCCGCAGGATATTGAACTTTTTGAAGGCACCCTGGCGGAAAACATTGCCCGCTTTGGAAAGATGGAGTCGGCACAGGTGATCGAGGCGGCGCGCAGCGCTGGTTTGCACGACATGATTTTGCGCTTTCCCAAGGGCTATGACACCCCCATTGGCGAGGCGGGTGCTCTGCTGTCGGGCGGGCAGCGTCAGCGCATTGGTCTGGCGCGAGCCATCTATGGCAACCCGGCCCTGGTTGTGCTGGACGAGCCCAATGCGAATCTGGACGATGCGGGCGAGGCGGCGCTGGTCAAGACGGTGCAGGACATGAAGGCCAAAGGCAAGACCGTGGTCTTGATTACACACCGACCAGGCATTCTGGCGGTGGCTGATCGGCTGCTGCTGCTGCAGGACGGGCGCGTGCAGGCCGAAGGGCCGCGCGATGCTGTGCTGGCGGCGCTGCAAGCAGCCCGACCCCCGGTCAGTGCTGCCCCTGTTGCGGTGGCCGCAGCGGCCTAGGTTTCATTTATTATTTTTATTGTCGAGTCTGCCATGGCTAATCCAAACAACCTCCACGCAACATCCTCCACTGTCAGCGACGTGATTGCCAAGCCCAAGCCCGGCGTGCAGCCAGGGCGCGTTGGCCTGTGGGCATTGATTCTCGGTTTCGGCGGTTTTGTCATGTGGGCCGCGCTGGCACCACTGGACGAAGGTGTGCCGGGTCAGGGCATGGTCACGATCGACACCAAGAGCAAGGCGGTGCAGCACATCTCTGGCGGCATCATCAAGGAGGTGCTGGTCAAGGAGGGGCAGCAGGTTACGCAGGGGCAACTGCTGATCAAACTGGATGAAGCGGTAGCCAAGGCCAATTTTGAGTCGAGCCGACAGCGCTACCTGGGTCTGCGCGCCATGCAGGGACGTCTGCTGGCGGAGCAGCAGGGCCTGGGCCAGATCAGCTGGCACCCGGATTTGCGCGAGGCCATGACCGACCCGCAGATCCGCCAGATGTCGCTGACGCAGGAGCAACTGTTTGGATCACGCCGTGCCGGTTTGCGCGCCGACCTGGCGTCGATAGACGAGAGCATCGCCGGTCAGGAAGGCCTGCTGCAGGCATACAACTCCATGCTGGGCAATCGGCGCAACCAACTCGCGCTGGTGAGTGAAGAACACAAGAACACCAGTGCGCTGGTGGCAGAAGGCTACGCGCCACGCAATCGCCAACTGGAGCTCGAGCGCATGCTGGCAGAGTCGAATTCTTCGATTGCCGAGTTGCTTGGCAATACGACACGCGCTCAGCGATCAATTGGTGAACTGCGCCAGCGTTCCGTGGTGCGCCAGCAGGAGTACCGCAAAGAGGTGGAGTCGCAGTTGTCTGAAGTGGACCGCGAGGTGCAGGCCGATGCCGAAAAGTTCCGCGCCAGCAAAGACGACTTGACTCGTACCGAAATCAAGTCGCCGGCGGCAGGGCAGGTGATTGGTCTGGCGTTTCAAAGCGTCGGTGGTGTCATTGGTCCGGGACAAAAGCTGATGGACATTGTTCCGGCGAATCAACCCCTGCTATTGGAGGCGCGGGTGTCGCCGCATCTGATTGATCGTGTCCATGCCGATCTGCCGGTGGATGTGCGTTTCTCTTCCTTCGCCAATTCACCGCAGTTGGTGGTTGCCGGCAAGGTGGCGTCGATTTCAGCGGACCTGCTGGTGGACCAGCATACCGGTGCGGGCTACTTTCTGGCCCGCGTTGCGGTGACGCCTGAAGGTATGAAAAAACTTGGCAAACGACAGATGCAGGCCGGTATGCCGGTGGAGGTGATCTTCATTACGGGTGAGCGTTCCATGCTGACTTATTTGCTGCACCCGTTGACCAAGCGGATGGCGGCGTCGATGAAAGAGGAGTGAGCCCATGTTGTGCTTTACTTTGAGCAGCGCAGTGCAGCGCCTGCCATTCAAGCCGCTGCTGCTGAGCAGCTTGTTGCTGTCGTTCTCAAGCGTCGTGCCTGCGATGGATTTGTTGCAGGCCTACCAGGCGGCGCAGCAGCAGGATGCGACGATTCTGGCTTCGCGTGCTGCGGCCCAAGCTGGTCGCGAGCGTCTGCCGCAGGCGCGCTCGCAGTTGCTGCCAAGTATTTCTGCCAGCGTGGGGCGCAATCAAAACAACCTGGTCAGCATCGTACCGAACTCGTTGGGACAGGAACAGACCAGTGACAGCCACTACCCCAGCTCGAATCGGACCCTGACGGTACGCCAACCCCTGTTTCGCAGCTACCTTGCAGCACAGTACGAACAGGCCAAAGCGCAGGTGCAGGACGCGGAAGCTTCGCTGGCACAGGACGAACAAAATTTGGCCGTGCGTGTCAGCGGTGCCTATTTCGAGGCCATGCTGACACATGAGCAACTGGCGCTGGTTCTGGCTCAGCGCACCGCCTACACGACGCAACTCGACGCCGCTCGCAAATCGCTCGCAGGCGGCTCCGGTACCCGCACCGATGTGGACGATGCGCAGGCGCGGTTGGACATGAATGTGGCGCTGGAGATCGAGGCGCGGCAAAATGTGGACTACACCTTGAAGCAGCTTGAAATTCTGGTGAATCAGCCGGTTGACAAACTGGCAACGCTCGATGTTGCCAAACTGGAGTTGCTGGAGCCGCAGCCCAACGTGCTGCAGGACTGGATTGCCCGCGCCGAGACCAGCAGTCCGCAACTGCAGTCGCTCAGGGCGCAGGTAGAGACGTCCCGGCAGGAGGTGAGGAAGGCAGGTTCCGGGCATTACCCGACGCTCGATGCGGTGGCTCAGTGGTCGCGCAGCGAGAGCGAAAACATACTCAATGTTCAGTCGAGCTACACCAATGGCTCCATTGGCTTGCAACTCAATATTCCGATATTTTCTGGTGGCTATGTGAACTCCTCCGTGCGTCAGGCGCTGGCGGGTCAGGAGCATGCGGAGCAGTCCCTGGAAGCGGGTCGGCGTGACCTGGGGGTGCGGGTTTACAAGGAATTTCGCGGCATGACCGAGAACATTCCCAAGGTCAAGGCGCTGGAACTGGCGCTGCGCTCGGCAGACCAGTTGGTGCTGTCAAGCCGCAAGTCCTTCCAGGCGGGCAGCCGCACCGTGATGGATGTGCTCAACGCCGAGCAGCAACGCATGGTGGTGCTGCGCGACCTGGCGCAGGCGCGCTACATGTACCTGATTGCCAGGATCAGGTTGCTGGCGCTGGTGGGTGCGGCTGACGATGAGGCGGTAGCTGCCATTAACCGCATGCTCAAGTCCTGAACGGATTGATCAAGGGCACGCCAGTGCCAGCAAAGTCGTCCACGTTGCGTGTCACCACCGTCATGCCGTGTTCAAGAGCCGTTGCAGCAATCATCGCATCACGGTCTGAGCGCGGATCGGGAACATGCATTGCGGCGCACAGGGTCGCAGTGTCTTCGGTAAAAGGCAAAATGCGACCGGCAAAAGTTGTTCGCACACTCTTCAGCCAGACCCGCAGTGCGCTGCCTTGTGGCGGCGTTTTTCGCTCCAGTGCCAGGACGCCTTTTTCCAGTTCGAGGATGCTGATGGCTGTCAGAAAAAGTTGGCTTGCCGGGACGCTGGTGGCCCAGCTTCGAACCACAGCCGACTGCTTGGGCTTGCCCTGTCGCAATTCTGAAATGACGTTGGTGTCTAGAACGTACATGGGGGCAATTCGATTGGCAGGCGTGGTGCTTCAAACTCGATGTTCTGGCCCCCCGGGATGGCGTCCATGACATCGAGCAGGGACGCTTCCTGGTGTCCAGCCAGCTGGTAGTAGTCTTCTATTTTGAGTAGCGCAAAAGCGGGTCGCCCACGGTCGGTAATGAACACCGGACCTTGAGTAGCGGCCCGTTTGGCGGCGCCCACGTCGCGTGTGAAGTCCCGACTTGAATAGGTGTGAACCGGCATTGTTTTCTCCTGAATGTTTGTATGTTATGACATTTATTTCTTCGAATCAATCAATTTAAAGTCACCATCAGCCCGCGACAAGCGGCAGGCAAATCGATATACTGTTGTTTTGTACAGTAAACGTCACCAGTTGACGTGTTTTGCCATGGCTTCGATTCTCCGCTCTGCTCCATTGCCCGAGTTTGGTTCTGCCGTCTGGCGCGCCACGGAACTGGGCGCGGCTGGCGCTGCCACGCTGGCTACCGGTCATGCTGTGCTGGATGCCGAGTTACCTGGGGCTGGCTGGCCGGTGGGGGCGATCAGCGAAATTTTGCAACGGCGTGGCGAGCACAACGAGTGGCGCTTGCTGTTGCCGGCTTTGCGCCGTGCCGCTATTGGCTCGGTGGTGCTGGTGAGTGCGCCTCATGTGCCGTTTGCGGCGGCGCTCGCGGCGCAGGGGCTGGAGGCGTGGCGCCTGTTGTGGGTGGCGGCCGCTACTCCGGCCGAGTGCCTGTGGGCGGCCGAGCAGGCACTGCGCTGCGCCGGTGTGAGCGCTGTGCTGCTGTGGCTGGCCCATGCGCGTGCGGAACAACTGCGGCGGCTGCAGATGGCGGCGCAGGTGCACAGCAAGCTTTTGTTCCTGCTGCGTCCGGCGCAGGCGCAAGGCGAGTCTTCTCCGGCTGCGCTGCGTTTGCTGGTAGCCAACCAAACTGACAGCGACGCGCTGTTGCTGCACATCATCAAACGCCGTGGCCCACCACTGGAGCAGCCTTTGTTGTTGCCGGCGCGGCCGGCGCGACTGGCTGCCTTGCTGGCACAAGCCGGTACGGCGAGGCAGGGGGTGGAGCATGCTCTGGGTCGCATTGCAAGCGCTGCCTGAGCGTGCCTCGGCTGAACTGGTCGATGGCTGTTCGGCGCTGGGCTGGTGGGCCTTGCAGTTCACGCCCAAGGTGGCGCGCGTCGACGATGTGCTGCTGCTGGAGCTCTCGGCCAGCGAGCGTCTGTGGGGCGGGCGATCGGCCCTGCTGCGCCATATTCACGCTGCGGACAAGCCGGTTGCCGGCGTCCGCTGTGCACGCGGCAGCACTTCCCTGATTGCGCTGGCGCAGTTGCGATTGCTGCCATCTCCATCTCTGCCGAACAGAGCGCGGAGCAGAACCGTAGCTGACGATTTGCCGCTGACAACACTGGCAGCAGCGCAGCCGCATCTGGCTACGCTTGAGAGGCTTGGCTGCACGCGCTGGGGGCAGTTGCGGGCTCTGCCGAGGGGTGGCGTGGTACGGCGTTTTGGCGCAGACCTGCTTGACGCGCTGGACCGTGCCTATGGGCAGGCGCCCGACAGCTATCCCTGGTTGTTGCTGCCTGAACAGTTTGACGCGACGCTGGAACTCGGTGCGCAGGTGGAGGCGGCGCCAGCGCTGCTGTTTGCTGCGCGCCGCCTGTTCAATCAGTTGCAGCTCTGGTTGCAGGCACGCCACGTGGGCGTGCTGGCACTGCTGCTGGGCTGGACCATGGATGAGCGGCGCAACACAGCCAGCCACGGTGAACTGGTGTTGCGCACGGCCGAGCCAAGTGCTGACATGGCGCACCTGCAGCGTCTGCTGGCCGAACAACTGGCGCGCATCACCTTGCCTGCGCCAGTGCTCTACCTGCATTTGCGCTCTCTGGAGACCGAAAAACTGCGAGGTGAAACGGGCAGCTTGCTGCCACAGGAGCAAGTCGATGGTGACAGCCTGCTGCAGATGCAGGAGCGTCTGTGCGCTCGTTTGGGGGCTGGACAGGTGCTGCAGGTGCAGGCACTGGCCGAGCACAGACCCGAGCGCATGCAGCTCTGGCAAGCGCTGACACAAGGCACGCGCCAGGGCAAGCTTGCTCAGAGCGATCAAGGCGCGCTGTACCCGAGCTGGCTGCTGGCCAGGCCTTTGCGTTTGACGGTGCGCGACCAGTGTCCGCAGTACCCCGGACCGCTGACCCTGCTGGTGGGTCCGCAGCGCCTGGAAGCGGCCTGGTGGGGTGGCGCGGACTGCGCCCTGCGCGACTATTTTCTGGCGCGCAGCGAGCAATTCGGCTTGCTCTGGATTTACCGCGAGCGCCTGAGTGCAGAGCTTGTCGGTTCCGAATCAAGCTGGTATCTGCATGGCCTGTTTGCCTGAGACGCCAGTGATGCAAGCGGCCTTGCCGGCCTATGCCGAACTGCATTGCCTGTCGAGCTTCAGCTTTCAGCGCGGCGCCTCGCAACCCGAAGAACTGGTGGCGCGCGCTGCTGCGCTGGGTTATGCGGCGCTGGCGATCACCGACGAGTGTTCGGTGGCAGGTCTGGTGCGGGCTCACACCGAGGCGAAAAAACTGGGCTTGAAGTTGCTGCCCGGCGCTGAATTTGCGCTGCCGGGTTTCAGTGTTGTCGTGTTGCCGCAGCATTTGCAGGGCTGGGGTAATTTGTGCGAGTTCATCACGATGGCGCGCCGCTCTGCGCCCAAAGGCCAATACCGCATGGCATGGTCGGACCCGCACTGGGCCATGCTGGCAGGGTGTGAAGTGTTGCTGGCTTTTTCTCCCAGCCTTTCTTTCGAGACGGTCTGTACCATCACCCTCCAGGCCAGGCGTCTTTTTGCATCGAACTTGTGGCTGTGCGTGGAGTTGTTGCTGGGGTTGGACGATGCGCTCTGCTTGCACCGCTTGCAGCAACTCTCACGCATCACCGGTGTGCCGCTGGTGGCCGGTGGCAATGTGCACATGCATTTGCGCTCGCGCAAGCCGCTGCAGGACGTGATGACCGCCATCCGTCTGGGGCAGCCGGTGGCAAAGTGCGGCTTTGCGCTGCAGCCCAATGCTGAAGCTCATTTGCGCTCGCGTCAGCGGCTCGCAAACATCTATCCACCCGATTTGCTGACCAACACCTTGTTGATTGCGCAGCGCTGCGGCTTCAGCCTGGACGAACTGTGTTACCAGTACCCGCTGGAGAGCGTGCTGCCAGGTCAGACACCGGCGCAAACTCTGCGTCAGTTCACTCTGGAGGGTGCGGCACGACGCTATCCCACAGGCGTACCCGAAAGTGTGCGGCAGCAGATTGAACATGAGCTGGCCTTGATTACCGAGCTCAAGTACGAGATGTATTTTCTGACGGTGCACGACATCGTCTCCTTTGCCCGCCGCCGTGACATTCTGTGCCAGGGGCGTGGTTCGGCTGCCAACTCGGCGGTCTGCTACTGCCTGGGCGTGACGGAGGTTGACCCGACTCGAATGAGCATGCTGTTTGAGCGTTTCATCAGCCGCGAGCGGGGCGAGCCGCCCGACATTGATGTGGACTTTGAACATGAGCGGCGCGAAGAGGTGATCCAGTACATCTATGCCAAGTACGGACGGGAGCGCGCCGCTTTGACGGCAGTGGTTGTCAGCTACCGACCGCGCAGCGCGCTGCGGGATGTCGGGCGCGCGCTGGGCATTGACGAGGCGCTGATCACGGCGCTGACCAAGGAGCATCCGGGCATGTACAGCCGCGAAGTGCTGGCCGGGCGTTTGCAGTCGGCGCTGCAACACCTGGGGCCTGCTTTCACAGCGCCAGAGCCGCTTCAGTTGCAACTCTGGCTCAGTCTGGCCACCCAGCTGCAGCGCTTTCCGCGCCACCTGAGCCAGCATGTGGGCGGCTTTGTGCTGACCCAGGACAAGCTGACACGCCTGGTGCCGGTGGAGAACGCTGCCATGCCGGAGCGTTCCATCATCCAGTGGGAAAAGGACGATCTGGACGCCATGGGCTGGCTCAAGGTCGACGTGCTGGCGCTGGGCATGCTCAGCGCCATCCGGCGTTGCCTGGACCTGATCAGCGAGCGGCGTGGCAGCACCTTGCGGATGCAGGACATTCCGGCTGAAGATCCGGCCACTTACGAGATGATTTGCAGAGCCGATACGGTGGGTGTGTTTCAGATCGAGAGCCGGGCACAGATGAGCATGCTGCCGCGCTTGCGACCCAGGTGTTTTTATGACCTGGTGATTGAAGTTGCCATTGTGCGACCTGGGCCAATCCAGGGCGGCATGGTGCACCCGTATCTGAAGGCGC
>CAITQH010000182.1 GCA_903894475.1 uncultured beta proteobacterium
ACACCGTTTGACTCGCGCCTGATCCTGCGCATTGCGCCGGCCGTGGCCAAGGCTGCTGAAGAGTCCGGCGTGGCGACGCGCCCGATCAAGGACATGGACGCCTACCGCGAGCAGTTGTCGCGTTTTGTTTACCAGACAGGCATGTTCATGCGCCCGGTATTCACGTCGGCCAAAGCCGTGCCCGAGGCCGGCAAGCGTGTTGCCTTTGCTGAAGGCGAAGACGAACGCGTGCTGCGCGCCGCGCAACTGGCAGTGGACGAAGGACTGGCGCGGCCTATCCTGATCGGGCGCCCGGCGGTGATCGAGGCCCGGCTGCTCAAAGCCGGCCTGCGCATCCGCCTGGGCAAGGATGTGTCCTGCGTCGACCCCGAAGACGACCCGCGCTTCCGCCAGTACTGGGAGACCTATCATCGCCTGACCGGCCGGCGCGGCGTATCCATCGAGGCCGCCAAGGCCGCGGTACGACGCTCCACCACGACCATCGGCTCGCTGATGGTCAAACTGGGTGATGCCGACGCCATGCTGTGCGGCTTGCATGGCCGCTTTGATGTGCACCTGGATCATGTGCGCGATGTCATCGGCGTCAAGAAGGGTGCTTCTGGCTTTGCCACACTCAACGCCCTGATGATGGAACGGCGTACGCTTTTCATCGCCGACACCTTCGTCAACGAAGACCCCGATGCGCAGCAGCTCGCCAGCATTGCCATGATGGCGGCCGACGAGGTCAAGCGCTTTGGTCTGCCGCCCAAAGTGGCCTTTCTTTCGCACTCGATGTACGGCTCGTCGAGCCGCAAGTCGGCAGTCAAGATGCGCCTGGCCTACGAACTGTTTTGCCAAATGGCGCCCGATGTCGAATGCGATGGTGAAATGCATGGCGACGCCGCCCTGTCAGAAGAAATGCGCCACGCCACCCTGATGGACAGCAAATTCAAGGGCGAGGCCAACGTGCTGATCTGCCCAAATCTGGACGCCGCCAACATCCTGTTCAACGTGCTCAAGATGACAGGTGGCCATGGTGTTACGGTCGGCCCGATCCTGCTCGGCGCAGCGGCCTCGGTCCACGTGCTGACACCCTCAGCCACGGTGCGCCGAGTCGTCAACATGACGGCGCTGGCGGTGGCCAACGCGGCCAAGCACAACGCCGGCCAGTAAGAAGCACGGCGCGCCTTGCTAGGGCGCGCCCTTGGAGCGGCGAATTTCGCGCAGCATGAAAAGGTAGAGGCCCTCTACCTTTTCACGCGCCCAGGGTGTCTTGCGCAGGAACTTGAGGCTCGAGCCGACGCTCGGGTCATGCGTGAAGCAGCGTAGCGGTATGCGCTCACCCAGTTCAACCCAGCCGTAGTGCGCAGCCAGCGCCGTGACCATGGCCTCCAGGGTCAGGCCGTGCAAGGGGTTGCGTGGCTGAGCGGGAACGATGGAATCTGGCATGACGGCATTTTGTCATGCGGCACCCGTCACAACGCCAGACAGCTAGAATACGGCCCTCGGAAGCTTGGCAGAGCGGTTGAATGCACCGGTCTTGAAAACCGGCGATGTTTTACGACATCCGTGAGTTCGAATCTCACAGCTTCCGCCATTTTGTCAATGTGGAATAGTATGAAAAATGCTCTACCCCCCAAGCAACCCCACCAAGAAATAGGACACTTTGCAGCCGATCAACATTTCGATCTAATCGCTCGAAACCAGTCGGTCACTCAAAATCGTCAGTGCCAGCCATGTCCGAGGACCCCACAAGAGGCGTCCTAAAGCGGCGAAGGCGGAGTCTGGAAGGCTGGTGGGATGACAGCGCTCGCTACAGTATTGGCGGCATTGGTACTGTAGTCGAGGTTGGCAGAGACTTGTTTGTTGAATGAAGTGGCGGCGGCGCCATAGACACCGAAGGTCGTATCTCCCTCCAGGTTCGATATGATTTCTGCCAACTGCACAACCACCGTTCCCCGGTTGGCAATACCAGCAGCATTCAGGTAGTCTGCCAAAGCCGCCTGTAGAGCGTCGTACGCTTGGCGTGCAGTGCCAAAAAGAGTAGTAGATGTCAGACTCGTCGGGGTCACACTGATGTTATTCAAAACCAGCGTCGAAAAGGCAGAGTCCGACATCCCGTTGAAGGTTGCAGCAATTGCATTTGCCCATGTAATACAATTACTGGTTCCGATTTGGTTCATAAATCCACTTAACTGTGTGTAGCTGGGCGCCTGCCCATATAGCGCTTGATACGTATGAATGGCGATCTCGGCACTTCCAGAAACTGTCGAAGCATTTTGCACAGGATGCGGGAAGATCGCATTCAGTGACTTGATCGGTGTTGCAGCAACAATTTGGGTATCTCCTCCTCCACACGAAGCGAGCAACAATAAACTTAAAACCAGCGCGAAGAATTTCATTTGAGTTCCTTTCGATGTTACGCGGCAGATTGGCCAGAAATCTATTTCCCTGTTGTAGGTGGCGCCTCGAAGGCGGTGGCGCTGCCGTTTGCTCCATTTTGTGTGCTTGTGGTGTCGTTGGAAGATGTGCCACCACCGCAGGAGACCACGAGCAGGGTGCAAAGGATGAGAACTATGAGTGTTTTCATGGTCGTATTCAATCCATGTAGTTCCGTATAGGCGTTACGGCCTATTGATCCAGAAACCGACGCCGGGTCCTAAAGTCTTGTTGGCTGACGTGAAGTCCAGATAGTCGTTGGCGGTGATGAAGTCGCGAAGCGCGCTGCCGCCCTGGGCCTGCAGGCTGGGGGCGTAGAAATACCATTTGGATTGGGCGCTGTCCCAGGCCCAGAGTGTCGTTGTGGCGACGTCGGTATTGAAGGCTGCGGGGGTCTTGCTGTCCCCGGTCGAAATCAGATGCCAGCCGGAGCTGACGTTCTGAAACGCCGTGCTGGCTACCGCACTGGCGTTGGGCAAGCTGAAGTTGAAGCTGGTCCTGGCGTTGATCCAGAAACCTTCACCAGTATTTATGCTGCTCAGGAACTCATAGCCTTTGCTGTTGGCGTAGGCTTGGCCGCCGTCGCTCTGGCTGGGGCTGTAGAAAGCCCAGGTGGGATACGCCATGCCTGGCGTGGTTCCGGTGCTTACCCACTTCCAGACGCTTGCGACCTGACTGGCGTTGCCAAAGGAACTGGCCACCGTCATCGGACTTGCGACGCTGTTGCCAATCAGATTCCAGCCCGGTGACACGGTCACAGTGTCCGCCCCGTACACCGCAAGTGTGGCGACATGGCTGAAGGCCCAGACAACGGAGTTGGTCGCCATCAAGCGGTACTGCCGACCGCCCATCGCGGCGGTCGCACTGGCCACGGTGAGGCTCGCCGTGCGTGTGCCTGAGTGCGGTGCGATGTCGATCAGATTCGTCCACACGACCCCGCCATCCATAGAGACTTGCCACTGATAGCTGGCGCTTGGCGTACTGTCAGCGACGGCGGTAAAGCTGACGCTGGTGCCGACGCCAACTGACTGACTCGCTGGGTGCGCTGTAAACACGGGCACGGCTGCGTCGGCATTGAAAAAGTACACCGACCCGCCAACGGTTGACATGTCGCGCGGGCCAAGCGCAGACACCATGCGCTTGCCGTCGCTCGACATCCACATCATGAAGTTATATTGGCCGGCGCAGTCGGCATCGTTGAAGCCACCGAGCACCGGGCTTCTGAAGACCGGGCGTCCGCTACGGTCCGACACGTTGACAGTGCATCCCCGTGAGAAGGCGATGAGATCACCGCTCGCACTGACCGTCCCGGCATCTGCCGCACTCTGGTCGGCACGGCCCAACTGCCAGACTGGCATGCCGTCGATCGAAAATATGGCGTTGCCAGGCAGCCAGAAGCCGCCGCCACCGAATGTGCCGTACGAGACGTAGGACTCATCCGGAGAAATCCCGACGTGCCCAAGCGTCTCGACCTGGTACGACCACACAGTGGTTCCGGTCACCTTGTTGATGAGGTGCAAACCCTGGCGCGCGGCTTTGCTGCTTGCCAGGATGTAGTGCGCCGAGATGTCGTTGCCCGCGATCCAGGAATCGACCCAGGTCTTCCACAACTGGTTTCCGCTGAGGTCGAAGGCGCGCAGGTAGCCGTCGCCGGCACTGGCGAACAGGCGCGCGTCGTTTGTGTCGAAGTCAATGCGCCGCACCTGCCCCTTGAGAAACGTATGCCAGAGTTCCTGGCCAGTGGCCATATCAACCAGGGACAACCACCCCTCGCCGTCGCCCAGCGCCAGGTACTTGTTGTCGTGCGAAAAGCGGGCCTCGGTGTAGAAGGGCTGGCGGTCTTCCGGTCCCCATGGGCTCATCGACCGTGTCACCATTGGAAACGTGCGCAGCAGTTGGCCAGCGCGGTTCAGCACGATAGCCTCGCCGCCAGTCACCAATGGCTTTCCTATTTGGGAGTCCGGCCGGCGCGTTGTCGCGATGTACTGACCGTCGTCTGAGACGTCGATGGCGGGGGTTTCGCCATTCAAGGGATACCGCCAGAGTGACGTTCCCTCCGATGTGAAGACATTCACGAACGACCGGGAAGCGATCACGTCGGCAGCCAGTCCCGAATGGAACGGAACCGTGGCGATCACGCTGCCGTCGACGGAAGCGTGCCAGGCATAGGCCGACAGGCCAAGCTGGAGCGAGCCCGTATTGGTATAGCTTGCCATCGTGCGCGCCGGGGGCGCAAGGTAGTCAAAGGAAGTCGTCTCGCCCGCCTTGGGAATCAGGATTGGCAGACCGTCCCGCAAGTGCTCGGCGTTATCCATCCAGAGGCTGAATTCGCGCCAGTCGGGCTCGCCGCCAGATCGTTTGTACGCGTAGATTTGAGCCGTGTAATGGCCTGTGGCGTCAGTCTGGATGTGTTGCGATCCCGTTGCGCCTTCCACGAGCAGGCCAGTGTTGGCATACGGCAGCAGCGTGTCGGCATGGCGTACCGTTCCTGAGATGGTGGCATTCGGCGCGGGATCAGGATCGAACGCCGTCGCGTTGACCGGTCGAACGACAGTGATGTCATGCGGCAAGGTCACGGTGACGGCCGATCCAACGTCGAGCCCCGTGCTCACTGATTGCTCCTGAATCGTCAACGTCATTGGCACGTTGATATGGTCGCCTGGCGACCATGGCGGAGCCCGCGAGTCGGAGGGGATGAGATATTGGATGCGCACCGGGTAAGTCTCACCGGGTTCGAGGTAGAGCATGCCCGGCTGGGGATGGATGAAAAACAGCTCCGGAATCAGCGGGGTGATTGTGATGCTCTGTGTCAGAGCGGCGCGTACCTTGGAGGAGGAGACATTCTTTACCATCACGATGCGCACCAGTTGTGCATCGACCGGAAACGCCACCGGCAACGAGCGATCGTCGGTCGAAATCTCCAAATGGGCCGTTGTCGCCACGACGTGCGGCTGTTCATAGCCGGGGAAATAACCGGCCTCAAATGGGCGAGGACGGCCATTGGCCCCTTGCGCCCCGACGTTGCAAGCAAATCCGACACTCAACGCCAAGAATGCAATGAGGTGTGCTGCGGTGGCTTTGAAGACTGACAGATGCGTCCGACTCTGACAATCGTTGTGGTCTGCAATCAGAGCAATTCTCATGGAGTTGTTCCGGTACGGATTGCAAGAAGTGATGAAGTCATATCACGCTATCTGAGTTGAGATAAATGGGATCTTCCCCGGGTGGATTCATGGCTTTTCACCCAAACAATTTCCCCCAGTCGTTCATTCACTGAACAACACATTGAGGCGCACGAAGCCGCAGACCCGGTTACGAAATGAACTATTTCCCGGGGCAACCCAGCTACCCTTCCAGTAAAACTGTGATTGGGCCTGTAGCTTTGCGTATGCAGATTCCTCTGCATTTGCCAATGCAACAGAATCTAGTCGCTTAGCGTGGCATTTGCAATGGGGTTAGCGCAATATTAATTATTAC
>CAITQH010000183.1 GCA_903894475.1 uncultured beta proteobacterium
CTTTCTCGGCACCAACCTGTTCAAGTTCTTTGAAGGCGGCTGGTTGCCGATTGCGGTGGCCGCACTCTGTCTGTTGTTGATGATCAGTTGGGTCAACGGCCGCGAGCGCCTGCTCAAGGCACGCTGGACCGGCGCCGTGCCACTGGACGGCTTCCTGGAAAGCCTTGCCGCAACATCACCTCATCGGGTAGCAGGCACTGCCATCTTCATGGTGCCGCACGAAAACATCGCCCCACTGGCCCTGCTGCACAACCTCAAACATAACAAGGTCCTGCACGAACGCGTCATCCTGATGAATCTTGAAATTATCAACATTCCGCATGTCAAGGACGATGACCGCGTGCAGATCAAGCACCTGGCGCACAACTTTCATGCCGTCCATGTGCGCTATGGCTTTATGGAAGAACCTCAGGTGATGCGCGCAGTCGCCTTGCTGCGGGCCCGCGAATTTCACTTCAGCCTGATGGAAATTTCTTTCTTCGTCGGCAAAGAAAAAGTCGTGGCAAAGCATTCCTCGCCGATCTTCCTGGCACCGTTCATTTTCATGCACCGAGCGATGCAGGGCGCCACCGAATACTTCAAGATTCCGTTTGACCATGCCATTGAGATTGGCGGGCACATTGAACTTTGAGCACTGACGAAATCCGTTCAACATAAACCCTGGAGTTGAATATGCCAAGACAGCTGAGCCAATGTATCTGCGCAACGGTTGCCGTCGGGTTGATTTCCTTTGCCCATGGCGCCACTCCTGCGCCTGGCAACGAAAACATTCACTTGTTCAGCACGCTTTCCTGCGGCGAATGGGTGCAGCGCGCGAGCTACCCAACCGGAAAGATGACGAATGAATACTGGCTGGCGGGTTTCATGTCAGGACAAGCCGTAGCGACAAAAATAAATGCCTTGAAAGATACCGACATGCCCTCCATGGCGCTTTGGATCGAGAAGCATTGCAAGGACGATCCCTTGAGCAACTCGGTTGCGGCGGCGAAGCTGCTGTTTGCCGAATTGACAAAAAGAAAAACAGGCAAGCAATAAACCTCAAACCAGCAGCAAAAATCCGTTCAGCATGGACAGCAAACCCAGGCCGCCGAGCGCGGTACCGGCCACGAACAGTATCGGAATAGAGCCCACAATCGACACCGACAGCAGCACGATGGCAATCTGGAGCATGCCCTCGGCGTAGTCGAACCAGGGATCCTGACGCAAGGCATGGTCTCGCGCTGCTTCATGCTCCCTGGCTTGAATCAGCAGCTCTTTCTTTCCCTGTTTGGTGTCGGGTTCTGACTCGTAGCGATCAACCGTTTTTTTGTATTCGTCGATCTTTTTCTGAAACAGTTCTTTGACTGCGGCAACCATGGCAGGTTCACGTGCCAATTGCAGTTCCAGATCGGTTGCAGCAATCTTCAGCGCCGTCTGCCGTATCGTTTTGGCCTGGTAGAAGGCGTAGGCATTGGCTGCAAGTATGTTTTCCTGTGTCGCGTCCTTGGCCGAGTTGGAGCCGCCCAGACTTGCAATCGCCAGAATCATGGCCAGGATCGAGATCGTCAGCGCCGTTCGGTTCTTCTGTTTGTCACTGCTGCTCTCGATCAATTCAGTTGCGTCCACTGCATCCATATCTGTCTCCGGTTACCAAGGTGATCGGGGCCCTTGCCCAGCCATTTCAGCGGAAGGACTGGATAGCGGGGGAAAATTGGGTTACATTATTGGCGTTTCTTGACGCTTTTTGACGTTTCTTGACGTTTTCAGAGCTTAACACAGACAGTTCTTCGGGCCGAAGCCATACGCCCAGCACCAACGGTAGAAGTGCCTCGCTACTGAACTAGCAGACAAGGTTTTATGCCAGAAAAATTGTCACTTTGGCGAACAGTCAAAAACTTGACACTCAACACAGGCCTGAGTGCCCTGCTGCTGTTCGCCTTGGGTCTGCCGCTTCACGCGAGGGCGCAGTCGGTCGCGGTACGCGATCTGGCGGTGCTGGTCGATGAGGCTGGCACCGAGAGCATAGCCAGCGTCAGTGCTGCGGCGGCGCAGCGCCGCTTTGTTCCCCTGGCGGGCGCCTTCAATGCCGGCTACACACGAAAAGTACACTGGCTTCGCTTTACTGTACCCGCAAGCAGCAGTGCCTGGTGGCTGGAGGTCGAACCCGCCTTCCTGGACGACCTGCGCCTGTTTGAACCCAGCGCCACGGGTTTTGTGGAACATCGCGCCGGGGATCGGCTCCCCTTTAGCAGCCGCGACGTGCCTTACCATGAATTCATCTTCAAGCTGAAGCCCGCTGATCAGGCCGGTGCGACCTACTTTCTGCGGATTCAAACCACCAGCAGTTCGCTCGCAATTCTGAAGCTGTGGCAACCACAAGCGTTCAGCACGGCCATCACCGCAGACTACTTGAAGATGGGGGTTTTCTACGGATTCAGTCTGCTTGCGTTGCTGACCAACATGGTCTTGTGGTTGGTGCTGCGCAAGCCAATTTTTGGATGGTTTTCTCTCTTCGTGTTTGCCAACAGCTTCTCCATCCTTGCCAGGGACGGCTTGATTGCGCAATATTTGCTGCCCACGGCTCCGCTGCTGGCCGATGGCATCGTCGGCGCATCTCTGCTATTTTTCCTGTCAGCCAGCGCCCCCTTTTTCTGGCATGTGGTCGGCCTCAGACGGGAGCAGAGATTCTTCTACAACATGTATCGTGGGCAACTGCTATTGCCGTGGTTGCTGATGCCATCGATCTTCCTGGACTTTTATCCGGAAGCCATGAAGATTGCCGTAACCTATGCGCTGCTGAACTCGTGGGTGCCCTTGAGTCATATGATCCGTCAGCGGCGATTCGGCGACCCAGAGTCCCTTCTCATTGTGCTGGGGACCTTCCTGCTGGTGCTGGGTGGACTGAATGCCGGGATTGCCTTGCTAGGCCTGCTGCCGAGCGCGTCCCCAGTCTACGGTGCGCAGCAAGCTGCCTATGGTCTGGTGATGCTTATATTCCAGTTTGCCTTGGCCCTGCGCTTGCGCCGCCTGGATGGTGAACATCAGGAACTCGAGGCCTCCAATTCGCGCCTGCAGGAAGAACACCATTTCAGGGACAGCCAGTCGCACTCGGAACTCATGGAGATGCTGGGCCAGAAGATCACCCTGCTGGAAACCCTGGAGCAAAAGAAAGCCGAA
>CAITQH010000184.1 GCA_903894475.1 uncultured beta proteobacterium
ACCTACGCCGCCATTTTGTGTGGGGCCAACATGAACTTTGACCGCCTGCGCTTTGTCGCTGAGCGGGCTGAAGTGGGCGAAGAACGCGAAGCCCTGTTTGCCGTGACCATCCCCGAAGAACGCGGCAGTTTCAAGCGTTTTTGCGAGTTGATAGGCAACCTTCCGGGTGGTCCGCGCAACGTGACCGAATTCAATTACCGCATCAACGACGCGGCAAACGCCCACGTCTTTGTCGGCCTGACGACGCACGGCAAAGGTGAATCAGGCAGGATTGCCGCCAACTTCGACAAGCATCGCTTCAAGACGCTGGACCTGACGCACGATGAGCTGGCCAAGGAACACATTCGCCATATGGTCGGCGGCCACTCCAAACTGGCACAGGACGAGCGACTGCTGCGCTTTGTCTTTCCGGAGCGGCCCGGCGCGCTGCTCAAATTCCTGAGTCTGCTGCGACCGGGCTGGAATATCAGCCTGTTTCACTACCGCAACCAGGGTGCCGACTATGGCCGCATTCTGGTCGGCTTGCAGGTGCCGAAGCCGGACGACGCTGCCTTCAACAAGTTTCTGAAAACGCTGGGTTACCCCTGCGTGGAAGAAACCAGCAACCCGGTATACCGGATGTTCCTGCAATCATGAGCACCTCGCTGGACGGCAAACTGGTGGTGGCGATCTCGAGCCGCGCGCTGTTTGACTTCGAGGAAGAAAACCTGGTGTTCGAGCAGAGCGACGACCGTGCTTACATGGCCTTGCAACTGCAAAGACTGGACACGCCCGCCAAACCCGGCGTCGCGTTTTCACTGGTGAAGAAATTGCTGGCCTTCAATCAAACGCCAGCAGATGCGGCGACGCAGCGTGTGGAAGTGGTGATCCTGTCGCGCAACGACCCGGTCTCAGGCATGCGGGTCTTTCGTTCGGCCCAACACTACGGCTTGCTGATCGAGCGTGGCAGCTTCACGCGCGGACAGCCGCCATGGCGCTACCTGAGACCCCTGCACGCCAACCTGTTCCTGAGCACCCACTTGAGCGACGTGCGTGCTGCGCTGGATGCCGGCGTGCCAGCGGCACAGGTCTATCCGCAATCGGCCCATGCCAGCGACGCTTACCCGTGCGAGGTGCGGATTGCATTTGATGGTGACGCCGTGCTGTTCAGCGACGAGGCCGAGCGCGTCTATCAGGCCGAAGGGCTGCGTGCCTTTCAGAAACACGAGCAGGACAAGGTGCTGCAGCCCCTGCTGGCAGGACCGTTCAAGCCGCTGCTGGACGCGCTGAAACGCCTGCAAAAAGAGAGCACGCCAACCATGCGACTGCGCACGGCACTGGTGACGGCGCGCAGCGCGCCAGCGCACGAGCGTGCCATCCGCACCCTGATGGACTGGAACATCGAAGTTGACGAAGCGATGTTCCTGGGCGGCCTGCCGAAAGGCGAATTCCTGCGCGAATTCGAGCCCGATTTCTTTTTTGACGACCAGACCGGCCACGTGGCCTCGGCCTCGATGCACGTACCCTCCGGCCATGTTGTTAGTGGATTGATTAACAGCTAAGGAACATAGAAATTGCAGACGCACGAGCTATTCCCCTGTCTGTCATTGCCTTTGTCTTTGTCATTGCGGGCGCGACCCGCAATCCAGTGGAGGCGTAGCACTGGATCCCGGATCGAGCCCGGGATGACAAAAGGCGAGTCCGGGATGACAAAGCCCAAATGCTGGATCGAAAAGTGGGCGTCCGGCATGACAACGGTTTATCAGCACATTCCATCTCCCTAAACATGGCCAAGGAAAAAACGGTTTACGTCTGCTCAGACTGCGGCGGCAGCAGTCCCAAGTGGTTGGGCAAGTGTCCGGCGTGCAACGCCTGGAACACGCTGGTGGAGTCGCTTCCAGAAAGCACAGCTCCAGCGAAGAACCGGTTTGCCTCGCTCGCCAAAACGGCTGAAGTCGCGACGCTGGGCGACATTGATGCGGTGGACATGGCGCGCACGCCCACCGGTCACGAGGAACTGGATCGCGTGCTGGGTGGCGGCATGGTGGAAGGCGGTGTGGTGCTGATCGGCGGCGACCCCGGCATCGGCAAGTCCACCCTGCTGCTGCAAGCGCTCGATTCACTGCAGCGCAGCGGTCAGAACACGCTCTATGTGACGGGCGAAGAAAGCGGCGCTCAAGTGGCGCTGCGCTCACGTCGCCTGGGCCTGAACAACAGCCAGGTGAAAGTGCTGGCAGAAATTCAGCTGGAGCGGATTCTGGCAACGCTGGAGGCGACGCAGCCCGACATCGCGGTGATCGACTCGATTCAAACCGTTTACTCTGACCAACTCACTTCGGCGCCCGGTTCGGTGGCGCAGGTGCGCGAATGCGCTGCCCACCTGACCCGTGCCGCCAAGGCCACGGGTGTCAGCATTGTGCTGGTCGGTCACGTCACCAAGGACGGTGCGCTGGCCGGGCCACGCGTACTGGAGCACATGGTGGACACGGTGCTTTACTTTGAAGGCGACACTCACAGCGCATTCCGGCTGGTGCGCGCGATCAAGAACCGCTTTGGCGCGGTCAACGAGATTGGTGTTTTTGCCATGACCGAAAAAGGGCTGAAGGGCGTCTCCAACCCGAGTGCCATCTTCCTGAGTCAGCACAGCGAGCCGGTGCCCGGCAGCTGCGTCATGGTGACGCTGGAAGGCACGCGACCGATGCTGGTCGAAATCCAGGCTCTGGTGGACAGCGGCGGGCCGTCGCCCAGACGCTTGTCGGTGGGCCTGGACCGGGATCGCCTGGCCATGCTGCTGGCGGTGCTGCACCGCCACGCCGGTGTGGCCTGCATGGACCAGGACGTCTTTGTCAATGCCGTGGGCGGCGTGCGCATCAGCGAGCCCGCCTCGGACCTGGCTGTGCTGCTGGCGATCACGTCGAGCCTGCGCGGCAAGCCGCTACCGAAAGGCTTTTTTGCCTTTGGCGAAGTCGGACTCGCCGGCGAAGTGCGGCCCGCGCCGCGCGGTCAGGAGCGCCTCAAGGAAGCCGCCAAACTTGGCTTCTCTGTGGCCGTGGTGCCCAAGGCTAACGCGCCGAAGAAGGCGATTGAAGGGCTGACCATTCACGCGGTGGAGCGCGTCGAGCAGGCGATGGAAGTGGTGCGCGGCCTCGCCTGAAGGCGGGCCTTTAAGAAAAGCTTAATCAAGCCTGGTTATCGTTGGCTGCTTCCATAGGAACCGCCATGAAACTACTTTCCCTCCTTGCTGCCAGCACTGCTCTGTTTGGAGCGCTCTGCACTTCTGCCAACGCCATCACCGCCACCGAACAACTCGCCGCCTACACAGCACAGGCCGGCGCACCTGCGCAGGCCGCTCGTGGCCAGACGCTCTTTACCAGCAAGCACGGCAAGGAATGGAGCTGCTCCTCCTGCCATACAGTCACACCCACGGTGGAAGGCAAACATGCCACGACCGGCAAGGCCATCGCGCCGATGGCACCCGCCTTCAACCCGGAGCGTTTTGCCGATGCTGTCAAAGCCGAAAAGTGGTTTCGCCGCAATTGCAATGACGTGATGGGTCGCGAGTGCACGGCGGGCGAAAAGGCCGACGTTCTGGCCTGGCTGCTGACCCTCAAACGCTAAGGAAAACGGAAATTTCAACCGTTCCCTTGTCATCCCGGACTCGATCCGGGATCCAGTGCCACGCATGCACTGGATTGCGGGTCAAGCCCGCAATGACATACCTGAGCGCCGCAATGACACACCTGAGGCCCGCAATGACACACCTGCGGGGCCGCAATGACAAACTTGCAAGCCGCCCATTCACATCTTCTCGGTAACACCAAATGATCCATTCCACATTCAGACGAGCGGCACTCATGGGACTGCTGGCCGCAAGCTTTCTGGGTGCAGCCCAGGGCGCATCCAGTCCTGCCAGCGCAGCGCCCCTGGCCAAATACCAGCAGGAATGCGCGGCCTGCCACATCGCCTACCCGGCTGGCATGCTGCCAGCAAGCTCCTGGCAGCGCATGATGGGCACGCTGGGCAAGCACTACGGTGCCGACGCTTCACTTGATGAGGCAACGACACGCGAGATCGGCGCCTGGCTCAAGAACCAGGCTGGCAGCTACAAGCGGGTCAAGGAAGAGCCACCTCAGGACCGCATCACCATGTCTGCCTGGTTCCTGCAGAAGCACCGCCCCGGTGAAGTGCCCCCCGATGTCTGGAAGCGCGCATCGATTCGCAGCGCATCCAACTGCGGTGCCTGCCACACCCATGCTGCTCAGGGCAACTTCGGCGAACGCGACATCAAAATTCCGAACTGATGACAAGTGCTGCATTCATTCGGGCATGATGCCAAGCTGAGTCAAACGGAGAATTCCTGATGCGCATACTGCTGGCTGAAGACGATCCCATGCTGGGCGACGGCTTGCGTGCGGGCTTGCGCCAGCTCGGCTTTCAGGTTGACTGGGTGCGCGACGGCGCTGCCGCCGAACGCGAAATTGCATCCGGCGACTACGCGGCGGCCGTGCTCGATCTGGGATTGCCGGTGAAAGACGGAATTGACGTTCTACAGTCCCTGCGCGCACGCAAGATCGCGACCCCCGTGCTGGTGCTGACCGCGCGTGACGCTGTACCTGATCGCATCCGTGGCCTGGACCTGGGGGCTGACGACTACGTGATCAAACCGGTCGATCTGCACGAACTCGGCGCCCGCTTGCGCTCTCTGGCACGTCGTGCGCACGGTCAGTTGCAGGATGTGTTGCGTTGCGGCGCGGTCTCACTCGACCCTTCAGCGCGGCAGGTCACGCTGCATGGCGAGGCGGTTCTGCTATCGACGCGGGAATTTGATTTGCTGTACGCCTTGATGCTCAGCGCCGGGCGTGTCATGTCACGTGAGCAGTTGGAGCAAAAGCTCTACAGCTGGGGCTACGAAGTCGACAGCAACGCGATCGAGGTACACATCCATCATCTGCGGCGCAAGTTGCAAGCCGACCTGATTCAGACGGTGCGTGGCATTGGCTACACGGTGGCTCGGTACAAGGACTCGGCGTGACAGCGCCTCGACATCTGAAGTCCCTGCAGACGCGTCTGCTGGTGCCCCTGCTGGCGCTGCTGGCGGCAGTCTGGCTCGGTACCGTGCTAATGACTTGGTTCGACGTGCGCCATGAACTCGATGAGTTGCTCGATGGCCATCTGGCGCAGGCGGCCGCCCTGCTGGTCATGCAACAGGCGGGTGAGACCGACCACGACGGCGTTGAAGATTCGCCCTCGCTGCACAAGTACGCACCCCGCGTGATGTTCCAGGTGTTTCACGAGGGGCGTCTGGTGCTGCACTCAGCCAATGCCAGCGCCACGCCGATGTCAAGCCACGGCCTTGGCTTTTCAACTGAACGGCTGGACGGCGAACAGTGGCGCGTCTTCGCTACCAATGGCGCCGAAAACGACGTGCAGGTCTATGTCGGCGAGTTGAACGAATCACGCGACGCAATTCTGATGGCCGTCTTGCAGGGGGTGATGTGGCCACTGGCTTTTGCCTTGCCCCTGCTGGCACTGGTGGGCTGGTGGACGGTACGCAAGGGTCTGGCCCCCTTGCGCCAGCTCAGCCAGTTGCTGGGACAGCGGCGTCCTCAGGCCCTGGAGCCCTTGAAAATCGAACGCCTGCCATCCGAGATGGAGCCGGTAGTGCAGGCACTCAATGCCCTGTTTGACCGGATCGAACACATGGTGGCTGCCGAGCGTCGCTTCACCGCCGACGCCGCCCATGAACTGCGCACGCCGATTGCCGCGATCCGCGCCCAGGCGCAGGTCGCCATGGGTGCCGGCGACGACCTAGCACAGCGTGAACACGCTCTGCAGGCCACCCTGGCCGGATGTGACCGTGCCACCCGGCTGGTCGAGCAGTTGCTGACACTGGCACGGCTGGAGGAGGCTCCGGTGAGCTCACTGACCAGCGTCGACCTGAGCACGCTGACGCGACGCGTCTCGGCTGACCTGGCTCCGGCCTCCCTGGCACGACAACAGTCCATCGAGCTTGACGCCGCCAGGCCCTGCGCCGTGCTTGGTGCCGAGATGCTGGTGGCGGTGATGGTACGCAACCTGATCGATAACGCCATTCGCTACAGCCCGGATCAGGCGCGGATTCGGGTCAGCGTCCAGAGCGAATCCGGCCAAACAGTGTTGCGGGTGCAGGACAGCGGACCAGGCATGACGGAGACCGAACTGGCGCGCTTGGGTGAACGGTTTTTCCGCGTCCTGGGTACGGAACAGCCGGGCAACGGCCTGGGTTGGTCCATCGTTACGCGAATCGCCGCCGTGTTGAACGCCAGGATAGAGGTCAAGCGCTCGGAAATGCTGGGCGGCTTGGCGGTCACCGTGCGTTGGCCGATGCCAACAGAGGCCTGAAGCTTCGTTCCTGGGCAGCGACATCGGTCAGAATCGTGCCATGCAGTTCCAACAAATTCTTGTTCCTGTTGCGGCTGTTGCCGGCGTAATGGCTGCCTACAGTTCGTATGGCTGGCCCGGAGTTGCCATCGCCAGTGGCTTGCTGGTGATGTGGCTGCTCTTGCATTTCACTCGGCTGATGCAGGTACTCAAGCGCGCAGCGAATCGGCCCATCGGCTACGTCGACAGCGCCGTCATGCTCAACGCCAAACTCAGAAGCGGTGTCAGCCTGTTGCATGTGGTGGCCATGACCAGGGCGCTGGGGACGCTTGAAAGCAGCAAGGGCGCACAGCCTGAAATCTTTCGCTGGACCGATGAAACACAGTCGCATGTCAGCTGCGAGTTTCACTACGGCAAGCTGAGAAAGTGGCAGTTGCACCGCCCGGCGACGAGCGAGACCGCAGCACCATCATCTGGTGGCGCCCAAGCCTCGTAAAATCTGCTTTTGCATGCAGGAACCTCTTCACAAGGAAATACCGATGAGCCCACTTCCCCCCTCGATGTCTGACCGTGACGGAAAGATCTGGATGGATGGCCAGATGGTCGACTGGCGCGAAGCCAAGATCCACGTTCTGACCCATACCTTGCATTACGGCTGCGGCGCATTTGAAGGTGTTCGCGCCTACAACACCGTCAATGGCACGGCCATCTTCCGACTTGACGATCACACGGATCGTCTGTTCAACAGTGCCAAGATCCTGCGCATGAACATCCCGTTTACCAAAGAGCAGGTCAACGAAGCGCAAAAGGCCGTGGTCCGCGAGAACAATCTGGAATCCTGCTACCTGCGGCCACTCACCTGGATTGGCGACAAGAAGCTGGGCGTTTCGCCCAAGGGCAACACGATTCACCTGATGGTGGCTGCCTGGCCCTGGGGTGCCTACCTGGGTGAAGAAGGCTTGAAGCGCGGGATCCGCGTCAAGATCTCGAGCTACACACGGCACCACGTCAACATCACGATGACGCAGGCCAAGGCGGTCAGCAACTACACCAATTCGATTCTGGCCAACATGGAAGTCACCGACGAGGGCTACGACGAAGCCATGCTGCTCGACGCCAATGGCTTTGTCTCCGAAGGTGCCGGCGAGAACCTTTTTGTGGTCAAAGGTGGCGTGGTTTACACGCCCGACCTGTCGGCCGGAGCCCTGAACGGCATCACGCGCAACACGGTGTTCCACATTTGCAAGGATCTGGGCCTTGAACTGATCCAGAAGCGCATCACACGCGACGAGGTCTACATCAGCGACGAAGCTTTCTTTACCGGCACGGCAGCCGAAGTGACACCGATCCGTGAGCTTGACCGCATCGAACTCGGCAGCGGTTCACGCGGTCCCATCACCGAGAAGATCCAGAGTGCTTTCTTTGACATCGTCAATGGCCGCAATCCGAAGTATTCACACTGGCTGACAAAGGTATCCTCATGAGCAAGTCCCTTATTCAATTGCTGGCGAAAGACCTGAACCATCAGGGTGGCGTGTTTTGCCCGAGTCCACTGGCCGACATGAAACTCTGGAACAGTCACCCCAAGGTCTATCTGGATGTGGCGCACAGCGGCCAGGCCAAGTGCCCTTATTGCGGCAGCGTCTACCAACTCAAGGAAGGCGAGCACTTCGACGCTCATCACTGAGTGACGATGAAGCCAGGCGCGGACAGCCTGATCATCGCGCCTCAGTGGATAGGTGACGCGGTGATGACCGAGCCGCTGCTGCGTCGCCTGGCCGCGCGCAGTGAGCGCCTGACGGTCGGTGCACTGCCCTGGGTGGCACCGGTCTACCGGCTGATGCCGCAGGTCAGCGAAGTGATCGAGTTGCCTTTTACCCATGGCGGCCTGCAATGGCAGGCCAGATGCAGTCTGGCACGGAGCATCAGGGGCCGATTTGACACCGCCTATGTCTGTCCCAACTCCCTAAAAAGTGCTTTGCTGCCGTTCTTGGCTGGCATCCAGCAACGCGTTGGCTACCTGGGTGAGGCACGTTTCGGAGTGCTGACACAGCGCCTGAAAAATCCACCAAAGCACCAGCGACCACCGATGGTGGCGTTCTACTCGGCCCTCAGTGGCGAGCGCGACCTTGCCAGGGACCAACCGCTGCTGCAAGCCGACAAGGCCGCAGTCGAGCAGACGCTGCAGCAACTGGGCCTGTCACGGGCTGGCTACTATGTGTTTGCACCGGGTGCCGAATTCGGCCCGGCCAAACGCTGGCCGACCGACCATTTTGCCGACCTGGCGCGCCGTCTGGACCGACCGGTACTGCTGCTGGGCTCAGCCAAGGAACATGCACTGTGCGAAGAAATCGCCGTGCCGGTTAACGCCTCGCAAATCGGCAAATGCCTCAACCTGGCCGGCAAGACTTCACTGCCACAAGCGTTCCACGCGATAGCTGGCGCCCTGTGCACCCTCAGCAACGATTCCGGCCTGATGCATGTCGCCGCGGCCCTGGGCGTAAGCCAGGTGGCAATTTTTGGCTCCAGCAGTCCACTGCACACGCCACCCCTCAATGACAGTGCCGCCGTGCTCTGGCTCAAGAATGAGCCCAGCTACCAGCCCGTGCTTGGCTGTGCGCCCTGCTTTGAGCGCAGTTGCCGATTCGGCCACACGCGCTGCCTGCGCGACATTTCAGTCAGCCAGGTGTTGCAACGCATTCATGAGTTAGCGTAATTCGAGTAAAAAAAAGCCACCCGGAGGTGGCTTTGAAAAATCCCCCGAGGAGGACTCGTTGGAGTTTTCGCCTGAATCACTGTGACAGCAGTTGTGCCGACTTTAGCCAGCATCAGGCGGCAACGCCATCCCCCATTTGGGGGATATGGCAGCAATTCACTCGGCTTTATGGGCTTTTTGACAATAATTCGCTCGTGCCGCCGACGCCCAGTGGCAACGAAACAACAAATGAGGCGCCACCATCGGGTCGGTTCTCGCATTGCACCGTGCCACCATGACGAATGGTGATCGATTTGACCAGGGCCAAGCCCAAGCCAACGCCGCCATCACGTTCGGTGGCACCTGGCAAGCGGTAGAAAGGCTCGAATATGCGCTCGCGCAGTTCGACCGGCACGCCGGGGCCACGGTCGCCAACCTGGATCACCGCATGCGTGTCCGTTCGACTCAGCGTCACCGTGATTTCGCCCGCTGCGTGGCGACGTGCATTCTCCAGCAGATTGCGCATGACTCTGCGCAACAGTTTGGCGACACCCTGCACCGACAAGGCAGAATCGGTCGGGTCCGGCCCGGGCAAAACCTCCAACTCGGCGCCGACGCGAGCGCACTCTTCTGCCGCCAGGCCGATCAGATCAACCGACTCGATCGTGCCCAGATCAGCTTCCCGTGCATCGAGCCGACTGGCCAGCAAGATTTCTTCAATCAACAGATCGAGTTCGCCTATATTGCGCGCAATTTCGTTCTTGAAGCTTGGCGAAGAGCCCGAGCCCATCAGTTCGAGTCCCATGCGGATACGCGTCAGCGGCGAGCGCAATTCATGTGAGGCATTGGCCAGCAGTGATTTTTGCGAGGCCAGCAGAGACTCATGTGACTTGACGAGATTCTCGATGCGCTCGGCCGCAAGGTTGAAACGCGCAGCCAGAAACGCCACCTCATCCTGCCCGTCCTCGGCGACGCGAATGGAGAGGTTTCCCTCGCCCCATTTTTCGACTCCGTTCTGCAACAACTCAAGGCGACGCGTGAGCTTTCGAATGATCGGATAGGTGGCCAGGGCGACCGCCAACGCCACCAGTGTCAAGGTCCAGAAAAATCCGTACGGCGCCAGATTCCAGGGAGAGCGCGGCCCCCGCGGCAACTGCATGTGGACGATCTGGCCATCGAGCATCAGCACCACAAACTCGGGTCCGCTACCGCTGTGACTTTGCAGGCCAAACGATGGCGCCTGCGCTTCGGGTTCTCCCTGCGGATGGGCACCAATGCCGGCACCTGGAGGGCGGCGCCGGCGCGAATGGCCGTTGCCGATAATCTGACCGGCTTCGTTGCGAATGACGACGTCACGCAGCGGCGGCTCAACGGTCAGCCGCCAGGCCCAGCCAACCAGAAAGGTGAGCACCGCCACCGCCAGCACCACCGCCAGCCAGATCCGTGTGTACAGGCGCCTCAGGAACACGCTGCGCTCAGTCTTGCTGACGGGCAAACACGTAGCCCACGCCGCGCACCGTCAGGATCCGCTTGGGATCCTTGGCATCGAGCTCGATGGCAGCCCGAATGCGCCCCA
>CAITQH010000185.1 GCA_903894475.1 uncultured beta proteobacterium
TCCATGTTCGCCTTGAACGGGCTAAGCGTCACCACCATCGCGGCCTGCTTCAGACCGTCCACCGCAGCGGCGCCGGCGGCCGAATCAAATTCAGGCTCGTTGTTCAGCAAAAGCACCGCCTTCAGGGCGCCGCCGAGCATTTGCCCTGCGTTCTTGCCATTGGCGCCTGGCAGCGCCGCAGCGAGTTGGGCACCCACCGTGTTGGCAGCCTCTGTCAAATACCCCACGCTGGCGCCGGTTTGTCCGCCAATCCAGTTGGCCAGCGCAAGCAGACTCGATGCACGCGCATGATGAGCGGCGCCGTTGCCCAGCAGGACTGCCTTGCGCTCACCCGCCAGCAGGGACCTGGCGACGGCTTTGGCCGCGTCGCTGGCAGCACCAGCAGCAGGTGCCGCCACACCTTTCTCGGCGGCAACAGCAGCAGCCACATCAGCGAGCGCCTGCACCCAGTTGGTGTCGCTCGCCAACAAGGTGTTCGCGACCGGCATCGCCCAGTCTTGTGCCGCTGAACCAATCACACTGAGCACACAGCCGCCGCGCACGGCCTGGCGAATTCTTTGCGCGAACAGGGGATGATCCTTTCGCAGATTGGAACCCACCACCAGCGCGCTTTGCAAGCTGGACAGGGACGCGATGGAGCGCCCCAGATGGCGAATCCCTTCGACTGCGGGAAACTCGGCGTTACGCAGACGGTAGTCAACGTTCGGGCTGCCCAGCGCACTCATCAGGGAACTGGCAAGAAACAATTCTTCCAGCGTGCTGTGCGGACTGACCAGCGCGCCTATGCTGGCCGCACCGTGCTCCTTCTTGATCCCGTTCAAGCCCTTGGCAACATAGGCCAGAGCCGTCTGCCAGTCGACGGCAACCCAGGCATCGCCCTGCTTGAGCATGGGGCTGGTCAAGCGCTCATCGCTGCTTAATGATTCGTAGGAGAAGCGATCGCGGTCGGCAATCCAGCATTCGTTGACCGCTTCGTTTTCCAGCGGCACCACACGCATGACCTTGTTGTTCTTGACCTGCACAACCAGATTGGCGCCGGTCGAGTCATGCGGACTGACCGACTTGCGTCGTGCCAGTTCCCAGGTCCGTGCACTGTAACGAAAGGGTTTGCTGGTGAGTGCGCCGACCGGGCAGATGTCTATCATGTTGCCCGACAGTTCAGAGTCCACTGACTGGCCGACAAAAGTCTCGATTTCGGCGTGCTCACCGCGGTGCGTCATGCCCAGTTCCATCACGCCGGCCACTTCCTGACCAAAACGGACGCAACGGGTGCACTGGATGCAGCGGCTCATTTCCTGCATCGAAATCAGGGCGCCTACCTCTTTCACCGCGACAACCCGCTTTTCTTCTTCGTAACGCGAAGCGGAGCCACCGTAACCGACTGCGAGATCCTGCAACTGGCACTCGCCACCCTGGTCGCAAATCGGGCAATCCAGCGGGTGATTGATGAGCAGGAACTCCATCACGGACTGCTGCGCCTTGACAGCCTTCTCGCTGCGCGTGCGAATCACCATGCCTGGCGCCACCGTGGTGGCGCAAGCCGGCATCGGCTTGGGCATCTTCTCTACATCGACCAGACACATACGGCAACTGGCTGCGATGCTGAGCTTCTTGTGATAGCAGAAATGCGGAATGTAGGTGCCCGCCTGATCGGCCGCATGAATGATCGTGCTGCCTTCAACAACCTCTATCTTCTTGCCGTCGAGTTCAATTTCAATCATATTGGGACTCGTTCAGACGTAAGCCGGGACCATGCAGGTCTTGTGCTCAACGTGATACTCAAATTCAGGACGGAAATGCTTCAACATGGCACGCACCGGCATCGCCGCTGCATCACCGAGCGCGCAAATGGTTCGCCCCATGATGTCCTCGGCCACGTTATCCAGCAGATCCATATCGCTTGGCCGACCCTGCCCGTTTTCAATGCGCTCCACTACCCGGTACATCCAGCCAGTACCCTCACGGCACGGTGTGCACTGGCCGCAGGATTCATGCATGTAGAAGTAACTGAGACGCTGCAGGCTCTTGACCATGCAACGGCTGTCATCGAGCACGATGAGTGCGCCGGAGCCCAGCATGGAACCGGCCTTGGCAATGGAGTCATAGTCCATCGTGCAATCCATCATGATCGAGCCAGGCAGGATGGGAGTGGACGAACCCCCCGGAATCACCGCCTTGAGCTGGCGACCCTTGCGTACGCCGCCAGCGAGTTCCAGCAACTTGGAAAACGGTGTGCCCATTGGGATTTCGTAATTGCCGGGCAGTTCAACGTCACCGCTGACCGAATAGATCTTGGTGCCGCCGTTGTTGGGCTTGCCGCATTCCAGATATGCCTTGCCGCCGTGGTTGATGATCCAGGGCACGGCGGAAAAGGTTTCGGTATTGTTGATGTTGGTTGGCTTGCCATACAAACCATAGCTCGGCGGGAACGGCGGCTTGAAACGCGGTTGCCCCTTCTTGCCCTCGACCGATTCCAGCAAGGCGGTTTCTTCGCCACAAACATAGGCACCGAAGCCGTGAAAGGCATGCAGCTGAAAACTGAAACCGCTGCCCAGAATGTTGTCGCCCAGCAAACCGGCCGCACGCGCTTCCGCCAGCGCCTCTTCAAAACGTTCGTAAATCTGGAAAATTTCGCCGTGAATGTAGTTGTAGCCCGTGCCGATATTCATCGCATAAGCGGCGATCAGCATGCCCTCAATCACGATGTGCGGGTTGAACTGCAGGATTTCGCGGTCCTTGCAGGTACCGGGCTCGCCTTCGTCCGAATTGCACATCAGGAACTTCGGTCCGGCAAACTGGCGCGGCATGAAGCTCCACTTCAGTCCGGTCGGGAAACCTGCGCCGCCACGGCCGCGCAGGCCGGATTCCTTGACCGTCGCGATCACCTGGTCAGGGGTCATGCCCGCGCCACCGTCCTTGCCAAGAACCTTGCGCAAAGCCTGGTAGCCGCCGCGTGCCTGATAGTCCCGCAGACGCCAGTTACTGCTAGTCAGGCCAGCCAGAATCTGCGGATCCATATGACGCCCGTGGAAACAGGTTTGCGCACCGTCAGATTGAAACTGGGCGAGGATGTTTTCAAGCGCCATTATTTATTCCCCTGGGCGCGCAGGCCGTCGACCAGTTGATCGAGCTTGTCGTCACTCATGAAACTGCACATGTGTCGGTCGTTCACCAGCAGCACCGGCGAGTCGGCGCAGGCGCCCAGACACTCACACTGCTGCAGGGTAAACAGACCGTCGGCGGTGGTTTCTCCCATGCCAATATCGAGTTTCTTTTCGAGGTGCTTGAGAGCACGCCCACCGTCGCGCAACTGGCACGGCAGATTGGTGCAGACATTGAGCTTGTACTTGCCAACCGGCTGCTGGTTGTACATGTTGTAGAAGGAGGTGACCTCGTGCACCGCAATTGGCGCCATGCCAAGATAGTCGGCCACCAGCTTTTCACTTTCGGCACTGACGTGACCGAGTTCCTGCTGAACGATGGCCAGACAAGCCATGACGGCAGACTGCTTCTGGTCAGCCGGGTATTTGGCAACTTCTTTGGCGAAGCGCGCTTTGGACTCTTCGGAAATCATCGATCAACTTCCCCAAACACAATATCCAACGAACCGATAATGGCCACGGCATCACCAATCATGTGCCCTCGCCCCATTTCGCCAAGCGCCGCCAAATGAACAAAGGCGGGTGGACGGATCTTCATGCGGTAAGGCTTGTTGGCGCCGTCACTGATCATGTAGATTCCAAATTCGCCCTTCGGATGCTCAATCGTGGCGTATGCCTCGCCCTCGGGCACACAGAAACCTTCCGTGAAGAGCTTGAAGTGATGAATCAACTCTTCCATGTTGGACTTCATGGATTCACGGCTCGGCGGTGCAACCTTGTGGTTGTCGGTAATAACCGGGCCCGGATTGGCGCGCAACCAGTCGACGCACTGCTTGACAATGCGGTTGGACTGCTTCATCTCCTCCATGCGTACCAGATAGCGGTCGTAGTTATCGCCGGTCTTGCCCACCGGAATATCAAAGTCGAGTTTGTCATAGACCTCGTAAGGCTGCTTCTTGCGCAGATCCCAGGCTACGCCGGAGCCACGCAGCATCGGACCGGAAAACCCCAGATTCAAGGCACGCTCAGGTGACACAACGCCGATGCCCACGGTGCGCTGCTTCCAGATCCGGTTGTCAGTCAACAGCGTGTGGTACTCGGCCAGACAACCCGGAAAACGCTGCGTGAAATCGTCAATGAAGTCGAGCAGACTGCCGTCACGCGCCCGATTGAGCTGAGCCGTTGACTTGGCGCTGCGAATCTTGTTGGGCTGATGTCGCGCCATGGTGTCCGGCAGATCGCGATAAACGCCGCCCGGGCGGAAGTAGGCCGCATGCAGACGTGCACCACTGACCGCTTCATACATATCAAGCAGGTCTTCCCGTTCCCGAAACGCGTACAACATCACTGTCATTGCGCCGCAGTCAAGGGCGCCAGCGCCGACGCACAGCAAATGATTGAGCAAACGGGTGATTTCACAGAACATGACGCGGATGTACTTGGCGCGCTCCGGTACTTCAAGGTCCAGCATCTTTTCGATCGCCAGGCAGTAAGCGCTCTCATTGCACATCATCGACATGTAGTCGAGCCGGTCCATGTAAGGCAGAGCCTGGATGTAGGTCTTGCCTTCAGCCAGTTTTTCGGTGGCACGGTGCAGTAGACCGATATGCGGGTCAGCGCGTTGAATCACTTCGCCGTCGAGTTCCAGCACGAGACGCAAAACGCCGTGCGCAGCCGGATGTTGCGGTCCGAAGTTGAGGGTGTAGTTTTTTATCTCTGCCATATTCAGTGCTGTCAGTCTTGTCATGCTGGGCGTCACCCGGCATCCATGGATTGCGGCTCAGGCCCGCAATGACATTCCTTTAATGCCGGCCTCCGTAGTTGTTTTCACGGATGACGCGCGGCGTAATCTCGCGCGGCTCGATCGTGACCGGTTGGTACACAACGCGCTTCTGCTCTGCGTCGTAACGCATTTCGACGTGACCAGAAATAGGGAAATCCTTGCGAAAGGGATGGCCAATAAAGCCATAGTCGGTCAGGATTCGACGCAAATCGGAATGCCCTTCAAAGACGATGCCAAACAGATCAAAGGCTTCACGCTCGAACCAGTTGGCAGAATTCCAGACATCGCACACCGACTGGACGACCGGGAAACCGTCGTCAGGCGCAAACACCTTGAGCCGCACGCGCTGATTTAGGCTGATCGATAGCAGATGCGACACGATGCAGAAACGCAGGCCACTCTGGGGTTCATCCTTGTAGGTGGAGTAGTCGACTCCGCACAAATCCATCAACTGCTCAAATCGGCAATTCGGATCATCACGCAGAAGCTTTGCGGCCTGCAAATAGTCAGCCGCATCAACGACGATGGTGAGTTCGCCCAGTCGAATCACACTGGACTTGAGCAAGTTGCCCAAGGCTGCTTCAACACTGGCTTTGGTGGTCTGTGGACTTACAGCGTAGCTTGTCATCGCCATCCCTTCAGGTGCGTGCAATGGTTTGCGTGCGGCGAATCTTGTACTGCAACTGAATGATGCCGTACAGCAAGGCTTCTGCCGTCGGCGGGCAACCGGGCACATAAATATCAACCGGCACGATGCGATCACAGCCCCGCACCACAGAGTAGCTGTAGTGGTAGTAGCCGCCGCCGTTCGCGCACGAGCCCATCGACAGCACCCAGCGCGGCTCGCTCATCTGGTCATAAACCTTGCGGAATGCGGGCGCCATCTTGTTGCACAACGTACCAGCCACGATGATCAGGTCGGCCTGCCGTGGACTGGCGCGGAACACTTCCGCGCCAAAGCGGCTGATGTCATAGCGCGCCGCAGCGGAATGCATCATTTCTACCGCACAGCACGCCAGCCCAAAAGTCATAGGCCAGATCGAACCGGTCTTGGCCCAGTTCACCACCGAGTCGAAACTTGTGGTGACAAAGCCCTCTTTCAATACGCCTTCAATCATCGCGTCATTCCCAGTCAAGGGCCCCTTTTATCCACATGTACACAAAGCCGACGACAAGAATGCCGACAAACTCCATGATGGCCCAAAATCCAAGCGCACCGATTTCCTTGAGCGACACCGCCCAAGGAAACAGGAAAGCGATTTCGAGGTCAAAGAGGATGAACAGAATGGCTACCAGGTAGTAGCGCACGTCGAACTTCATGCGTGCATCTTCGAAAGCCTCGAAGCCGCATTCGTACGGAGAATTCTTTGCGGGGTAAGGTCGATTCGGGCCGAGGATAAAACCAATCACCTGTGGGGCGATGCCAACTCCCAAACCGACCAGAATAAACAGGAAAATTGGCAAATACTGATCAAGATTCATCGGACGATTTTGACCCAAGTTTTTGCTTGGTGCTTTGATCCACATCAAGCAGGTCTGTCTGGTGCCTTCGGCGAGACTCGAACTCGCACAGCTTTCGCCACTACCCCCTCAAGATAGCGTGTCTACCAATTTCACCACGAAGGCGGTTTTCTGCTGTCTGGATTGCGTGAGGCACCTTGCGGTTTTGGCTTTCAAGACAGGGCAGAGTTTACCCTGAAATTTGTCCGTTTCCTGAACTTGGCGCCGCAATCAGATGCCGATTATTTGGACGGAATTTGTGCTGCGCCGGAAGCGGCCACAACGGGTGCAGCGACTGCTGGCGCAGGCACCGCGACGGCCGCATTTTCCAGCACACTGCCAGAACTTGCTGCAGGGCGCACTGAGCCAAAATAAGCTAGGGCCAAAGTGCAGACAAAGAACACGGTTGCCAGCACAGCGGTGGTACGCGAGAGAAAGTTGGCGCTACCGCTGGCACCGAATAGACTGCCTGAACCACCGCTGCCAAAGGCAGCACCCATGTCGGCACCCTTGCCATGCTGCACCAGAATCAGCCCGATCATGGCGACCGCTGCAATCATCTGGACCGCAAGAAGAATGGATAGAAAAATACTCATGGAACACTCCTGAACAAGTAACGACCTAGATGCGAATCAACCGGCCGAGGCAATGATGGATAAGAAATCGGGGGCTTTCAATGACGCGCCGCCAATCAGGCCACCATCAATATCGGCTTGCGCCAGCAATTGCGCCGCGTTGACTGGATTCATGCTGCCACCGTAAAGCAGAAGAATACGATCGGACTGACTGGATGCGGCCTTCAATTGCGCGCGCAGCACGGCGTGCACTTGCTGGGCCTGTTCGGCGCTGGCCGTTTTTCCGGTACCAATCGCCCACACCGGCTCATAGGCCAGAACAATTTCGCTGATGCAGTGCCCGTTAGCATGAATCACAGCGGCCAACTGGCGCTTGACCACTTCCTCTGTCCGACCCGCTTCACGTTCCGCCAGTGTTTCACCCACACACACAATCGGTGTGATGCCGCTGGCCAATGCACGCTGTGCCTTAAGTGCCACAACGGTGTCGGTCTCAGCATGGTATTGGCGACGCTCCGAATGGCCGACCAGACAGTAGCGCGCTCCAAACTCCTTGAGCATGGCGCACGAAATTTCACCGGTGAAAGCGCCGGCTTCGTGCTGCGACACATCCTGGGCGCCAAGATCGATGCCGGTCCCATTCAACAGGTCATGACACTGCGCCAGATAGGCAGTTGGTACGCACAAGGCGACCTGACAACCGGGCGTTCCGAGCCCAGCCAGGAGATTCCTGATCAATGCTTCGTTGGCGGCCAGACCGCCATTCATTTTCCAGTTGCCAGCAATCAGTTTCTTCTTCATGCCACCCCCCAAGTCAAGACAATTTTTCCGATATGCGAATTGGATTCCATCAAGGCATGCGCCTGCCCAGCGTCCGCGGCTGCAAACGTGCTGTGAATGACCGGCTTGATACTGCCGCCTTCAATCAGGGGCCAGACATGCTTCAGACAGGCCTGCGCAATCGCCTCCTTGAAACCGATGGGTCGGGGCCGCAAAGTGGATCCGGTGACCGTCAAGCGACGACGTAGCACGAGGCCGGCATTGATTTCACTCTTGACACCGCCTTGCACGCCAATGATGACCAGCCGGCCATCCTCACTCAGACACTCAATTTCTTTGGCAACATAGTTGCCAGCCACCATGTCAAGAATGACATTGACTCCCTGCCCTGCCGTCAATCGTTTGACCTCGACTGCGAAGTCGTGCGTTCGGTAGTTGATCGCGTGGTCGGCACCCAGCGCCAGACAGGCTGCGCACTTTTCATCGCTGCCCGCTGTCACCATCACCCGAGCGCCCGTCGCCTTGGCCATTTGAATGGCGGTGACGCCGATGCCGCTTGAGCCGCCCTGGACCAGAAGCGTCTCACCGCTTTGCAGACGACCACGGTCAAAGACATTGCTCCAGACCGTGAAAACAGTCTCCGGCAGCGACGCCGCCTGCACATCGCTCCATCCCCGGGGTACCGGCAAACACTGCCCCACGGGCGCCACGCAATATTCTGCGTAGCCACCGCCGGCGACCAGCGCGCAAACGTGGTCACCGAGTTTGAAGCCGGCCCTGACCAACGCTTCTTCGTCGCCCTGTTCAATGGTGCCAGCCACTTCCAGACCAGGAATGTCGGAGGCACCCGGCGGCACCGGATAGTGCCCGGTACGCTGCAGCACATCAGGGCGATTGACACCACTGGCAGCGACCCGAATCAACAATTCGCCGCTGCCCGGCACCGGCATGGCGCGCTCGCACTGGCGCAGCACTTCGGGTGCGCCAAAAGTCGTGATTTCAATCGCCTTCATGGTGCTCTCAAGCCAGCGTCAGGTCCTTGTGCTGCGTCTCAGGCGTGCTGCTCGGGGCCGTTCTGATTCGGGCGATCGAGCAGGACCTTCATGGACAGCTTGATGCGGCCTTTTTCGTCCGTTTCCATCACCTTGACCTTGACAATCTGGCCTTCGGAAAGGTAGTCACTGACCTTTTCAACACGCTCATGCGCGATCTGGCTGATGTGCAGCAGACCGTCCTTGCCCGGCAGCAGGTTGACCAGCGCGCCAAAATCCAGAATCTTGGTGATCGGGCCTTCGTAGATCTTGCCGATTTCGACTTCGGCGGTGATCTGCTCGATGCGACGCTTGGCTTCCTCAGCCTTTGCCGGATCGGCCGATGCGATGGTGATGGTGCCGTCTTCATCGATATTGATTTGCGTGCCCGTTTCTTCGGTCAGCGCACGGATCACCGAGCCGCCCTTGCCGATCACGTCGCGAATCTTCTCGGGATTGATCTTCATGGTGAACAGACGCGGGGCAAAGCTGGACACTTCGGTCTTGGCTTCGGCCATCGCTTCCTGCATCTTGCCCAGGATGTGCATGCGGGCTTCCTTGGCCTGCGCCAGCGCGACCTGCATGATCTCTTTGGTGATGCCCTGGATCTTGATGTCCATCTGCAAAGCGGTAATACCGTTGGTGGTACCAGCCACCTTGAAGTCCATGTCGCCCAAGTGATCTTCGTCGCCCAGGATGTCGGTCAGCACGGCAAAGCGGTTTTCTTCCTTGATCAGGCCCATGGCAATACCGGCCACGTGCGCCTTGATCGGCACGCCAGCATCCATCAGCGAGAGGCAGCCGCCGCAGACCGAAGCCATGGAGGAGGAGCCGTTCGATTCGGTAATTTCCGATACCACGCGCATCGTGTAGGGGAAGTCTTCCTTGCTCGGCAGCACGGCGATCAGAGCCCGCTTGGCCAGACGACCATGACCGATTTCGCGCCGCTTGGGGGTGCCGACGCGACCCGTCTCACCGGTGGCGAAAGGAGGCATGTTGTAGTGCATCAGGAAGCGGTCTTCGTACTCGCCGGCCAGTGCATCGATGCGCTGGGCATCGCGCTCGGTGCCCAGCGTCGTCACCACCAGCGCCTGGGTCTCACCGCGCGTGAACAGTGCCGAACCGTGGGTGCGTGGCAGCACCGAGTTGCGGATTTCGATCGGACGCACGGTGCGTGTATCGCGACCATCAATGCGCGGCTCACCAGCCAGAATCTGGCTGCGCACGAGGCGGGCTTCGATGTCAAACAGCATGCCTTCGACCTTCACGGCGTCAAAAGCAGCAGCCTCCGCCTTGAGCGCGCTCATCACGTCGGCGTAAGCCGCGCGACATGCCTGGGTGCGTGCCTGCTTGTTGCGGATCTGGTAAGCCGCTGCCAGTTTGTCATTGGCCAGCACGCCGACCTTGGCGATCAGTGCTTCGTCCTTGGCTGGAGCCTTCCAGTCCCACACCGGCTTGCCGGCATCACGCACCAACTCATGAATCGCGTTGATGGCAATATTGCCCTGATCATGACCGAAAACAACGGCGCCGAGCATGATCTCTTCACTGAGTTGCTTGGCTTCAGACTCGACCATCAGAACAGCCGCTTCCGTACCGGCGACGACCAGATCGAGCACCGAATCCTTGCGTGCGGTCTGACCCGGATTCAGCACATACTCGCCGTTGATGTAACCGACTCGGGCTGCACCGATGGGGCCGCTGAACGGGATGCCACTGACCGACAGGGCGGCGCTGGTGGCAATCAGGGCGGCGATGTCTGCGTCAACTCCCGGGTTGAGCGACAGCGTGTGCACAACCACATGAACTTCGTTGAAGAAACCTTCAGGAAACAGTGGGCGAATCGGGCGATCGATCAGACGACTGGTCAACGTCTCAAACTCACTGGGACGACCTTCGCGCTTGAAAAAGCTGCCGGGAATCTTGCCAGCCGCATAGGTTTTTTCAAGGTAATCCACCGTCAGCGGAAAGAAATCCTGCCCGGCTTTACCTTCGGTCTTGCCAACCACGGTTGCCAACACCACGGTGCCGTCCATGTCGAGCAGGACAGCGCCATTGGCCTGGCGCGCGATTTCACCGGTTTCCATGGTCACCGTGTTTTGGCCCCATTGGAAGGTCTTGCTAACTTTTTTGAATATGCTCATTTGTTTCTCCTGGTCAATTTGGGAAGTGCAGGCCACCTCGCCCGAGCCCGGATTCAGCATCACAGAACACGATGCCATTCCAGAGAAATTCGGCTTGAATTGCTCTGGAATGACACAGCTTCGCTCGGTTATTGCCTGCTCCGAAGTAAAAAACGCCTGAGCTAGTAACCTAACTCAGGCGTTCATCATTCACTTGACGCTTACTTGCGCAGACCCAGTTTGGTGATCAGCGCGGTGTAGCGATCAGCGTCTTTGGATTTCAAGTAATCCAGCAGCTTGCGACGACGGCTCACCATGCGCAGCAAACCACGACGACCGTGGTGGTCTTTGGCGTGGGTCTTGAAGTGGGGGGTGAGTTCGTTGATACGTGCTGTCAGCAATGCGACTTGCACTTCGGGGCTGCCCGTGTCGCCGGCCTGGCGTGCGTTGTCTTTGACGACAGCGGCTTTGATACTGGATGCGATCATTTCATTTTCCTGTGTAGTAGAACTTGCGTCAGGCGCTGGAACTGCCCCTGACGTGCGCTTGTGCAATGTGCAAAGCCGTTCGATTGTAGCCGATCTGGTGATGATGAGCACCCGAGTGTCTTTGCGGACAACGCGCGCCACAGGTTTGTCATTGCGTCCCCGGATCAAGTCCGGGGTTTCAGCACCCGCAATCCAGTGCATGCGGACAACTGGATCCCGGGTCAGGCCCGGGATGACAGTCAGGAAGCCCGGGATGACAGTCAGCCGGACTGGGTTGACAACCAGATCTTGAGCCGGGCCACCCCTTGCACCAGGCGCTGCGGGTCTTTGGACGCAATACACCAGCGCAACCAGCCACGCGCCTCGGGCGCGAAGGCTTCCCCTGGCGCCAGGCCCAGTCCGGCTTCCGCCACCAGGCGCTTGGCCGTGACCAGCGAGTCGTCAAATCCCGGCAATCTGAAAAACGCATACATGCCACCGCGCGCCGTGCTGACCTGCAGCCCCGCAATGGTCTGCAATTGCGCAACCAAGGTATCGCGGCAGTGTTTCAAATGCGCCACGACCTGGGGCGTTACCTCATCGGTACGCTGCAAGGCTACGATACCGGCACGCTGAGTGAAAACACTGGCGCACGAGGTGTTGAACTCAATCAGTTTTCCCATGTGCTTTGTCATGCCCGGCGGCATCACCAGCCAGCCCAAGCGCCAGCCGGTCATCAGAAAACTCTTGGAGAAGCTGTGCACCACCACCAATCTGTCATCGGGCAGCGCAACATCCAGAAAACTCGGAGCACAGGCGTTGGCGCTGGGCTCAAAATAAAGACGCTCGTAGACCTCGTCAGCCAGTATCCAGGTTCCTGTTTTCCGGCAATGATCCAGAATGCATTGCTGCTCCAAGCGCGTCAGCGTCCAGCCGGTCGGATTGTTGGGCGCATTGATGATCAGCACTTTGGTCGCCTTGGTCACCGAGGTCAGTAGACTGTTCATCTCAAGTGTCCAGACACCATCGATTGGCGTCAGTGGCACGCACTTCAGTTGCGCTCCCATGATGACCGGCTGCGCCGTCAGATTCGGCCATACCGGGGTGATGGCTACCACTTCGTCGCCCGCATCCACCAGTTGCTGCATCGCCAGCATCAGGGCATTGACGCCACCGCTGGTGACAGCGACTCGCTCTGCGCCGATCGCGCCATGACGTGCGCTCATGTAGCTGGCTATCTCCTCGCGCAACTCAGGCAGGCCAAGGTTATGCGAGTAGAACGTTTCGCCACGCTGCAAGGACTCAATCGCTGCCTGACGGATGAAATCAGGTGTGACTTCGTCGCTTTCCCCAAACCAGAAGGCGAGCACATCGCTACGCCCGATGCCGGCATTGGCGACTTCACGGATTCTGGACTCTTCAAGGTTCTGGATGACTTGGCGCATGGCTGGTTCAGTTCAAGGTTGATTCGGAACAGGTCGTTGCATTTTGCAACTGCTGGGCAGTTCGGCCTGGGTAGCACTGAGGGTCTTGATAACGCGAAAGCCGTAGCCCGATCCCTCGACATCAAATTTGACGCCAGGACTTCCCTGACGCTCCATCAGACCCACCACCAGTGACTGCTGGAACTGGTGATCGGTGCTTCGCATCGCTGCACTTTGCGAGGCCATGCTGACGCGCGCCTTTTCCAACTGCTCAGCCACTGCCACCGGTTCCGTCGTTCCTGCCGCTTCGATCGACTGTGCCAGTGCTTCAAGCATCAATTGCATGCGCATGTGGACATAGTCGTCGGCCGGTTTCGGAAATCGCTCACGAAACGCCAGGTAGAAGGCTTCGCTTGCGCCAGACTGCACATTGGGCAGCCAGTCGGCCACAGCGAGCACCCTGCCAACACCGGCCTCACCGATGGCCGAAGGCGAACCCAGTGCGTTGCCATAAAAGGTATAAAACTTGCCCTCAAAACCGACCTCCTTTGCCGCCTTGATGAGCAACGCGAGGTCATTACCGAAATTACCGGTGATGACAGCTTGGGCACCACTCGCCTTGATTTTGCTCGCATAAGGCAGGAAGTCCTTGATGCGTCCCATCGGATGCAATTCGTCGCCGACAATTTGCAGATCTGGGCGCAGCAAGCCAAGTTGCCGTCTGGCTTCGCGTGCAACCGCTTGGCCAAAACTGTAATCCTGGCCGATCAGGTAGACACTGCGGATTGCCTTGTCGTCCTTGAGTACCGACATCAGGGCTGTCATGCGCATGTCAGCATGCGCGTCAAAACGGAAGTGCCAGAAGCTGCATTTTTCGTTGCTCAAACCGGGATCCACTGCCGAGTAGTTCAGAAACAGCACGCGCCGCCCTGGTTCACGTTCATTGTGCTTATTGAGTGCATCGATCAGAGACGCAGCGACGGCCGAAGAATTGCCCTGCACAATGAACTGGGCACCTTCGTCAATCGCTGATCTGAGTGCCGACAAGGACTCCTCGATCTGCCCTTTGTTGTCGAATCGCTCCAGGCTCAGCAAGCGATGGCTGCCCGCGAGTTTGACGCCGCCGCGCGAATTGATGCGCTCCAAGCCCCAGGTCAAATTGCGAACCACCGCCTCACCCGTATTGGCAAAAGGGCCACTCAGGGTCTCGATCATCGCAATCTTGATGGTTGGCAATGCCGTCTGAGCCAGGTTCAGGGTCGGCACACATAGCGCCACAAGTGCCAATTTCAAGGCCTTGCGGGTAACAATAAACATAGGAAAGTTTCTCTTGAAAACACATCTATCGTGCGCAGATTGGATACAAGCGACGCTTCATGTTGAACGCCGCGAAGTGTACAAGGAGTCAGATCATGTTTTTTGCCACCACCACGCCCGCCAGTTTCCGTCATTCTCTTCATTCGCCCGTTGCGCGCTCGCTGGAACGTTTCCTATCGGAGGCGCAATTGACGAGTCAGCAAAAGTCCTGCGCCATGGAACAGGATGAGAAGTTCTATATCTTGAGCTTTGACGTACCCGGCATTGCCAAGGATCAATTGACCATAGCAATCGAAGGCAGCATCGTGCGTATCGAGAGTCAGCAAGGTGCGCCACGCCATTACAAATCGGCCTACGAACTGCCTCAGGAAATTGACATCGGCAGCAGCGAAGCGAAATTGGAAAACGGCGTATTGACCCTAAAACTCGGCAAACATGTGCCTGTGAATCGAGTCACGTCCCTGCAGATTAACTGACTGACAGGGCAGCCAGCGGCCAGCGCGGCTTGACGTCGAACGCGTAGGTCGTGCTGGGAGCTTGCTGACCCGACTGCAGGCGCATGGCTGCGGCCATCGCAATCATGGCGCCGTTGTCGGTACAGAGTGACATTTCCGGATAGTGCACGCGCACGCCGACCTTGCCGCAAGCGAGGTCGAGTTGCTGACGCAGCTCGCGATTGGCACCGACGCCGCCAGCTACCACGAGACGTCTGAGACCTGTTTCATGCAAGGCACTCAACGCCTTTTTCACGAGTACTTCAACAATCGCCGCTTGCGTTGACGCCGCCAGATCAGCCAGCAACTGAGCCGGCCAGGCTTCGACCGGTTCAGCCCGAGCGACCGAAAGCTTTTTGACTTGCACCATGACTGCGGTTTTCAGCCCGGCAAAGGAAAAATCAAGGTTACCGCTTTTCAGCAAAGGTCGCGGCAGATTGAAGGCACTGGGATTGCCATGCTCAGCGAGTCGCGCCAGACCCGGCCCCCCTGGATAGGGCAGACCCATCAATTTGGCTGATTTATCAAACGCTTCACCGGCCGCGTCATCAATCGTCTCCCCCAGAAGAACGTAGCGGCCGACCCCATCGACCCGCATCAATTGGGTGTGACCGCCTGACACCAGCAAGGCAAGGAACGGAAATTTTGGCGGGTCGGCACTGAGAAAGGGCGACAACAAGTGACCTTCCAGGTGATGCACCCCCAGCACCGGTTTGCGCAGAGCCGCAGCCAGTGCACACGCCACACCGGAGCCCACCAGCAAGGCGCCGGCCAGACCCGGCCCCTGAGTGAAGGCCACCACCCCCACTTCCGCCAGCGTTCGCCCGGACGCCCCCAGCGCCTGGGCTGTCAGTGGCAGGACGCGGCGAATGTGATCGCGACTGGCCAGTTCCGGCACCACCCCACCGTAGGCCTGATGCATTTCAATCTGGCTGTGCAGAGCTTGTCCCAACAGCACAGGCAAGGTGGAGCCCTGCCATTGAACCAGTGCCACGCCGGTTTCATCGCACGAAGACTCAAACCCCAGAACCAGCATCTCATTGTTCATGACGTGGGAGTTTAGGTGATGGGATAATCAGGGCACTAACGCAGAAGGAATTGAAAGATGACTGATACACAGCAACGCATTGACGAACTGGTCAAATCAAACCCGGTTGTCCTTTTCATGAAGGGCAGCGCCAGTTTCCCGCAATGCGGTTTTTCGGGCCGCGCAATTCAGATACTGCAGTCCTGCGGTGTTGATATCAAGACCGTGAAGACGCTCAATGTGCTGGAGGATGAAGCCATCCGCAATGGCATCAAGCAGTACAGCAACTGGCCTACCATTCCGCAGCTCTACGTCAAGGGGGAATTCATTGGTGGCTCGGACATCATGATGGAAATGTACGAAAACGGCGAACTGCAAAAACTGATCGCCTGAGCAGGCGTCCGGGTTTCAGGATTCCCAACGCTTCTTGGCACCTAGAACGGCGTTCGGGTACGGCGCCTTCCCGCGCGAGCCGTTGTAACGCCCCAGTGCCAGGAACAGATCCCCCTTTTCCAGAGCCAGGTAATGGCGAAGAATGACGCAGCCAAAGCGCAAATTGGTCTGCATATGAAATAGCTGACTGGCGTCACCATCGCCTAACAGGCGCGTCCAGAACGGCATCACCTGCATATAGCCGCGCGCACCGACACTGCTCACAGCAAACTTGCGGAAGTTGCTCTCAACCTGGATCAAGCCCAGCACCAGCGCTGGCTCCAGTCCGGCACGCCGACTTTCATACCAGAGGGTCTGCAGAAATTCCTTTCGAACATTCCAGTCCGGTTTTTGCTTCTGCA
>CAITQH010000186.1 GCA_903894475.1 uncultured beta proteobacterium
GCGCAACGCGATCTGGCTGGCGTTGCACGTGCGCGTCTGGCCATTACCGGCGGCCAACGTGATCGCGCTCAGCAGCGGTGTTGGGTCGAAGACCGCGTCGGGATCGAGGCGCTGATTCAAGGTCGGCACCGCATCGCTGTTGAGTATGACCAGCGTCTGTCCCGTATTCATCTTGGCCAGTGCGGCCGGCTCTGCCGTCACTACCAGGTCGGCGCCGATCACCAGCGTCGCCGACCCGTCGACAATGCGCGTGCTCGCAAGACCCTCGGGCCGCTCTGCCAGCCGCACATGGATGGACACCGCGCCGCCCTTACGGGCGATGCCGGTGTTGTCGAGCACCGTGCAAGCACGAGCCTCAAGATGGGCTGCCATGCCGAGGATGGCACCGACTGTCACCACGCCTGTGCCGCCGATGCCGTTGACGATGATGTTGCAGACCTCCTCTTTGCTCGGCACGACCGGATGAGGCAGATCGTCCATTTGCAGTTCAGGCGCCTCGGGCTTGCGCAGGCTGCCGCCTTCGACACTGACAAAGCTCGGGCAGAAGCCGAGCAGGCAGGACATGTCGGCGTTGCACGCTGACTGATCGACACGGCGTTTGCTGCCCAGGGGCGTGCGTACCGGCATCAGTGCCGCGCATTGCGAGTGTTCGACACAATCGCCACAACCCTCGCAGACCAGCTCGTTGATGAAAGCCCGCCTGATGATCGCCGGCAGCTCGCCACGCTTGCGCTGGCGGCGTTTCTCAATGGCACAAAGCTGATCGTAGATGAGCGCCGTGACACCGGGAATCGCGCTCAATTCGCGTTGCACGCTGTCCATGTCGTCGCGATGGTGGACTTCGACGCCGGTCGGCAGGCCGCCGCCATGGCGCGCTGGATCTTCGGCGACCACAATCACCCGTGCAACGCCTTCGCTGAGCAATTGCTGAGCGATCTGCGCCACACTCAAGCCGCCTTCGGCGGGCTGGCCACCGGTCATGGCGACGGTGCCGTTGTAGAGAATGCGAAAGGTGATCGAACTCCTGGCAGCGACCGCAGCGCGCACAGCGAGCGAACCCGAATGGGTGTAGGTGCCATCGCCGACGTTCTGGAATATGTGCGGCGTGGCCACGAAAGGGGCGGCGCCCAACCAGTTGCACCCCTCTCCTCCCATCTGCACCATGAACAATGTCTGCGGGTCCGGCATGCCCAGGCGCAGCGAATGACAGCCGATCCCTGCCATGGCCAGGCTTCCCTGCGGCACCTGGGTGGATCGGGCGTGCGGGCAGCCGGCGCAAAAGTGGGGGTTGCGCGCCTGCGTCATCTGCCTGGGCTGCTGCTTTCTGGCATCGATGAACGCCAGGCGTCGGACCACGCTCGCAGGCAGACCGTAGCCGGCCATGCGTCGCCCTATGACCTGGGCGACGAGCAAGGGCGTGAGCACGCCGCCTTCGGGTAGCAGGGGAGTACCGTTCTCGTCGGTCTTGCCGACCACGCGTGGGCGCCGCGCCCAGTTGTAAGCCTGTTCCTTCAACTGGGTTTCGACAAAAGCGCGGCGTTCCTCGACCACCAGGACTTCTTCCAGGCCCTCGGCGAAGGCGCGCAGCGCCAAGGGTTCCAGCGGCCAGGTCATGCCCACCTTGTAGACCGCCAGGCCCAGTGTCTCTGCCATTTCCTGGTCGATGCCCAATTGGGCCAGTGCCTCGCGCACGTCCGCGCTGGCCTTGCCTGAAGTGACGATGCCAAAACGTGGCTGGCGCTTGCTGCCGAAGGACAGGCGATCGAGGCGATTGGCGCGGGCGAAGGCGCGGGCGGCGGGGATGCGCACCTGCAGCAGGCGCTCGTCCTGATCCCATCGACTGTCTGGCCAGCGCATGCCTGGTGCCACTGGACGCGCGAAGTCCATCGGCAGGACGATCTGCGGATGCTCGGGGCTCAGCGCCACCGAAGCGCTGCCTTCGACGACATCGGACACAGCCTTCAAACCGACCCACAAACCAGCATAGCGCGACAAGGCATAACCGAGCAAGCCATACTCGATGATCTCGGCAACGCTGGCCGGTGCCAACGTCGGTATCGAAGCCGACATGAAGGCGTGGTCGCACTGGTTAGGGATCGATGACGAGCTGGCGCCGGGGTCGTCGCCCGACACTGCCAGCGCGCCGCCGAACTCGGCAGTCCCGGCCGCGTTGCAATGCTTGAGCGCATCGCCGGCGCGATCGAGTCCCGGGTTCTTTGCGTACCAGAGACCGAATACGCCGTCGACCCTGGCGCCACCGATCACTCCGATCTGCTGGCTACCCTGCACCATGGTGGCAGCGAGTTCCTCGTTCAGACCGGGTTCGAAGTGGATGTGCTGCGCAGACAGCTTGGTCTCGGCGCGCCAGAGTTCAATGTCCACCCCGCCCAGCGGCGAGCCGCGATAGCCGGAGACGAAGCCGGCGGTGTTCAGCCCGTTCTGCTGGTCGAGCCAGCGCTGCTCGAGCAGCAGGCGCACCAGCGCCTGCACCCCGGAGAGATAGACCTGGCCCGAGCGCAGGGTGTACTTGTCGTCGAGTGTGACCTCGCGCAGGTGGACGTCAGTCTGCATGAGCAAGACCTCGTCAGACACGCATCAACTTGGGCAGGAACAGCGCGATGGACGGAAACATCACGATCAGTGCCAGCAGAATCAGCGTGCAGAGGATGTAGGGCAACGCCGCCCAGGCAAGCGTACCGAGCTTGGTTCCCTTCGGCGCCACCCCTAGCATGACGAACAGCAGCAGCCCGAACGGTGGCGTGGTGAAGCCCACCTCGTAGGAGAGCAGCAGGATCAGACCGAACCAGACCTGATCGAAACCGAGGCTGTGGGAAATCGGCATGAAGATCGGCAGCGTGATCAGCATCATCGACAACTGATCCATGAACATCCCGAGGATCAGGATAATGACAATCATCACCGTGAGCATCGCATAGGGCGTCCAGTTGAAGGCGATCAGCCACTGGATCATGCCGTTGGAGGCCCCGGAGAAAGCCAATATCTGGGCGAAGGTGGTTGAAGCGGTGATGATGAGAAAGGTCATACCTGAGACCTTCATCGCGTCGTTGAGAGAGGTCCAGATCACCTCCCATGAAAAGCGGCGGTAAGCGAACAACAGTCCGATCACGCCGAAGCAGCCGAGCGCTGCAGATTCGGTCGCCGAGGCGATGCCCAGGATGATGGTGCCGACGACAAGGAAAATGATGACCCCCATCGGTACCACATTGGCAAGAATCGCCGCGAACTTCTGGCGCAGGGTTGCGCTGGGTGCTGTGTATTGCGGCGCAGCCTCGGCATCAAGGGTGGTCTGGGTGCGTATCAGTGCTATGTAGAAGGCCACCAACACCAGGCCGGGCACCAAGCCGGCCAGCAGCAGGGCACCGACGTCAATTTGCGCCAACGAGCCGATCAGCACCGCCAGCGAAGAAGGCGGAATGATGACCGCCAGCCCCCCAGCGCCTAACACCGGTCCGTACACCATGTGCGGTTTGTAGCCGCGCTTGAGCATCTCTGGGACCATGGACGCACCCATCATTCCGGTGTTCGCCAGGCTCGAACCTGAGAGCGCTGCGAACACGGCGCCGCCGAGCACAACCAGGTAAGAAAGACGCGCACGCAGATTGCCGATGCAAAGATCGATGGCACGCAGCACACCGTCGCCTAGGCCAGAGCGGAAGAAAAGACTGCCCATGACCAAAAACAACGGCAGTGGCGTCAGCGCGTACATGGAGACGGCGTCGCCGAAATTCGAGACCATCTGCGTCACCCCGACCGGCCCCCCCATGAACAGATAGAGGCAGACAATATTGGTGGCGAAGAAGGCGAAGGCGACCGGGACGCCGATACCCATCAGCGACAGGATCAGACCGATCATCACCGATAGTGCAATAGGCCAGTAATCCATCTCAATAGCCCTCCATCTCGAGTACGTCGACCGCGTAGATTGAGTCAAAACCAAGCAAGTAGCGCAAGAATTCGATCACCGATAGCCACATGCCAATGACCATAGGGAGATAGATTAACCATTTAGGCATGTCGAAAGTCCTAACGTCATAGGATCCACTGCGCAGGCTGGCCAGCAGGCTTTCGAAGGCGACCCAGCCCAGGTGCAGGCAGATGGCGATGCACAGCACGTAGACGCCTCGCTCGACGACGCGCCGGACGGCGAGCGGCAACCAGGTGCGAATGAAGTCGGCGCAGACGTGACCTTTGCCACGCACCAATCCGGGCATGGGAAGGAATGCCATGTAGATCATCAGGTATTCAGTGAGCGAGACGCTCCAGACCAGCGGATGCCCGAGATTGCGCGCCACTACATCGGCGGCTACCAAGATAACGATTAGCGCCAGCAACAGCTTGGAGATGACAAGCAGCCACTGTGAAATCTGCGCGCTGGCGCCAAACAGTGTTTTCATCGGGATCACTCAGAAATACTCAGGCCACCTCGCAGCGACCCGAATGGGACCTAGTTGGAGAACTTCTGGCGCAAGGCAGTGATGTTGGTCGGATCGCGCTTTTGCATGCGTTCCCAGCTAGTGCGACTCGCCCGTTCCAGATAGGCAGCGCGCCCGGCACCGGTCAACTCGAACACCTTCATGCCGGCGGCGATCATCTGCTTTCCTTCATCTTCTGTCTGCTTCACGTTGGCTTCGAAGCTTTCCCGCTCGTGCTCAATCGCAACTTCCTGCAGGATTCGCCGTGCCGCTTCCGAGAGGCTGTCCCACTTGGTTTTGTTCATGCTGATGAGAATGTCCGTCTGGAAGAAGCCTGGATCAATCCGATGTTTGGTGAACTTGTTCCAACCAAAGCCCTGGTAGCCGACCACTGTGTATGCATTGGCGTTGACCAGACCTCGCTCGAGCGATGTATAGACCTCGCCCGGACCTTGCACGACGACGCCAGCACCGAGGCTCTCAAGAAACTCTCGATAGAGCGCTGCGCTACGCACCTTCAGACGCGAGAAATCGACTGCACCATCCGCGCTGCGCTGCGGCTCATCGTTGGTGAATATGTGGAAGCCAGCGCCGCCGTCGACATGCGCCAAGACATAGGCGTTAGCCTTCTTTGCGTAGATTTCATTGATCAGGGCGAGGCCGCCGTTGGCTCGCAATTCCCACGGCTTCTTGGTGGTCGCCGAAAACGCCTCGCCCTCGGGCACCAGATTGAGATACGGCCCAGCCGGACAGTTGATCATGTCGATCACGCCGTTCTTCTGCGCCTCGCCAAGTTGTCCAAGAGGCATGATCTCCGGGCCGCCGCGCACCTTGATCTGAATTACGCCCTTGCCGCGCTGATTCACTTTGGTCACGTAATTCATAAAGCTCTTGGCGTAACTCACCTGGGCGGGTGTGAAGAATACCGCGTTGATGGTCGCCTCCTGCGCTTGCGCGAGAGACGACAGGGTCATGACGGCGAACATGGTGGCACTGGCAAGAACTGTGCGAAAAATGATGTTCATGTCTTTCCTCTTTTCAGGTACTTTGGTTGTGGAATCTCGTATGCGGGTCGTAACGAATTGGACTTACAAAGAATAAGTGTATACTGAATTCACTTTCATGAAAAGAGTTGTTGCAACCGATGCCACCAACCAGCATTCAAAGCGGCATTGCCTCCCTGCACCGCAAGGAGAATCTCAGCGAGCGCATCTACAACGACTTGCGTGAGCGCCTGCAGCGCGGCTCGATGCTTCCCGAAGAACGCTTGGTCGACAAGGACCTGGCAGCGGCCTACGGCGCTTCGCGTATGCCGGCACGCGAAGCGCTGTTGCGCCTGGTTAACGACGGCTATCTGATCGGAACCAGTCGGGGTTTTGCGATTCCGACGCTGTCGCTGGAGAAAATCAGTGATCTGTTCGAGGTCAGGCGCCTGCTTGAACCACAGGCTGCAGCCAATGCGGCACGCCATATGAATGCAGCGGCGGTTGCCGAGTTGACGGCGGCGATGCACCAAGCGCGTGCCGCTGTCGCCGCTAACGACGCGCATCTGATGATCGTGGCCAACATGGCGTTTCGCAACGCTTGGCTGAGCCGCGTGGCCAACCGCAGCCTCGCCGACACCATCGCTCGCTTCGTCGATCACGTGCAAACCATACGGCTGTCCACCCTGCGCGATCCTGTTGCGCGCAGTGTGGTCGTCGAGGGGCTGGAGGGGATATTCGCAGCACTGGTCAAAGGCGATGCGAACCAGACCAGGGTGCGGATGGCCGCGTTCCTGGCCGCCGCTGAGCGCGTGTTCTTTTCGATTCGCAAGGCGGAACTCGACACCATGTCAGCTGTCAAGGTGGCCCCCTAACGGAAGACGCGTGCGTTGCTGTGATGCACACCGCAGGAGATGAAATGTTCGATCCACGTTCCCCCACGCTCAAGGCCAGTATTGCCTCCGGACACTGCCTGGCAGCGACATGGTTCTCGCTCGGTTCGGCGGCAGCAGTCGAAATCGTCGCCCGTTCTGGCTGCGACGCCATCGTTCTCGACCTGCAGCATGGTCTCTGGGATCGGCGCGAATTGGAGGCGGCCATAGGCATCGTGCCCTTCCATATCCCGGTCATCGTGCGGGTTGCCGAAAATTCGCCGCAGGCGATCGCCACAGCACTCGATGCTGGTGCAGAGGGCATCATGGTTCCCTTGATCGAGGACGAAGTCGCTGCAATCAGGGCGGTGAGCGCCTGCAAGTACCCACCTGCGGGTATACGCTCAGGCGGCGGCGTTAGGCCGCTGCTGGACTTCGCAACCTACGTCAAAGGGGCGGAGCAGATTGCAGTGTTCCTGATGATCGAAACCGCCACAGGACTGGCCAATGCGCAGGCAATCGCAAGGGTCGACGGTGTTGACATGGTCTTCATCGGATCGGGTGACTTGGCACTGTCGCTTGGTGTTTCTTCCGTTGATCAGGCGCTGCATCGACAAGCCTGCGAGTCCATTCTGAATACATGTAGTGAATCGGCACGCCCCTGCGGCGTATTCACGAGCAGCACCGAGATGGCGCAAGCGCGCCGCACAGAAGGCTATCGTATGGTGGTCGTGGCCAATGACGTCGGTGTCGTAGGCAGCGGTTTTGCGCAAGCGGTGGCCGCCATGCACGCAGCATAAGACTTGGTCTTCTGGATTCAAAAACAGTACATCGGCGCAAAAAAGACCCGGCACAAAGTCCGGGTGAAAAGCCTTTTCTGTTGTCACACATCAAGGCCCCACTCAGGGAGGATCGAGCGGGAGACGCTTTCGCGCCCAACAACAATTTAGCACCATGTCGCCAGTGGGGTTATAAGACGGAAAACCAGCGGACACCTACGCGATCTCCACCCTGACTGCCGCGCGCAAGGCTCGCGATGCAGCAAGGCTGCAAAGGTCTGCCGACATGCCACTGGAGAGCGTTTTTTTCTTTTCTCATACGGCCCGTCCCCCCACTTCGCAAGTGAAATCTACTAGTTCAACTGGTACATATCAATCGTTCCCAGCCGAAAACTTCCGGGCAAAAACTACCAGTCAAAAGGGTAGCCATCTGCTATGGCAATGCGCGGGCAAACGCGCGAACATGACCCGTGACAAGGCAGATCAGGGAGGGGTGATGTGAAAACCAGAACAAAAGTATTCGACACAGGAGAATCCACATGAAGCGATCTTTGCAGCAGCGTCTGGTCGTGGTTTGGTTGGTCTGCGTGACCCTGGGGGCAGCCCCGCTGGCGTTGGCACAGTCGAACCCTTTGGGGCTGTCGTCCAGCCTCAATTTGCTTTCGTTTGGCAACTTTTTTGCGCCAAGTGCCGATGTTCAGGGCCAGGTGGCGATCGGTGGCAATGCCAGTATTGCAGGCTACACGATCAACGCTGCATGGCCTTACACGCAAGCTCTTTATGGCGGGACAGCTCTGACGGTCGGTGGCAATCTCGACATATCAGGAGGTGCTGTTTTTGGCAACACCGTGGTCGGTGGAAGTCTTGCGGTTGCCAACGGAACCAGCTTTCACGGCAGTGTTCAAGTGGCAGGCAATTTGTCGACGACAAGCAACTGGCTGTCGGCGACCAGCATCAGCTACGGTGGCACATCGAACCTGTCGCCGTGGCAGAGTCCCGTGGCCGCCAAAGTCGATCCGACCAGCGTTCAGACCGGCATCAACTTTGCCGCTGAGCGGCAGAGGCTGACCAGCTTGTCCCAAAGTTTTGACACGCTGGCCAACACTGGCACCAGCTACATGCAAGATAGCACGCTGGTCTTGAATGCCAATCATGCAAACGTTGCTGTATTTGACTTGACGGCTGTCGATGTGACTCACAATATGCGCCTGGACAATTTCGGGCCAGACACAACGGTGATCTTGAACGTGCTGGGGCAGAGCGTCAACTTCTCGGCGGGGGGCTATCAAAACTTCAATCTTGCATCTGACCTGGCCGTGGGTCATGTCCTCTTCAACTTGCCCGAGGCAACTCAAGTCTCTTTCGTCAGTGGTGTTTACGCATCTTTTCTCGCACCCTTGGCGCAATTCAGCACGGCGGGAGGCGGCTTTATTGGCGGCCAGGTGGTGGTGGACAGTTGGTCCGGTAAAGGTCAAGTCAATAGCAACCCCTTTATTGCAGCCGTGCCAGAGCCTGAAAGCTACGCCATGCTGCTTGCAGGGATGGGCTTGATGGCCTACACCCTACGCAGACGCCGCTCTGGCGTAGCGACTTTCTGAAATTGACAAGCTGTCTCGCGACCAAACAAGGGAACATCAAGATGTCTACAAATGCAGCAGTCGTCAAAGAGCAGCGCAGCCAGCGCTACCGCACGGAACTCTCAACAACAGTCCAAGGTGTGACTGGGGTTACAGACAACATCAGCGCCACCGGCTTCTACATATTGCAAGACCAGCAGTGTGAAGTCGGCTCGCGCATTGACTTCTGCGTCGACCTTGTCACACGGCACGTCAAACTGAAATTGTGCTGTGAAGGTGAAGTGGTCCGCGTTGACCGGGTTGCCAAGCGATTCGGCGTCGGCGTCAGGGTACTCAGTCAGGTCATGCAAGCGGTGAACTAAAGAAACCTCTTTCATGCCTGACGCGAAATTTGGACCTTCAGCCGAATTGAGTTAACCTCCCATCCCTTGCTTCGCAAATGGGATTCGAACGCAGGCAGAAGTTGGCGAATCTTGGCTGCTGCCGCGTTATTGTCCAAAATCAGGCACCAGACCGGCCCCTCGATCGGGCCTGCTTTGACAGCGGCTTGGAGCGTTGCAGGAATGAGGGGCGCAATTGACTTGAGGCGCGCTACCGATTCGTCGCTCAGCGCAGTCAGACGTGCCAGATTGGGGGAGTCCTGCGTTGCCTGCAGCAGTGTGACGGCTTGATGGCGGCGGTTCATGGGCGAGGTGTTAGAGGGATACCGAATGCAATTGATTATCACGGATGCTTGGCTTGCCAGAAGCCGTGCTATTCATCTCACCGGAACCAAACTGGTGCTGGCCGCGCTGCTGGCGTCAGTCGTGATGACCTTGATGGCTGCTGGCTTGTACCACTGGGTCTTCCTGAAAGGTGCCAGGGAAGGTTGGCCGGTGATCGGTACGCTGGTCAGGATGGTCGTCAAGGATGAATTTGAGCAGCGTGATCGCTTTATGCGCGAGAACCTGGACCTGCTGGCGCGCAAGCTCGGTGAAATGCAGGCCAAAATGACGCAGCTTGAGTCGCTGGGTGAGCGGGTTTCGGGGCTGGCTGGTGTCAATCCGAATGAAATCAAGATGAAGCCCGGTCTGGGCGGTGCACTGGTAACCGGGCGCCCGCTGTCGGTCGAAGAGCTCAAAGCCACGCTGGAGGACCTGGACCGCCTGGCCGAGCAGCGCACCGACTTGATGACCGTGCTCGAGTCGCGCCTGTTTGATCAAAAAATTCGCAACATGATGGTGCCGACCCAACTGCCGATTGCACAGGCCAATTATGGTTCCATGTTTGGCTGGCGCATTGATCCGATTACGGGCCGCTCCGCACTGCACACGGGGATTGATTTCCAGGCCGAGCGCGGCACGCCGATCCTGGCCGCAGCGGGTGGTGTGGTGGTGGCTCAGGAATACCATCCGGAGTACGGCAATATGATCGAAGTGGACCACGGCAATGAACTGATCACGCGCTATGCCCATGCCTCCAAAACGCTGGTCAAGAAAGGCGATCTGATCAAGCAGGGGCAGAAGATTGCCGAAGTGGGCAGCACCGGACGCTCCACCGGAACTCATTTGCATTTTGAGGTGCTGGTACAGGGCGTATTGCAGGATCCACAGAAATTTCTGGCCGCTGGCGCAAAGCTCAAGCCGCAAACTCTGGCCAAGGTGGCTGCTCCGTGGCAGGGCCGCTACCAACCCGGTCCCCGGTAGCCGCGCGTTGTCATGCCGGACTCGATCCGGCATCCACGACAAGGGCTGGTGGCCCGGTCCTGCGACGCAGGTAAAATCAGCCGTTTGGGTTTCTCAGCGAAACGTCTTGCAACAGCACAGTTGTGTTTCGTGACAGTGCCCCCATTTCACACAGATTAGAAAAAGGATTGCGCTGCTCGGATGGCCCAGGTGGGCTGACCGGTCGGTCCTGCATTCATGGCTACAAATATCCTTACCAAAATTTTCGGCAGCCGCAATGACCGTCTGCTCAAACAGTACCGCAGCAGCGTGCTTCGCATCAATGCGATGGAAACCGCTCTGGAGCAGCTGTCGGATGAAGCCCTGCGCGGCAAGACACAGGAGTTCAAGGACCGGCTGGTCAAGGGCGAGACGCTGGACGCTTTGCTGCCAGAGGCTTTTGCAGTGGTGCGTGAGGGCTCCAAGCGGGTCATGAAGATGCGCCATTTTGACGTCCAGTTGCTCGGCGGCATGTCGCTGCACTACGGAAAAATTTCAGAAATGGGAACTGGCGAAGGCAAGACCCTGACCGCCACCATGCCGGTCTATCTCAACGCCCTGACCGGCAAGGGCGTTCACGTCGTCACCGTCAATGACTATCTGGCCAATCGCGATGCCCAGTGGATGGGCAAGCTCTATAACTTTCTGGGTCTGAGCGTTGGCATCAATCTGCCGAACATGGCACGCGAGGAAAAGCAGGCGGCGTATCGCTCTGACATCACCTACGGTACCAACAACGAATACGGCTTTGACTACCTGCGCGACAACATGGTCTACGAGTCTGCAGACCGGGTCCAGCGTGGTTTGAACTATGCGATCGTTGACGAGGTGGATTCCATCCTGATCGACGAGGCACGCACGCCCTTGATCATCAGCGGTCAGGCTGAAGACCACACCGAGCTCTACATCGCCATGAACAAGGTGGTGCCCTCGCTGACCAAACAGGAAGGCGAAGAAGATCCGCGTACCGGTGAAGGCATCACCAAGCCGGGTGACTTCACGCTGGATGAAAAAAGCCATCAGGTTTTTCTGACCGAGCAGGGTCACGAGAGTGCCGAACGGATTCTGGCTGGCCTGGGGCTGATCCCGCAGGGCGCCACCCTGTACGACCCGGCCAACATCACGCTGATGCATCACCTGTACGCGGCGCTGCGTGCCAACCACCTCTACCATCGCGATCAGCATTACGTGGTGCAGAACGGCGAGATTGTGATTGTGGACGAGTTCACCGGCCGCTTGATGTCGGGTCGGCGCTGGAGCGATGGCCTGCATCAGGCGGTGGAAGCCAAGGAGGGTGTCGCCATTCAGGCCGAAAACCAGACCATGGCGTCTATCACCTTCCAGAACTATTTCCGTCTTTACGGCAAGCTGGCCGGCATGACCGGCACGGCCGATACCGAAGCCTATGAGTTCCAGGAAATCTATGGTCTGGAGACGGTGGTGATGCCGTACAACCGGCCGAGCCGGCGCGAAGACCAGCTCGACCGCGTTTACAAGACCACGCGTGAAAAATACGAAGCCGCTATCAAGGACATCCGCGAGTGCCATGAGCGCGGGCAGCCGGTTCTGGTCGGTACCACCTCGATCGAAAACTCGGAGGTTCTGGCGGACTTGCTGGAAAAGGAAAAGCTACCGCATCAGGTTCTCAACGCCAAGCAGCACGCACGTGAGGCCGAAATTGTGGCGCAGGCAGGCCGCGCCAAGATGATCACCATCGCCACCAACATGGCCGGTCGTGGCACCGACATCGTGCTCGGCGGCAATATCAACCCGGCGATTGAAGCGATCGAGTCCGACCAAGCGCTGGACGCGACGCAAAAGCAGCAGAGAATTGACGCCATCCGCGCGCAGTGGGACAAAGACCACGAGCAGGTCAAGGCCTTGGGCGGCTTGCGCATCATTGCCACCGAGCGTCATGAATCGCGCCGTATCGACAACCAGTTGCGTGGGCGCTCAGGGCGGCAAGGGGACCCTGGTTCGTCGCGCTTTTATCTGAGTCTGGATGACTCCTTGATGCGCATTTTTGCGGGTGACCGGGTCAAGGCCATCATGGACCGCCTGAAAATGCCCGACGGCGAAGCGATTGAGGCCGGCATCGTGACCCGCTCGATCGAGAGCGCCCAGCGCAAGGTGGAGGCGCGCAACTTTGACATGCGCAAGCAGTTGCTGGAGTACGACGACGTCTCGAATGACCAGCGCAAGGTGATTTACCAGCAGCGCAATGAAATTCTGGATGCCAAGGATCTGTCGGCGCAGATCGGTTCACTGCGCGAAGGCTGCTTCAATGATCTGGTGCGGCAATACGTGCCAGTCGAGTCGGTCGAAGAGCAGTGGGACCTGGCTGCGCTCGAAAAAATCCTGCTCGATGAGTGGAAGCTGACCGTGCAGTTGCAAAGCATGGTCAACGACGCCAGCGCCATTACCGACGAAAACCTGCTGGCGCGCGTGCGCGCTGAGGCCGGCAAGGTGTTTGACGAAAAAGTGGAACTGGTCGGGGGCGAGAATTTCACCCAGTTTGAGCGCATGGTGCTGCTGCAAAGCATAGACACCCATTGGCGCGAGCACCTGAGTTCACTCGACTACCTGCGCC
>CAITQH010000187.1 GCA_903894475.1 uncultured beta proteobacterium
ACCACCGCCAGAATGACGAAGAAAACCGGGTTCTTGCTGGTACCAAAGGGTGCCGACACCAACTCATGGGCCCAGCCACCGATACCCTTGATCTTGATGTTGTAGAAAAGGCAAATCAACAGGACCGAGACCGACAGACCCATGGTGATGGACAGGTCGGCGGTCGGCACCACGCGCAGGTAGGCGTGAGCCGTATCATGTCCGGCCGCACCGTAGATCCAGCCCCAGACCATGGGCAAGAGGTCCAGTGGCAACAAGTCCATGGCGTTGAGCAGGAAAATCCATACAAACACGGTCAGCGCCAGCGGAGCAACCAGTTTGCGGCTGGTGGCGTTGTGGACGATGGACTTGGCCTGCCCATCAACCATCTCGATCAGAATTTCAACCGCCGCCTGAAACCGTCCCGGCGCGCCGGAAGTTGCATGGCGGGCCGCCTTCCAGAGAAAGAAGCAGCCCACAACGCCGAGCAGGATGGAAAAAAACAGGGAGTCAATGTTGAAAACCGAAAAATCAACAATATCCACCTGCTTCTTGTTCTGCCAATGCGTCAGGTGGTGAACAATATAGTCACTGGCCGACGGTGCGTGTTCTTCTGCGGACATTGTTATCTCTTCAATCTTTATTGAACTTCGGACGCATCAACAGCGCCACCCAATACACTTTCAAGGTCACGATCAGGCCAATCAGCAGCGCCAACCAGTCCAGACCTGTCACCAACTGTGGGGCCGCAAACAGCATGCCGACACTGACGGCAATCTTGATCGCTTCCCAGACAAAAAACCCAAACCCGGCGGTCGCGGCGTTGATCGATGAGAACTGGCTCATCAGACCACGTGCAAATAACACAGCGGGAATGAGCACCGCCAAACCACCATAACCCGCGGACCAAGCCGCCTCTCTTCTGCCAGTGAAGCCCCAGGCAGCCAAAGCCACCAGCAGCGCCACCAGCGCCTGCAAACCGACAATCCGCCAGGGAGAAATCGAAGGTTGCCGCTCCCGCAGCGCCTGCGCTTCTTCGGCACTGAGCCGCTTGTACGCCAGCTCTTCAGACTCATCCGAGTCGAATCCGGAAACCGGCGTGATTATCGACATCTCAAATTACGCGCAGGTTACACGCGGCAACTGCCGCAAAGCCTCGCATTATACGGAGAACGCTGTCACTTATTGACAAATTCTGTTGATGCAGATCAACCGAAGCGGGGCGGGCCCGAGGCTCGGGCGTCCCGGCATAATTCGAGCATGCATACCCTACCCCCCCTGCCTTGCTACCTGAACGGTGAATTCAGTACCTTGCCTGAGGCCAAGATCAGCGTGATGGACCGTGGCTTCATCTTTGGCGATGGCGTCTATGAAGTGGTGCCGGTCTACGCTGGCGAACCCTTCCGCCTGCAACAGCACATGGCACGACTCGGGCGCAGTCTGGCCGAACTGCGCATCCCCAATCCCATGACAGCCGCCCAGTGGACTGACACGATAGGGAAGTTGATTCTTGCCTATGCCAACTCCACGGGCGCGAAGGCCGATCAAACAGACCAGCTGATCTACATCCAGATCACGCGCGGCGTGGCCATGCGCGACCATGTGATGCCAGACGACATCAGCCCCACGGTCTTCATCATGACCAACGTGATGAAACCGCCGGGCCAGGCACAGCGCGAGCAGGGTGTGGCGTGCGTCACGGCACACGATTTCCGCTGGGAAAAGGCCCATATCAAGAGCACGAGCCTGCTGGGCGCGGTCTTTGCCCGCCAGATCAGCTTCGATGTAGGCGCTGCTGAGACCATCATGTTTCGCGGTGATTTCCTGAGCGAAGCGGCGGCCTGCAATGTCTGGGTGATCAAGGATGGCAAGGTACTGGGCACGCCCAAGGACAACCTGGTTCTGGAGGGTATTCGCTATGGCCTGATCGAGGAAATCTGCCGCAGCAAGGGCGTCGCGTTTGAGTTGCGTCGCATCCGCCGTGAGGAAGTTTTCAGTGCGGACGAAGTGCTGCTGTCCTCGGCCACCAAGGAGGTTCTTCCTGTCACCCGAATTGATGGCCGACCGGTCGGCAGCGGTCAACCCGGACCGGTGTACGCCAAGCTGATTGATGGCTACCAGGAGGCCAAGCGGCAGGCACGCCGGGGTGGCGCTTCGTGACAACTGCCCCCGAATCGCTGATTGAGTACCCATCACAATTCCCGATCAAGGTGATGGGCATCAAGTCAGACGGACTGGTGCACGCCATCAGCCTGATTGCCCGACAGTTTGATGCCGGCTTCGACGCCAGCACCATCGAATTGCGGGAGAGCAAAGGTGGCAAGTACCTGGGTGTCACGGTGACCGTGACGGCGACCAGCCGCGAGCAGCTCGACGAGCTCTATCGGACGCTCTCCACGCATCCCATGGTCAAGGTCGTGCTCTGAAACCAGCTGCCATGACACCAACAATTAATTGGAGTCTGACCCCAATTAACTTGGGCAAGGTCGATTACCTGCCGACCTACGAAGCGATGCAAAAGTTCACTGCAGAGCGCACAGCCGAGACCAGCGACCAGCTCTGGCTTTGTGAGCATCCTGGCGTCTACACGCAGGGACTGGCTGGACGGACTGAGCACATCTTCAATCCGGGGACTATCCCGGTAGTGCAGACGAACCGTGGCGGCCAGGTCACCTACCATGGGCCCGGCCAGGTGGTGGCCTATCCGCTGATCGATCTGAAACGCGCCGGCTATTTCATCAAGGAATACGTCTACCGGATCGAGGAGGCCGTGATCAGGACTCTTATGCATTTTGGTGTCACGGGTCACCGCGTGGCCGGAGCGCCAGGAATCTATGTTCGACTGGATGATCCGGGTTCTCACGCCCTGCTGCCGCAACGACCGGTCAAAAAGGCTGTCATCCCGGACGAGGAGCTTGTCACCCCAGTCCAAGAGCTTGTCACCCCAGTCCAAGAGTTTGTCACCCCAGTCCATGAGTTTGTCATCCCGGGCCAAGAGCTTGTCATCCCGGGCTTGACCCGGGATCCGGTGTCACGCGAACACTGGATTGCGGGTCAGGCCCGCAATGACACCTCAGCGCATCAAATCGGCCCCAATTTTGAAGGCCTCGGCAAAATCGCCGCCCTGGGCATCAAAGTCAGCCGCAATTGCACTTACCACGGCCTGGCGCTGAACGTGGCGATGGACCTGGAACCCTACTCCCGCATCAACCCCTGTGGTTACGCCGGTCTGCAAACGATAGATCTTTCTACAATCGGTGTTCACGTCGGCTGGGCAGAAGCGGCCGACATCCTGGGACAAAGGCTCGCAAGCCAGTTGGAACCCTGATACAGCCCGGATCGATCATGAGCCAACACGACGAAGATTCCAATGCCACACCGGCGCCAGGCGAAGTGCAGCCGTCAGCCCCTTACGACCCGACCATCAAACAAAAGGCCGGCGCCAAGCTGTCGCGCATTCCGGTCAAGGTGCAGGCTGGGGAGGTGCTGAGGAAGCCGGACTGGATTCGGGTTCGGGCCGGCTCACCGACGACCCGCTTTTACGAAATCAAGGACGTGCTGCGTTCCAACAAGCTGGTCACGGTCTGCGAGGAGGCATCCTGCCCCAACATCGGCGAGTGCTTCGGCAAGGGCACGGCCACCTTCATGATCATGGGCGACAAGTGCACGCGGCGCTGCCCGTTCTGTGATGTCGGCCATGGCCGGCCTGATCCGCTGGATGCCAACGAGCCCGACAACCTGGCCCGTACCATCGCACAACTCAAGCTCAAGTACGTGGTGATTACCAGTGTTGACCGGGATGACTTGCGCGACGGCGGCAGCCAGCACTTTGTCGATTGCATACGCAAGACGCGCGAACTCTCACCACAGACGCAGATCGAAATCCTGGTGCCGGACTTCCGTGGCCGCGACGACCGCGCCCTGGAGATCCTGAAAGCCGCCCCACCCGATGTGATGAACCACAACCTGGAAACCATACCGCGCCTCTACAAGGAGGCGCGGCCGGGCAGTGACTACCAGTTCTCCCTGAACCTCTTGAAGAAATTCAAAGCCCAGTTCCCGGAGGTACCGACCAAGAGCGGCCTGATGGTGGGCCTGGGCGAAACCGACGACGAGATTCTGGCCGTGATGCGCGACATGCGCGCCCATGGCATTGAAATGCTGACCCTGGGCCAGTACCTGGCACCGTCGAGCAGCCACCTGACCGTCAAGCGCTACGTGCATCCCGACATTTTCAAGATGTTCGAAAACGAAGCCTATGCCATGGGCTTCAAACACGCGGCGGTGGGCGCGATGGTGCGCTCCAGCTACCACGCCGACTCTCAG
>CAITQH010000188.1 GCA_903894475.1 uncultured beta proteobacterium
AATTGACCAGAGCCCGGTGCCCAAGGGCGCGCGGCCCTACGATTGGGACGACACGACCGGTCTGGCGCGGCGCTTTATTCCGGGTCAACCTGGCGGCATGCACACGCTGACCGGTCTGGCGCATGACCGCGACAGCCACGTTGCCTACGACGCCGACATCAACGAGCAGACGCTGCGTTTTCGCAGCCTGAAACTTGCCACACTGCAAAAGACACTGAAGGCGCCGACCGTCTTTGGCGCGGCCAAGGGCGACCTGCTGGTGGTCGGCTGGGGCAGCACCAAGGGTGCGATCGAAGAAGCGATTGGGGCCATGCGCGCCGACGGCTACAAGGTGTCGTCGCTGCATCTGCAGTTCCTTCAGCCACTGCCACCCGGCATCAAGGAAATCATGCAGGGTTTCAAGAAGGTGATGACGATCGAGAGCAACTGGAGCGATCGCCCGGAAGACAAAGTCATTGATGAAAACAACCGGCGCTACTCGTCGGTGGCGATCCTGCTGCGCTCGCGCTACCTGGTGGATGTGGACTGCTGGAGCGAGGTGCGGGGTCAACCGATCAAGCCCAGCACGATCCGTCGCGTGATACTCAAACAACTGCAAAAGTAAAAGTACAGAAAGGTGAAAACACCATGAACATGATGTCCGCCACGGAGTGTCTGCTCGAAATGTGCGACGAGCACTTCGAGCTTGAAGACTATCAGAGCGGTGTACCACGCTGGTGCACCGGTTGCGGCGACAACGCCATTCTTGCTGCCGTACAGCGTCTTTGCCGGGATGAAGCGCTGGCACCAGAGAAGACCGTATTTGTCTCCGGCATTGGCTGCTCCAGCCGCTTTCCGCACTACATGAAAACCTACGGCTTTCACGGTATTCACGGTCGTGCGCTGCCGGTGGCCGAAGGCGTCAAGATGGCCCGGCCAGACCTCACCGTGTTCGTCAATACGGGCGACGGCGACTGCTGCAGCATAGGCGCGGCGCACTGGATTCACGCCATCCGCTACAACATGAACATCACGGTGTTCTTGCACGACAACCAGATCTATGGCTTGACCAAGAAGCAGGCCTCACCGACCTCACCGATCGGCACCAAGAGCAACACCACGCCACGCGGCAGTTACCTCGAAGCGCTGAATCCGCTGACTGTCACACTGGGCGTGCAAAACGTGTCGTTTGTGGCGCAGGCAGTCGACTGGATTCCGGAGGTTTTGTACGACATCGTCAAGGCTGCCTACCATCACAAGGGACTCTCTTTCGTGCGCATCGTGCAGCGCTGCCCGGAGTGGCTCCCGGTATCGCTGGATCCCTGGCTGAATGACCCGAATCGGGTGCAACTGCTCAACCATGAAGACGGCCTGCAAACCAGTGCTGGCATGTCGCGCATCTACAAGAACCAATTGCAACATGACCCGGCCAACATCGACCGGGCGCGCGAAATTGCCTCTGGCCTCGACACGATTCCCGTCGGCATCCTGTATCGCAATCCCTACGTTCCCTGCTATGAGGACTTGCGACTCACCGACAAACTGCGCACAGCGGAGTTGACACGCACCGGTTTGAACGCCGAACTCGACAAATACACGGTCTGGCCAGCAAATCAGAAGGCAGGGAAGTAACAACATGCAAGCAGATACACAAGCACAAGTTGCCTTCTACCTGACCGGCCGACGCGCCAGCACGCAACTCGATGCGGTTGATTCACTGGGACTGCGCCCAGCGCTTTTTGCCGGCTATCGGAACCTGTCGGAACTGCGTTACGACTATCCGCTGGTACTGGTCGACGGCGGCGTCGCCGACAAGGCTGTTCAATCGCTGTCGGGGCTTTTCGACAACGCTCTGGCGGGCGCGGCCCGTGGCACCGACGGCGAGCGAATCAGAAAACATGCCCTGCGCATCGAGCAGGAAATTCGCACACAGGCCGCCAATGGCGCTGGTGCTTCTTTTTCTGCGCTTTGGACCAAGGCGACCGCCGGACTCGGCAAGTCGGATGACAAATCGTTTGACGACAGTGCGCGGCGCACGCGCGCCGCCATCAAGGTCGATGGTGCCGTGGTTGATTGCGATGCCGCGCTGCCTGCGCGCCTTTTGCAGCATGCCTGGGCCGCCGTGCAGCGGCAAAAGGCACAGGGTTTTCGCAAGAATCTTGACCGCCTGGCGCTTAAGCTGTCGGACATCCTGAAGGCCGATCATGAGCGCTCGGCTGCCGGGCGCAGCCCGAAGAACCTGCACGCCGCCGTTGGCAGTGGATTCGCCGGCGCGTTCGACTTCGACGCCATGTCGCGCCTGCTCGCCAAGGCGCTACCCAAGGACGCGTTTCCGGAGAGCCGGCGCAAGCGTATCAACGAACTGATCACCACGCTGAATGCGCAGCAGTTCATTCCCGCCAGCGGCAAGGCCGCCGCCGGCAAGCCCTACACTTTCCTGTTCACCAACTGCACCGAGGCACTCGCCGCCTTTCGCCAGCGCAGCGCCAAGCTGATGGCGCTGGCCAAGGCAATTGCCATGGCCGAGCTCGAAATTGCTGGCCAGTACAGCGAAGCGCGGCACGACGCTTTGTTTGAGCAGTTTGGAGCCAATGGCCTCGATCCGCAGGAACTGGTACAGTTCCCCGACTACCTGGTCTGCCTCAACGCCGCCAGCATGGACGCAGTCGAGCAGGCCCAACTGATGGAAATTCTGTCCGCGGGGCTGCCGATCAAGGTGCTGCTGCAGATTGACGACATCCTGGCGCTTTCAGCGCACGGCGAGGGCAGCCTGACCACGAGCTCGAGTAGCCAGAAGATCGCCAGCATGGCGATGGGGCTCAACGATGTCTATGTCATGCAATCGAGCAGTTCCAACCTGCTGCGCTTTCGCGATCGCCTGTTGCGCGGGCTGAGTTACCGCGGCCCAGCCTTGTTCAGCGTGTTTTCTGGCGCAAGTGCCAAGGCGTCCGGTCTGCCACCCTATCTGGCGGCGGCCGCGGCGATGGAGTCGCGCGCTTTCCCGGCCTTTAGTTACGACCCTTCGGCTGGTCCGAACTGGGCCACGCGCTTTTACCTCGACGCCAATTCGCAGGTCGATCTGGATTGGACGGTCCAGGCCTTCAGCTACGAAGACGAACTGCACCAGCGGGTGTCAGAGAATTTGGCCTTCACGCTGGTCGATTTTATGGCGAGCGATCGCCGCTACGCCGCTCACCTCGCTCGCGTGCCCCGCGCTCAGTGGAATGGCAGCCTGATCACGGTCAACGATAGCCTGGCCAGCGAGCGTAAAGGCTTGCCCGACAAGGTGCCCAGCCTGACCATGGTTGATGCCGACAACGTGCTGCAAAAAGTCATTGTTGACGAGCGCCTGATCCGCGAAGCCCGTCGTTGCCTGTCGGCCTGGCACAGCCTGCAGGAACTCGGTGGCGTACACAATTCACACGCCAAGAAACTGCTGGCGCGCGAAAAGCGAGCCTGGGAAGACAGCATGCAGCAGGCGGCCGAAGTGCTCGCCGCAAGCGCGCCAACCCCAGTTCTGGCAGCAGCGCCTGCGGCAGCCGCCAGTGCCGTCGTGGCAGATGCCGAGCCCGAAAGATCGCCTGATGAAGCCTACGTCGAGACGGCACGCTGCTCGACCTGCAATGAGTGCACCACAATCAACGGCAAGATGTTTGCCTATGACAAGAATCAGCAGGCGCGCATCATCGACATCAACGCCGGCACCTACGCCCAGTTGGTCGAAGCAGCCGAGAGTTGCCAAGTGTCCATCATTCATCCGGGCAAGCCGCGCAACCCCAAGGAAGCAGGCCTGGAAGAATTGATCAAGCGCGCTGAACTGTTCCAGTAGGCGCATCTTTCCACCAGGAGCCTTTCGTTCGTCGCTGCGAGCGCAGCGTGGCAGTCCATGTATGGATTGCCACGACCTACGGCCTCGCAACGACCGGAAATAGTGTGCTGATGGCAAAGGCCTCAAGCCGTCGCCTGTCGCTTGCCTTGCAAACTTCGGCACATTTTTGTATATATTGGGGGAAACACCCCAATTAATCTCCTTGAATACTGTTATATTGCACTGCAACATTTCCTGAAAGTAAATCTACCGTGCTCTACCAACTCTACGAAACCCAGCGTTCCCTGATGGAGCCCTTGACTGATCTGGCTCATTCTGCTTCCAAGGTTTATGGCAACCCCTTGTCCTTGCTCGGACAGAGTCCGTTTGCGCAGCGCATGTCAGCCGGCTACGACCTGATGCACCGCTTGGGCAAGGACTACGAAAAGCCGGAATTCGGCCTGCGCACAATTGCGGTCGAAGGGGTCGAAGTGGCGGTCCATGAACGCATCGAAATTGAAAAGTCGTTCTGTCAGCTGCGCCGCTTCAAGCGCTTCACGGACGATCCGGCAACCTTGCAGAAACTCAAGACGCAGCCGGTGGTTTTGATTGTGGCACCGCTGTCGGGTCACTACGCCACGCTGTTACGCGATACCGTCAAGACCATGCTGAAGGATCACAAGGTCTACATCACTGACTGGAAAAACGCCCGCCTGATACCGCTGTCGGAGGGTAAATTTTCGCTTGACGACTACATCAACTATGTGCAGGAATTCATTCGCCATCTGCAAGGCAGTTACGGCAATTGCCACGTTGTCAGCGTTTGCCAGCCAACCGTGCCGGTACTGGCAGCCGTTTCGCTCATGGCCAGCCGCGGTGAGTTGACACCGCTGACCATGACCATGATGGGCGGTCCCATTGACGCGCGCAAATCACCCACAGCTGTCAACAATCTGGCCATGACCAAGAGCCACGACTGGTTCGAGAACAACGTGATTTACCGCGTGCCGACAAATTTCGCTGGCGCTGGCAGGCGTGTATACCCGGGCTTCCTGCAGCACACTGGCTTTGTCGCGATGAACCCGAGCAACCATGCGAAGAGCCATTACGACTACTTCCGGGACCTGATCAAGGGCGATGGAGCCAGCACTGAGGCGCACCGCAAGTTCTACGACGAGTACAACGCGGTTCTCGACATGGACGCAGACTACTACCTCGACACGATCCGGGTCGTCTTTCAGGACTTCAGCCTGGTCAGCGGTACCTGGGATGTTGTGGGTGTGGATGGCAAGACCGAACGCGTGCGGCCGCAGGACATCACGACCACCGCCCTGTTCTCTGTCGAAGGCGAACTGGACGACATCTCTGGCTCCGGCCAGACTGAAGCAGTGCACGGCATCTGCAGTGGCGTCATCGCGTCGGAGCAAAAGCATCTGGAGGTGCAAGGTGCCGGGCACTACGGCATCTTCAGCGGCCGGCGTTGGCGCGAAGTGGTTTATCCGCAGGTCAAGGCCTTCATTCTGACGCACCAGCCGACTGTGAAAGCACCTGGCGAAGTGGCGACCGATCCGGTCAAACCCATCGCTGCCAAGACCAGGGCCGTACCCAAGAAAGTTGCCGGCAAGAAATAATGCCCGCCTTGGCTGCCAAGGTATTGGCGCTGCTGCCACAGACGCAGTGTCGCCGCTGCGGCTACAGCGACTGCAAAGCCTACGCGCACGCGATTGCCGATGGCAGCGCCGGCATCAACCAGTGCCCGCCCGGCGGCGCCCAGGGGATTGAACGGCTGGCGGCGCTTACCGCTCAGCCGGTGGTCGCGTTGAACCCGCAAAACGGCAGCGAGGGACCACGCAATGTAGCC
>CAITQH010000189.1 GCA_903894475.1 uncultured beta proteobacterium
GCCTCGCGCCTTTGCGCTCTTTACTGCGCAGGGTCTGCAAGTGATCCCTGCCCCGACCGACTTCGAGGCCAGCCAGGCACCACCACCCGGAGTGCTCGCGTGGTTGCCTGATGCCTTGGCGCTGGATGGCAGTGGCAGGGCGATGAAAGAGATTGTCGGCAAGTGGGTCGGCTGGTAAATTACAAACATGAAACCGAATCAAGACAACACAAAACGCTTCATTTATGCGGCGACCTTTGTTTGTACCTACCTGCTTTGGACTGTTGTTCGTGGCGCTGGCGGCTCAGACAATGCGGATGTCTGGAAACTGGTGATCGGTCTGGCCGTGGCAGGCGGCGTCGGAGCTGTGGCAGGGGTGAGACTGCATGCACTCCTGTCCCGAATGTTGGGCGACAAACGCGTGTCACCCAAGTCCAAGCGGACCAGACGCCGTTGAGGCAGAGCACCGGGATTTCAGGCTCCTCGCTTTTGTCTTGACTCATAGAAATGATTTCCATACAATTGGAGTCATGACAACCAAGCAGCGCTTTCGCAACAAGTACCGTTTGCAGTTGCGCGAGAAAGACCACGAGCCCATGCACGTGCATCTGGTCGGTGGCGATGTCAATGCAAAATTTGATCTGGTGACGCTGGCACTGATGGCTGGCACTGTGCCGCCTGGTGTGTTGGCTGAAGTTGCTGCATGGCTTCAAGCTAACCAAGCGGCTTTAATTGAGGAGTGGAAATCGTGGCAAATATGAAGCGCCCCCGCCTGCAGGCAGTGCAGGCACTGCCCAACTACCAGCTGCGGTTGACGTTCGTTGATTCGAGCGTCTACACCGTGTCGCTGGCCGGTGAGTTTGAGAAGTTTCCTGCTCTTGCGCCCTTGCGCGATGTGAGCGCATTTGCCCGCGCTTGCATCATTGAAGGCGAAGGCTGGACGGTAGAGTGGCCCGAGCAGGACATTCAGATCGGTGCCGATACGCTGTGGCTCGATGCCCGCGCGCAAAACGCGGTTGATGAAAACACCCGCATCTTCACCCAGTGGCGCAGCCATAACGCGCTGACCCTGCCCCAAGCTGCCAAAGCGCTTGGAATGACGACACGAACCATGAGCGCCTACGGCACTGGGGCCAGGCCAGTGCCGCGCTACGTGGCACTGGCCTGCAAGGGCTGGGATGCTGAGCAGGCTCACGGCTGAGACGGGCCCTGCAATTTGGCTGCACTGCGGGGCAGGCAAGAATACCCACCCTATTGGCCAGCGTCATGCTGCTCTACTGGTATCAGAGACGGTCATTGACTCGACTTCTTGCTGTTGTTGCACCGCCTCTTCCATGCTGACGGTGTTCACGACAAGCTCAAAGTGCTCCAGGATTTCAGGCTCCTGGCGCTCGATAAAGCTCTTGACCGCCGCATTGGCCAGTAACTTGGTCAGATAGCCCTTGGCCAGAACCAAATTCAAAAGATCAGAGCCGTAGTTCATTTCCGCGTCTTTGAAATGCTCATGAATTTGATTCATCTCCTTCTCAAGCTTGACGAGTTGCTCGATGGGCGCCGTCTTCTTGTCACGATCAGGCGACGGCAGGTCAGTGCGC
>CAITQH010000190.1 GCA_903894475.1 uncultured beta proteobacterium
GCCTCGCGCCTTTGCGCTCTTTACTGCGCAGGGTCTGCAAGTGATCCCTGCCCCGACCGACTTCGAGGCCAGCCAGGCACCACCACCCGGAGTGCTCGCGTGGTTGCCTGATGCCTTGGCGCTGGATGGCAGTGGCAGGGCAATGAAAGAGCTTGTGGGCAAGTGGGTCGGCTGGTAAATTACAAACATGAAACCGAATCAAGACAACACAAAACGTTTCATTTATGCGGCGACCTTTGTTTGTACCTACCTGCTTTGGACTGTTGTCCGTGGTGGTGGCGGCTCAGACAATGCTGATGTCTGGAAACTGGTGATCGGTCTGGCAGTGGCAGGCGGCGTCGGAACTGTGGCAGGGGTGAGACTGCATGCACTCCTGTCCCGAATGTTGGGCGACAAACGCTTGCCTCCCAAGTCCAAACGCACCAGACGCCGTTGAGGCAGAGCACAAGGATTTCAGGCTCTTGGCGTTCGATGAAGGTTTTGATCGCGGCATTGGAGAGCAACTTGGCGAACTGCTCGACAGGTAAGTCTTTCTTGTCACGATCAGCCCATCGTTGGTCGGTGTGCCTGTGGTGGCCTTGCAAGCAGTTCTGCAACTCGACGAGGTTGGATTCACGATGAATCCGCTGCTCAGACCTCACCCAATTCCTGTAACAACGATCGAACGCAAGCAATAAGCGATGGCAGCGAGTTATCGATCACGTTCCACACGGTGCCGTGTTTCACGGTCGCATAGCCGTGGATCAACTGGTTGCGAAACGCGACGATTTGCGGCAGTTCTGCAATGCGTGAAGCAAGTACTGGGTCCAGCTTGGCCAATTGGCTCAGAGCCTCACCGATGATTTCAAACTTGCGCTCGACGGCCGCCTGTACCATTTCGTTGGCTGCATATGCGCTGGCATCCATGCCCGCCACGAAACTTTGGATGGCAATTGCCGACTCACGCACGTCCCACAGAAACGCTCGCGGGTCACGCTGCATAAAGCGATTCCCGATGGCGATTGATGCTGGCTAACACATAAGGGTTGCGCACCGCGGCCGTCTCCACTAGGTCCACGCTGCGGCCCAGCAATTGCTCCAGCGCCGCCTTGACCCCGAAATACTCATCCAGACCCGTCTTGGCATCTGGGGCGAACTCAACCAAAAAGTCGGCATCGCTGCTGTCCGGGTTGAAGTCATCGGCACGGGCCGCAGAGCCGAACACGTCAAGGCGGCTGACGCGATAGCGCTTGCAGATAGCCGATATGCTCGAGAGGTGTCGGGAAATGGCAGCGTGCATGCGGGAATTTTAGTGCCGAAAGACTCCAGCCACGGGTGCCAAGATGAAAGCGACTTGCGCCATGAAATGCGTGGCGGCGCGGCAAGCCGCCCAGATCGATTGCGCTGTGAGCTGAGTGGGCATTGCCAACAACTATGCCGATGCGCGTTTGCGCTCGCGCCCCTTTGCGTTAAGCGCGATGGTGCCCTGCGCCTGGACGTAGGAGTCCAGCAAGCGCCGAATCATTCGTTGATACTGCGTTTGATGCTTTGATGCCTCTGACTTGAAGAAGTCCACGCTGGACTTGCTCAAAGCGAGCGTGACCTTGACACCCGCTTCGCGAAAAGCAAGCTCAGCAGGCGCAGGCAGAAAATCGGTGATCACCTCCATGTCGCCCAACGGTTCATCTGTGTAGACGATTTTCTTTTTCATAAACTGCCTTTCCTTTACGCCAGTAACCCGCGCCGATAATCCGAATGACCTTGCGCCGATACGTGAAGCGCACCGTCAGTACGCCAGCGCCGGCCTGACCGAAACAATAATACCGTTGCTCGGTTTCGCTATGACCAAGGTCTCGGGCCAGGACACGCTGTGGGTCCGCGAATGCAGCCTGCGCTTGCTGGAAAGAGACTTGATGCTTGGCTTGGTTTTCAACATCCTTGTTGTCGTCCCATTCAAATTTCACAGCGGTCATGGGTGAATGCTACCAGCAAACCACATAAAGGACCATACATTTGTATGGCTACCCACCCTATTGGCCAGCGTCATGCTGCTCTACTGGTATCAGAGACGGTCATTGACTCGACTTCTTGCTGTTGCTGCACCGCCTCTTCCATGCTGACGGTGTTCACGACAAGCTCAAAGTGTTCCAGGATTTCAGGCTCCTGGCGCTCGATGAAGCTCTTGAC
>CAITQH010000191.1 GCA_903894475.1 uncultured beta proteobacterium
GGCCCTACAACGGCTGCAGATCACGTCCGAGTTGTTGGCGCTGCGCCGGATCGAGAACGAACGCGCGGCCATTGCCAAATGGGACGGAAAGCTACCGCAGGTCAGCGGAAACGCAACGCCTTTCATCAATCTGGAACGTGCAGTGAAATAAGGTGTATTCCACGCTCGACACAGCCTGTCATTTTTAACCGGCACAGTGAAAGTTAATCATTGACTCGTGCAAACTCAACTGCACCAAGTGAGGCCGACTTGAGCACTGGCGACCGAATGACACATCAAAACATGCCACTGAACTTCAGGAGAGCGGAGTTTGGCTTGTCATCATTTCGGGAATGACTCACAGTTCAAGCTGGATAAGTCCCCGGCAGCAAAATCGATTTGTCGATTGTGTTGATGTCAGTGCGTCCGCACAGCGCCATGGTGGTGTCGAGTTCCTTGCGGATGATCTCCAGCGACTTGGTGACACCAACTTCACCCATGGCACCCAGCCCGTAGAGGTAGGCGCGTCCGATGTAGACGCCACGTGCGCCCAGTGCGCGCGCCTTGAGCACGTCCTGGCCGCTGCGGATGCCGCCGTCCATATGCACTTCGATTTCCTTGCCGACCGCGTCCACAATGGCCGGCAGCGCACGGATGCTCGATTCAGCGCCGTCCAACTGGCGTCCGCCGTGGTTCGAGACAATCAGCGCATCGGCACCGGAATTGACGGCGAGCCTGGCGTCTTCCACGTCCTGAATGCCCTTGAGGATGAGTTTGCCGCCCCAGCGCTTCTTGATCCATTCGACGTCGTTCCAGTTCAGCGTCGGATCAAACTGGCTGGCGGTCCATTGCGACAGCGAACTCATGTCCTCGACGCCGCCGACGTGGCCGACGATGTTGCGGAACTCGCGCCGCTGCGTGCCGAGCATGCCCAGGCACCAGCGTGGCTTGGTCGCCAGGTTGATCCAGTTGGTCAGCGTCGGTTTGGGCGGAATCGACAGGCCGTTTTTCAGATCTTTGTGGCGCTGCGCGAGGATCTGCAGGTCGAGCGTCAGCACCAGCGCGCTGCAGTTGGCGGCCTTGGCGCGGTCGATCAGCCGCTCGATGAACTGGCGGTCGCGCATCACGTAGAGTTGAAACCAGAACGGTGCCTTGGTGTGCGCGGCCACATCCTCGATCGAGCAGATGCTCATGGTCGAAAGCGTGAACGGCACGCCGAAATTTTCGGCGGCACGCGCCGCCAGGATTTCACCGTCGGCGTGCTGCATGCCGGTGGATCCGACCGGTGCCAGCGCCACCGGCATCGCCACCGTTTGCCCGATCATGGTGCTCGCTGTGCTGCGATTCTCCATATTGATGGCGACGCGCTGGCGCAGCTTGACTTTCTGAAAATCGGACTCGTTGGAGCGGTAGGTGCCCTCCGTCCAGGAGCCGGAATCGGCGTAGTCGTAAAACATGCGCGGTACGCGCTTTTCCGCCAGCACGCGCAGGTCTTCAATGTTGGTGATCACGGGCATGAGGTCTCCTTCACTTCTCGTGCATGGTAGCGCACTGCGCTCGACGCTATGGCACGGAAAAGCCTTTTTGTCTGAACATCGCGGCGGCCTGCGCACCGGTCAGGTAGCCGATCAGCGCGCCTGCAAGCAGCGGGTCGCGTGCCTGTGCGCCAAGCATGACAGAGTAGGTCGTGATCTTCTGCAGTGGCGCCGGTAGCGGGCCCAGCAGTCTGGCGCCCTTGACGGGCAGGATCTCCGTGATCTGCTGCACGCCAAGTTCGATCTCGCCACGTGCTACCGGTTCCACCACGAAGCCGACGTCACCCAGTGTGGTCCGGGCTTTGACCTGTTGAGTGATTCCCAACTGTTCGAGCACCGCAGCAAAGTGCTTGCCACTGGTTCCTTTCTGTGGGTCCATGTAGGTGATGCTTCGGGCCGCCAGCAAGGTCTTGCGCAAGGCGTCCGGACTGGAAATGTCGGGCGTGGGTGCTCCCTCTTTCACCGCAACGCCGACGCCAACACTGCCGAGCGCCAGCGCGGAGCCCGGTACCGACCAGCCTTTGCGCTCCACCTCGGCAACCACTTCGGCGGAGACGATCAACACATCCGGCTGCGTACCCTCGGCCAGGCGTCGCAACAGCACGCCTACCGGTGCGTACTCCACCTGCA
>CAITQH010000192.1 GCA_903894475.1 uncultured beta proteobacterium
CAACAATGCGGCCGGAAAGTCGTCGCCAACGGGTATGTCCTGCGGCGCCGTGGCGGTGGCAAAAAGTACCGTGCGCAGTCCGGCAATTCCCTCAAGTCCCGCGCCCAGCAACTGGCCAACATGTTTCAATTCATCATTGGCAGGTCGGCGCAGACCCAGGCGTTGCATCGAGATGCGGCCCAGGAAAGTGAGATTGCCCACCAGATAGCGCCGCCACATGCGAGAGGGTTCCTGCAGCAGGCGATAAATCCATTCCAGGCCGCTATCGCGCATCCAGGCCGGTGCGCGGTTGATGCGACCTGAGACAAAGTCAAACAATCCGCCAACACCGATAGCCACTTTGACACCCAACTGGTGCAGATGGCGATCAATGAACACGTCCTGCATCGGCACGCCGCGTGCCACCAACAGAACGTCGGCTCGACTGGCGCTGACCTGGGCCGCTACTTCACCCTCCTGGGCTGTTTCAAAATAACCATCCCGCAGACCGGCAATGTGCAACTGGGGCCAGCCTTCATGAATCACCGCCGCCACTTGCTCGGCAATGCCGGGGTGGCCTCCGAGCAGGAACACACTGGCGCCACGCGATTGCAGCATTTCGCACAGGCGAGGGAACAAATCGGTTCCGTTGACGTTTTGCTTCAGGGGTACGCCAAGGATGTCGGCCGCGATCTTGATGCCGATGCCATCAGGCAACACCAGGGCGGCGCGTCCCAGCAGCCGACGGTAGCCGCGGTCGCCAGCGGCGATGTTGACACAGGCCGGATTGACAAAGCTCACCTGCTGTGCGCTGCTGCCCAGCAGCATGTCGCCAACGCGCTCAAGTGCCTGGGTCATGTTGACGTTATCAAAAGAGACGTCGCCAACACACAGCCGGGCCTGACTGGTTTCACCGGGAGTGGGCAGCCACAGCAGCACAAAGGCACGCATCAGCAGCCCCAGGTCGTGCTTGAGCCCACGCTGCGTGGCGTACTCCAGGTCGGCGTCGAGTTCGGAGCCAAAGTCCACCGCAGTGCGGCGGCGTAGCTCCCATATATTGACCAGACCCGGGCGGATGCGCCTCAGCGCCGGCAGTGCTTCTTGAATCTCTGGTCCCTGCTTTGCCTGGGGTCCGACCCATGCCATGTCGCCGCGCAGGATGTTGAAAAGCACGAGCCAGGAACCGATGCCGGTTCGCCCAAGGATGCGGCCTGCCAAAGTGGCTGGAAAATCGATTTGCCAGCGCTTGAATCTGGCACCCGTGTGCCCTTGATAAAGCGTGGCGCGGGTCCGGCCCAGCAGCCAGCCCAGAAGCAAGGGAAGCAGCACCAGCGGCAGCAGCATGACTGACAGCAGCAGGTCGAAGGCGCGCAGTTGCCGGTCGGCGCGTTCGTCGAAATGCGCGGCCGTTTCGGGTGCACAGCCCTTGCTCGGAGTCAGCCAGTTTGCCATATTGCGTCCAATCAGTAGGCGCCGCGGCCACGGATGACGGCAGGCAGGGTCTTCGCAAGCAACTTGACGTCGGTGCCGATGGAGCGCTGCTGAATGTAGTCAATGTCCATCAGCACCTGCTGCGGGAACGGTATTTCCGAGCGTCCATTGACTTGCCAGATGCAGGTCAGGCCAGGCGTCACGGAGAGGCGTTGACGCTCCTGCATGGTGTAGCGTTCGACCTCGTTGACCAGGGGTGGGCGTGGCCCGACCAGACTCATGTGACCGGTCAGGACGCACAACAACTGTGGCAACTCGTCGATGCTGGTGCGCCGTATCAAGCGACCGACCGGGGTGATGCGGGGGTCGCGCTTCATCTTGAAGGTAACGCCTTCACTGCCGTGTTGATTTTTCGCCATGAGCGCGGCACGAACCGCTTCGGCATTGACACACATGGAGCGGAATTTTGGAAACTCGAAAATTTCACCGTGCAGACCGACACGCTTTTGCCAGAACAGCACGGGGCCCCGGTCATACA
>CAITQH010000193.1 GCA_903894475.1 uncultured beta proteobacterium
CCCTGTTTGTGGCGCTGCTGGTGATTGCCGCCGTGCCCTGGATTTCGACCGGCTTTCTTTGACAAGCGGGCGCTGGTCGATTCAGGGAACTGACCGGCGCAGCGTTGGCAGGCCGACACCGGCGGCATCGAAGCCGCCATCAACCGCCAGCACCTGACCATTCACATAACTGGCGGCCTCGCTGCACAGAAAGAGCGCGACCGATGCGATTTCATCCGTCGTACCGTAGCGATTCAGCGGAATGGCGTCGTAGTAATCGGAGCGGATCGCCACGCTGTGAACCAGTTTCGACATCTCTGTATCGACCGGACCCGGTGCAATCGCGTTGACCCGGATGCCGACGTTACCCAGTTCGACCGCCTGCTGCTTGGTCAGTTGAATCAAGGCTGCCTTGCTGGTGCCATAAGCGACGCGCAAGGTGCTGGCGCGCAGACCCGAAATCGAGGCGATATTGACAATGCTGCCGCCGCCGGTCTTGCCCATGACAGTCGCGCAGGCCTGGCTGCAGAGAAAGGCGCCGTCCAGATTCGTTCCCATCACGTAGCGCCATTCTTCGAACGATGTTTCAAGAATCGGTTTGAATACCGCGACGCCGGCGTTGTTGATCAGTGCATCGATCCGGCCGAAGGTCGCGACGACGTCGGCCACGGCCGCTTGCACCTGCTGCGGGTTCGATACGTCACAGTGAATCGCCAGCACATGATCTGTGTCCTTGAGCATGACCGCGGTTCGGCTCAGTGTTTCGCCATCAATGTCGAGCAAGGCGACGCGGTGTCCCTGGCTCAGAAAGCGCTGGGCGATGGCCAGACCGATGCCACGCGCGCCGCCGGTTACCACGGCGACGGGTTTTGATAGTGCTTGGGATGTCATGGAATGCGTTGGGGATGAAGTTGATGATGCGCTATTGTCCACGCTCCGCCGGCGCACTGCCGGTCAGTCACCGAGCAGCTTTTGCAGGCGCCGTTGCACCAGCCGGGACATGACGAAACGGCCAATCGGGTCGATTTTCGAGAGCAGACGATCACCTTCCTGTGCACAAGCGGACTGTCGCGTTGCAAGGTCTGCCTCCGGCAATTGTTTTTGCGCCTGCAGCGCGGCAGCCAGCAGTGACTGCGAGCGCGCCTCGTCGCGATCCCCCTGCAAATAGGCCTGGCCAATGAAAGCTGCTCCGGCTTCGAGGGTGCTCACCAGCAATGGACGCGAATCGGACTGACCGGCCTTGATTTGCCTGGCAAGCTCTTCGGATCTGGCGTCCAGCGCGGCCACGCATTCGGAAGTGTGCAATTCGCGCTCGGTCGGCGCATCGGTGCTCGCGATGGCCATTCCGGCAGCAAACAAAAGGGAGAAGGGGAGGCAAAACAGACGTGTCATGAACAGCTAACGAATCACATGCTTGTTGCGTGGACAAGGCGCTCTGGCGTGTTGGGTAACTCGATGGTAAAGCGAGTGACGCCGAGCGCAGACTCGACAGCGATCGTACCGCCATGGGCGAGCACGATGGAGCGCGTGATGGCCAGGCCCAGGCCGCTGCCTTCACCGGAACGCTGGCGTGACGGATCCACCCGGAAGAAGCGGTCGAAAATCCGCTCCAGGTATTCAGGGGCAATGGTGTCACCCGTGTTTTCAATGGCAATCGCGACCGAGTCTGTTCGGTTGCTGATGTTGACGCGCAGCGTCGTGCCCGCTGCCGAATGCCGCACCGCGTTGGACAGAAGATTGCCGAGTGCGCGGCGCAACATGAGGCGGTCGGCGCTGACTTCGCCAGCGCCTTGAAGGACCAGCTGCAGACCTTTTTCCTCCGCCACCGCCTCGTAATAGTCGAACAGTGCGCCCACCTCAAGGGCCAGATCGAGCGCCTCACGCTGCGGTACCACCAGCCCGTTCTGCGCTTTCGCCAGTAGCAGCATGTCGGAGATCATGCGCGCCATGTGCTCGAATTCTTCGGCGTTGGATTCCAGAATGCTGCGGTATTCATCGGCCTGACGCGCCTTGGACAAGGCAACCTGGGTCTGCGTCATCAGGTTGCTCACCGGCGTGCGCAGTTCGTGCGCAATGTCGGAGGAAAAATCAGATAGCCGCTTGAAGGCGTCTTGCAGGCGAGCCAGCATGTCATTGAGGGATTGCGCCAGTTCAGCCAGTTCCAGTGGCACCGACGCCACCGCCAGACGGTGGTCGAGTTGTTGCGCGCCAACGCCCTGCGCCTGCTCGCGCATGGCGCGCAGCGGTGCCAGGCCGCGGCGCACTGCCGCCCAGCCCAGCAAGCCGGTCAGCAGGGCGGCGCCAGCCACGAACAACCACAGTGTTTGCAAAAAGGAGCGCATGTAGATCTGATGGTGCGCGATGTCCGTGGCCACCGCCACCACCACTCTGGCGCCGTTGTTGGTGCCGGTCGGCATTTCGGCTGCTACGGCTCGGTAGGTCTGGCCCGCCAGCGTCCACAGCACCGGGCGGTACGGCGCCTGGCTGACACTGGAGGCGACCAGTTGCGCTGGAAAACTGGCATGGTGCGTGGCGAAGATCACCGTCTGGTTGGCACTGATGATCATCACTTCGAGGCCGTGGTGACCGACCAGGGAGTCGTCAAGCTGCTGCGAGAGACCCTGAAGATCATCGTGCGACTTGACCGACGCCAGGGCATGGCGCGCCAGTTCCATCTTGCCTGTGAGGACCTCCATGTCCAGATCCTCGAAGTGCTTTTCGACCGAACTGGCAACGACCATGCCGAGCGCCAGCAGCACCACCGAGGCCGCGCTGGCGAACAGCAGCGTCAGGCGCCAGGTAATGGAGGCTTTGCCAATCAGACGCAATCCGGATTCTCCAGCACATAGCCCATGCCGCGCACGGTGCGGATCAGCTTGGGCTCGAAGTTGTCGTCGAGCTTGGCGCGCAAACGGCGCATGGCGACTTCGATGACGTTGGTGTCGCTGTCGAAGTTCATGTCCCAGACCTGGGACGCAATCAGCGAGCGCGGCAGTACTTCACCCTGGCGGCGCAACAGCAGTTCGAGCAGCGCAAATTCCTTGGCAGTCAGGTCGATACGCTTGCCTGCGCGGCTGACACGACGCCGCAGCAAATCAAGCTCGAGATCGGCCACGCGCAGGAATTCGGCGGCGCTGGCCTTGGCGCCCCGGCGCAGCAGTGTGCGCACACGCGCCAGCAACTCGGAAAAGGCAAAGGGCTTGACCAGGTAGTCGTCGGCACCGAGCTCCAGGCCTTTGACGCGGTCATCCACATGGTCGCGTGCACTCAGGAACAGCACCGGCATGTCCTTGCCAGCCTTGCGTATGCCCTGCAGTACGGACCAGCCATCGAGCGCCGGCAGCATCACGTCCAGTACCGCCAGATCGTAGGCCTCGGTCAGTGCGTGATGCAGGCCGTCCTGTCCGTCGCGCACCAGATCAACGACAAACCCGGCCTCGACCAGACCCTGCTTCAGGTAGTCCCCGGTTTTGGGTTCGTCCTCGACGATAAGAATTTTCATGGCCGCCATTGTGCGCTGAGCGCTTGCTGATGCGATGAAGATAACAGGAATGTAATCTGACGGTCAGCTTGTTGTGGGGGGCGCTGCGGCACACTGGCTCTCATGAAGATGCATTGCGCTTTAAGGGACAGCCAAATTCAGCTCGGCATCGTGGTTGGATCAGGCCGCCGGGGCACTCAGCTTCGCGGCTGTCCCCGGAGTTTTTGGGGTCAGAGCCCAAATTCGCCGAGCCTTCGGCTCGCCCGTAGGGTGCGGCACCTTGTGCCGCAGCCAAATTGGTGTCTGACCCCAATAACTCCTGCGCTGAGTACCCCAGCGGCCAGATCCTTGCCATGGTTTTGTCATTGCGGGCCGCTGGTTTGTCATTGCGGGCCTGACCCGCAATCCAGTGGTGGTGTGGCACTGGATCCCGGATGTTGAAACCCCGGACCTGATCCGGGGCCGGGATGACAAACTGGACGTCCGGGATGACAAGACCAAAGGCGGGGGACATTCGCGGAGTCATCCATTGCGTCGCCTGCGGCCCACACAAGCCTGAGAGCCAGTGTCGCGAATTACAAAACTCTCAACAATTTGCAGACAGGCTTTTGCTCACTACATTTCATTCAAGAAAGGATCACCAAATGAATCTACGCTTGCACACCGCTCTGATGGCCGCTCTGGCGGTCAACGTCTTTTCTGCGCCGGTTTTGGCCCAGGCTGACCACAGCATGCACGGCAACAGGGCCGCCAAACACGCTGCCGCCGATACCGCGATGGGAGAGGCGGTGGTGAAAAAGATCGACAAAGAGGGCAAGAGGGTCACACTGGCCCATGGCGCCTTGCCTAATGGCATGCCCGCGATGACCATGGCTTACCGTGTCAAGGACGCCGCGCTGCTCGACAACGTGAAGGAAGGGCAGAAGATCCGCTTTGCCACCGACCCGGCGGACAGCATGACGCTGATGCGCTTTGAGGCGGCGAAATGAAGCACAAAGGTATTCTCATTGCTGCGACGGGCTTGCTGATCCTCGGGCGGGCCATTGGCGGATTTGTTTACAAGACACAGGCCGACGAGCGTTCGGCGCAGAGCGCCGCACAAAGCCAGCGCGCTTTGCTGCGAGCGAACTCACCCAGCTTTGGCAACGCCGATGCGCCGGTGCATATCGTCGAGTTTCTGGACCCGGCCTGCGGAACTTGCAGCGATTTCTATCCCTTCGTGAAGGGCCTGATGGCGGCGCACCCCGGCAAAGTCAGGGTCACGGTTCGCTATGCCCCGTTTCATCCCGGATCGGATCAGGTAGTGAAAGTGCTGGAGGCGGCGCACCGGCAGGGGCAGTTCCGTCAGACGCTGGAAGCGCTTTTTGCTGCGCAGCCGGTATGGGTGCTGAACCACAAGGCGCAGGTGGACCTGATCTGGCCCTTGCTCAGCGGTCTGGGGCTGGACATGGAACGTCTGCGCACGGACATGAACTCAACGGCGGTCGCCCAGGTGGTGCAGCAGGACCTCGCGGATGCCAACACGCTGGGCGTGGCCATGACACCGGAGTTCTTCGTCAATGGCAAACCACTGCCGAAGTTCGGCTACGACGATCTGAAGCTATTGGTCGAAGATGCCGTCGCCAAGGCAAAGTAGGGTGAGGCTCATGCAAACCGTTTTGCGAGCCGGCATCGTCGCTGCGCTGTTGACCGTGGCCGGATCGGCTGGCGCGCAGACCCCTGAGTCTGCGCCCGGTGCCAGCGTGGAAGGCCTGATGCAGCTGGCCAGACAACGTAATCCGGAACTGAGCGCGATGCGGCACGAGGCAGTGGCGGCCACCGAACGTGTGCTGCCGGCCGGTGCCTTGATGGACCCCCGGCTGAAGATGGAGTTGCAGGACCTCACCAGGGCGGGCGAGCAGGGACCGACCCTTCTACCATCGAACGTGGGAGGCACCGTCTACACACTGACGCAGGAACTGCCCTGGACTGGCAAGCGCGAACTCCGACGTGACATTGCCAGCCTGGACGCTGAGGCCGCACAGGGTCGCGAGCGCCAGACCTGGGCCGAGCTGGCTGCGCGCGTCAAGGCGCTGTTCGTGCAGCGCTATCTGGTGCAGGCCAGCCAGCGTCTGGCCAGCGAGAACCTGGACCTGATGCTGCAACTGGAGCAGGTGATGCAGGTGCGCTACGCCGGTGGACTGGCGGCGCAGCAGGACATTACGCGCATTCATGTGGAACACACCGGCATGCGCGCCGAGCTGGTGGCGCTCTCGGCCGAGTGGCGCCAAACCCAGGCGCGCCTGAACCTGCTGCTGGGGCGCCCCGCCGACGCAGCGCTGGCCGCACCGATGGCCCTGCGTTCCTTGCCCGATCCGTCACAGCTGGACTTTGCCGCCCTGTCAGAGCGCTTGCGCCAAGGCAACCCGCAACTCCTGGTGGAGGGCAGTCGTGCCAAGTCCGCAGAAAAAGCGCGAGACCTGAGCTACCGGGGCCGCTACCCCGATTTCACTGTGGGCATCAACGCCACGCAACGGCAAAGCACGGTTCGGGAATGGGGTGTTATGGTGGAGCTGAATCTGCCGATTCGCGATGGCGTGCTGAAGTCGCAGGAGCGTGAGTCCGAGGCCATGCTGGCAGCGGCCCGCGCGCGCCAGGAGGCGGCGGCCAACCAGGCGAAGGCAGACCTGCTGGACAACCTGCTGGCGCTGGAGTCGGCCCGACAGACCGAACACCTGATGCGCTTCAGCCTGATGCCCCAGGCCGACCTGACCTGGCGGGCCGCCCTGGCTGCGTACGAGAACGGCAAAGCAGATTTTGCGACCTTGCTCGATGCCATGCGCCAGGTTCGCCAGGCCCGCCAGAGCCAGCTCAGGGCCCAGATCGATGCGCAGCTACGGTTGGCGGAAATTGAGCGCTTGATAGGAGAAGATGTAGGAGCCGCCCCATGAAGCGTGTCATCCACGGCAGAGCCCATGTCATCCCGGACTCACCGTTTGTCATCCCGGCCCCACTGCATGTCATCCCGGCCCCACTACATGTCATCCCGGACTTGATCCGGGATCCAGTCACCTCCGCACCAACTGGCGGTTTGCAACACACTGGATTCCGGCATTCGCCGGAATGACAGTTGGTTTCCGCAATGACAGATTGCTAGATATTCCTATGAAAAAAGTATCTCAAATTTTCCTTGGCGCGGCCGCGCTGGCACTGGCTGTCGCCGGCGGATATTTTCTGGGCCATAGAAACGCGGGCGCTGTGCCTGAAGTCCACAACGGCGCGCCTGCAACTGGGGTGCCGGCGAAAAAGCTCCTCTATTACCGCAATCCCATGGGCCTGCCCGATACCTCGCCCGTGCCCAAGAAGGACACTATGGGCATGGACTACATCGCCGTGTTCGAAGGTGAGCAGGCACAAGACAGTGGCACAGCCCAGCAGATCCGGATCAGCGCCGACAAGGTGCAAAAAATGGGCGTGCGTACCGAGGCGGTGCAACTGCGCAGCATGGACCGAACCGTTCGTGCTGCCGGCCGGGTCGAGCCCGACGAGCGCCGCATTTTCATGGTGGCACCCAAATTTGAAGGCTATGTCGAACGCCTGCACGTCAATGTGACGGGGCAGCCTGTGGCCAAGGGGCAGCCCCTGTTCGAGGTCTACAGCCCGGAACTGGTGTCGGTACAGCGCGAATACGCGATTGCGGCGCAAGGCGTGCAGTCTCTGCAGGGCGTCGACAGTCCGGCGCAACTTGGGATGGCGCGGCTGGTCGAATCGAGCCTGCAGCGGCTCAAGAACTGGGACATCTCGGAAGAGCAGATCAAGGCTCTGGTGGCTTCGGGCGAAACCAGACGCAGCATGAGCTACCGCTCGCCGGTCTCCGGCGTCGTGACCGAGAAGAAGGCGGTACAGGGCATGCGCTTCATGCCCGGCGAAGTGCTGTACCAGGTGTCAGACCTGTCCTCGGTCTGGGTCGTGGCCGATGTGTTCGAGCAGGACATTGGCGCCATCAAGACCGGAGCCAAGGCCAGGATCAGGATCAACGCTTACCCCGACAAGGAGTTCACGGGTACCGTCAGCTACGTCTATCCGACGCTGAAACCCGAGACCCGGACCGTGCCGGTGCGTGTGGAACTGGCGAATCCGGGTCTGCTGCTAAAGCCCGCCATGTTTGCCCAGCTTGAAGTGGCGGTCTCGGCCAAGGCCAAGGTGCTCACCGTGCCCTTGTCGGCCGTGATCGACAGCGGTACACGCCAGGTCGTATTGATCAGTCTGGGCGAAGGGCGCTTCGAGCCGCGTGAAGTCAATTTGGGTGAGCGCAGCGACAACCATGTGCAGGTGCTCAGCGGCGTGAAAGAAGGCGAGCAGGTGGTGGTGGCAGCCAACTTCCTGATCGACGCCGAGAGCAATCTCAAGGCGGCGCTGGGTGGACTTGGCGATGCCGGCAAGGCGGCAGTGCCGGCGGCAAGTGCAGCCACCTCCAAGGCGGCCGGGCACCAGGCCGAAGGAACCGTCGACAGCATCGATGCGAAGGACGGCAGCATCACGCTCAGCCATGGCCCGGTAGCCAGTCTCAAATGGCCGGCCATGACCATGGACTTCAAGCTCGCCAATGCTTCGCTGCTGAAGGACTTGAAACCGGGTGCCAGGATCCAGGTCGAGTTTGTCGAACGTGCGCAGGGCGAGTGGGTCATCACCAGCGTCAAGCCGCTGGCTGCCAGCCCTCACGCCGGTCATTGACGCGCAGACGCCATGTTGTCCAACATCATCGACTGGTCGGGTCGCAACCGTATTCTGGTTCTGCTTGCCACTTTGTTCATCACGCTGTGGGGCGTCTTTGCCGTGCTGCGCACGCCGATTGACGCGCTTCCTGATCTGTCGGACGTGCAGGTCATCGTCTACACCGAGTACCCGGGTCAGGCGCCGCAGGTGGTGGAGGATCAGGTCACCTACCCGCTCACCACCGCCATGCTGTCGGTACCCAAATCGAAAGTGGTACGCGGCTTTTCCTTCTTTGGCGCATCCTTCGTCTACATCATTTTTGAAGACGGCACCGACATTTACTGGGCCCGCTCACGCGTGCTGGAGTACCTGAACTTTGCTTCCGGGCGTATGCCCCGTGGCATCACACCGCAGATCGGCCCCGACGCTACGGGTGTTGGCTGGGTCTACCAGTACGCGCTGTTGGCCAGGGACAAGACTCTGGCCGAGCTGCGCTCGATCCAGGACTGGTATGTGCGCTACCAGTTGACCAAGGCGCACGGTGTGGCTGAAGTGGCCTCCGTGGGTGGCTTTGTGCAGACCTACCAGGTGACGGTCGACCCGGTCAAGCTGCGTTCCTATGGCATCCCACTGATGAAAGTGGCGCAGGCGATTCGCGACTCGAACCGCGATGTCGGCGGCCGTGCTGTCGAGATGGCCGAGACAGAGTACATGGTGCGCGGCAAAGGCTATCTGCGCGGCAAGGCCGACATCGAGATGCTGGTGGTCAAAGCCGACAAGGGCACGCCGGTGCTGATCCGCGATATTGCACGGGTGGAACTGACGCCGGATGAACGGCGTGGTGTGACCGAACTCAATGGCGAGGGCGAAGTGGTCTCCGGCATCGCGATGGCGCGTTACGGCCAGAACGCGCTGGAAGTGATCGCCAACCTGAAGGAAAAAATCGCCGAGATCGGCCCCGGCTTGCCCGCTGGCGTGACGGTGCAGACGGTGTATGACCGCTCCGAGCTGATTCACCGCGCCATCGAAACCCTGAAGCGCACCCTGCTGGAAGAGTCGCTGATCGTCGCGGCGGTTTGTGTGATTTTTCTGCTGCACGTGCGCAGCGCACTGGTTGCGATTTTGATGCTGCCGGTCGGCATCCTGATCTCTTTCATCGCCATGCGACTGCTGGGCATGAGTTCCAACCTGATGAGCCTGGGCGGCATCGCGATTGCCATCGGCGCCATGATCGATGCGGCAATAGTCATGATCGAAAACGCCCATAAACATCTGGAGAGACTTGGAGCGAATTGGGGGTCAGATCCCAATTCAGCAGAATTGGGGTCGGATCCCAATTCGGGGCAGGGCCTTCGATCTGGCCAGGCAGTCATCACCGATTTGGCAAAACCCCAAGTCCAGGGCTCTGACCCCATTTCTGCGGACTTGGCACAGCGCGCAGCCGCCATCCTCTCCGCCTGCAAGGAAGTCGGTCCCGCCCTCTTCTTCTCGCTGCTCATCATCACCGTCTCGTTCCTGCCGGTGTTTAGTCTGGAAGGACAGGAGGGGCGCTTGTTCTCGCCGCTGGCCTACACCAAGACCTTCGCCATGGCGGGTGCGGCGTTGCTGTCGGTGACGCTGGTGCCGGTCTTGATGCTGCTCTTCATCCGCGGCAAGGTTATGCCGGAGGCGAAGAATCCGGTAAACCGCTTCCTGATCTGGATTTACCGTCCCATCATCACCACCGTGTTGCGCTGGAAAAAGGTGACGGTTTTGCTGGCACTGCTGGCCATGGGCCTGTCCTGGTATCCGGCGTCCCGACTGGGCATGGAATTCATGCCCACGCTCAACGAAGGCTCGCTGCTGTACATGCCGACGTCCTTGCCGGGCATGTCGATCACCAAGGCCGCCGAGCTGCTGCAGACGCAGGACAAGATCATCAAGAGCTTCCCCGAAGTCACCTCGGTTTACGGCAAGGCTGGCCGCGCCAACACCGCCACCGACCCGGCGCCCACCGAGATGTTCGAAACCGTGATCAACCTCAAACCTGAATCCGAATGGCGCCCGGGGCTGACCATGGACCAGCTGATTGCCGAGATGGACAAGGCGCTGCAATTCCCCGGCGTGGCGAACTCGTGGACCATGCCGATCAAGGCCCGCATCGACATGCTCTCGACCGGCATCCGCACACCGATCGGCATCAAGGTCTTTGGCAAGGATCTCGACGAGATGGAAAAGCTGGCGCGGCAAATCGAGGCGGTCGTGAAAACCGTGCCCGGCACCAGCAGCGCTTTTGCCGAGCGCATTACCGGCGGCTTCTACCTCAATATCGAGCCGGACCGCCAGCAACTGGCGCGTTACGGTTTGGCGGTGGGTGACCTGATGGACGTGGTCGGCGCCGCGCTCGGTGGCGAGATGGTGACCACCACGGTCGAGGGCCGCGAGCGCTATGGTGTCGCCGTGCGCTACCCGCGCGAGCTGCGCAGCGACCCGCAGCAGATTGCCCGTGAAGTGCTGATCCCGACCATGGACGGCGCCATGATCCCCCTGGGCCAGGTGGCAAAGGTTGTCGTCGCCAAGGGGGCACCCGGCATACGGACCGAGAACGCGCTGCTCTCAGCCTACATCTACGTCGACATCCGCGAGCGCGACATTGGCGGCTATGTCCGGGACGCGAAGAAGGCGGTGGCAGAACAGGTCAAGTTCCCGAGCGGCTATTACCTGACCTGGAGCGGCCAGTTCGAGAACATGGAGCGCGCCATCGAGAAGATGAAGGTCGTGATTCCGGTCACGCTGCTCATCATCTTCCTGCTGCTGTACCTGAACTTCCGGCGCATCACCGAGACCCTGATCGTCATGCTCTCGGTGCCCTTTGCGCTGGTGGGCGGCGTCTGGCTGATGTGGGCGCTGGGCTACAACCTGTCGGTGGCGGTGGCGGTCGGCTTTATCGCGCTGGCTGGCGTCGCGGCCGAGACCGGCGTCATCATGCTGATCTACCTCGACCACGCATGGGAAGCCGTCAAGATCAAGTGCCGTACGGCGGGCCGCGACCCCGGTGTGGCCGACCTGTACGAGGCCGTGATGGAAGGCGCGGTCGAGCGCGTGCGACCCAAGATGATGACAGTCGTCGCCATCATGGCCGGCCTGCTGCCCATCATGTGGGGAACCGGAACCGGCTCCGAAGTCATGAGTCGCATCGCCGCGCCGATGGTCGGCGGCATGATCTCTTCGACCGTCCTGACGCTGGCTGTGATTCCGGCCATCTATGCGCTGGTCAAGCAGTGGCGCTTGAAGCGCGGGATGGAAGGCTGACATAAATTCGTCATTGCGAGCCTCCCGAATCCGGCCCGATACCGCACACGGACCCTGAACCTGAAATTGTCATCCCGGACCCCGGATCAAGCCCGGGGCAGGCTCTGATCCGGGATCCAGTGCCACGCGAGCCATGGATTGCGGGTCG